>JAHIWS010000007.1 GCA_018815925.1 Nanobdellota archaeon | reverse complement strand
TATGCTCCATTAAATGACGTCCTAACTAAAGAAAGTGCGAACTCCAATCCTTTACTATCTTCAGTTATATCTTCTATCTTAACCATAGTAACTTCTTGTAAAATATAGTTTTTAAGAATTATTGTAATGGAAACAACCAAAACCATGACAACTTTTATCCATAAGTCCAACGACAAGATTTATAAATCCTAAACAGCAACGACAAATTGAATAAACATGCGGTCATTAAGAAAGAGTGTGTGACCCCTTGAATTAGACAAAAAGTCGAGGTCTACGGCGTGGGCGTCAATACATCACGGCAAATTCAAGTACCTAGTATTAGAAAGGAAAAACTGGATAACAAAAAGAACAATAGCAAAGACAAGCAAATAAGAAGCTAAACCTATAGCAACCTTTTTTTCAGTCAAACTTGAAATTGCTAAAAAAGATTCTGAAAGCTCTTCCCCTGTTTCTACACTAAAAAAACTTCCACCAGTATTATATGCTATACTTTTTAAAGAATCTTCATCTACTTTTGAAATAGCATAATTGGCCATGCCTCCCTCCTGTGTTCCTATTGCAATAGAATGAATAATTACATCATTTTTATGGGCATAATCAATAGAATCATCAATAGTCCCAACATTTATCTGACCATCACTTAAAAGAATAATTGCCTTGCTATCTTCATTTTTTAAAAGATTTGAACCAGTAATAACTGCTTCATACAAATCAGTTCCTCCAAAACCACTCAATTGTATAGAACCAATTGCATTAGTAAGTTCTATTTTATCTTCTGTAAGATCTTGCTCAATATAAGAGCTTCCTGAAAAAGAAATAATCCCTATTTTAGAACCAAAAGGAATGGTTTCAAGAAATTCTACAGCTGTTTGCTTAGACACATCTAATCTATTTGGATAAAGATCATCTGCTTCCATACTCTGAGAAGAATCTATGGCTATAACAAAAGAAAAAGAACTAGCTTCCTTAAGTACATGCATTGTTAATCCTGAAACAGCTAAAATTAAAAAAAAAACAATAAATAAATTCAAAAAAAGTGTTACAACATTTTTAGAAAAAAAATCAACTCCTTGTATTTTTGAAATAGCCTCAAAATTAGCAAATCTTAATGCAACTTTTTTCCTATTGCTCAAAGATAAAAAATGGATAAAAAAAAGAAGAGGAAGTGCAAATAAGAAAAAAAGATATTGTGGATGTGAAAATGTAAAGTTCATTTTATATATTTTTTTGAGCTCTTTGCATTAAAAACAAAGCAAGTGGTTCAGCAAAAGGTATACTTGTGACTAAACTAAGTGTATCAGCTTTTGTCTTTTCAAATAATTCCTGTACTTTATTATCTTGTTCTAAGGCATATTGCTCATAAGTTTTTTTAGCAACTTTTGGATTAATTATAATTTGTTCAGAAGTTTCAGCATCCTCTAAAACAACTTCTCCTTCAACATCAGGAAGAGTAATGTCTAAAGGATCTTTTACTTGAATTAAAACAGTCTCAAATTGATTAGACAAAAGACTTAATTTTTTTTCAGTATCACTATTCACACTAAGAAAATCAGAAATAATAAAAACAGAGGCAATAGAATTATCAAAATAATCCATTGCAAAATCCAAAGCTTGATTTAAATTAGTCTTCCCACCATAATTAGCACCATCAGATAATACATCTACAAAAAAATGAAAATGATTCTGCCCTGTTTTACATTCAACATAATTACTTATAACATTGCTAAACAAAAAAAATCCTACCTTATCATTTGAAAGAACAATCAAATGACCAAGAGCAGCAATAATTTCTGTAACATATTCACATTTTAGTTTTTCTGTTGAACCAAAAACCATGTTGTCACCAACATCAACAATAAACATAATATTAAGGTCTCTTTCTTCTTTATATTGTTTAACAAGAGGTTTCTGCACCCTTGAACTTGTTTTCCAATCAATACTAGAAGCATCATCATCAGGAGTATAATCTCTAAATCCCTCAAATTCTAAACCTTTTCCTCTAAAAAGAAGCTTATAAATTTGGTCCTTAAGTCTAAAATCTTTCATCATAGACTGTAAATCATTTATACTAGTAGGAACATCAACATTAAGTTTACCTTTCATTTTTCACCTTTTTTAATCTACCTGAACCATGCCTAAAATTTCATCAATAATTTTATCAGAAGTTATTTTTTCTGCTCTTGCTTTATAATTCAGGATGATTCTATGTCTTAAAACATTATGAATTGTATCTTTCACATCTTTAGGATTAACATAGTTTCTTCCCTGCATTAAAGCCCAAGCTTTAGCAGCAATATACATGCCAATAGTTGCCCTTGGAGAACCACCCCAATCAATATACTTCCCATGATCAAAATCTTTAGCTCTTGTTTTTTTTACTAATCTCACAATATAATCTTTTACTTTCTCACTCATATAAATATTCTTAGCTAATTTTTGCATATTAATAATTTTTTCTGGAGACAAAATAGCTTTAATATCATATTCTTCAAATTTCTTAAGACTAACATTAGTTTTCATTATTTCTTTTTCCTCTTCAATATCTTTAGGATAATCTATAATTAATTTAAACAAAAATCTATCAATTTGCGCTTCAGGAAGACTATAAACTCCACTAGTTTCCAAAGGATTATTATTTGCCATTACAAAAAAAGGAACAGGAAGTTTATAGGTTTCTTTACCAATTGTAACTTGTTTTTCCTGCATTGCTTCAATCATAGCTGATTGGGTTTTTGGAGGACTTCTATTGATTTCATCTGCAACAATAAAATTAGCAAAAATAGGGCCCTTAATTGTTTCGAAACCTTTTTGAGGGGTATAAGTTGTTAATCCAATAATATCACTTGGTAACAAATCAACTGTGAACTGTATTCTATTTGAAGTTGACCCTGATGCTTTAGCAAGAGTATTTACAATAAGAGTTTTAGCTATTCCTGGGACCCCTTCAAGCAAAACATGCCCATTACAAATTAAAGCACAAATAAAATCCTGAATAACTCTCTCTTGACCAATAACTGTTTTAGCCATTTCTTTTTTAACCTTAGAAATAAGTTCAGAAACCTCCTTTATTTCTGCTTCAGATGGAACTTGTTCTAAATCCTTATTTTCAGGTTTTTCAAATTCTGATTTTTTATCAGATGTTTTTTTTACAAACTCTTTTTTAATCTTAGAAACATTTTGTAAATTAGTTCTAACTTTTAAAATATCTTCAATTTCATCTGCAGTATAACCATTCTCACCCAACAAATCAATTATTTCTTGCCTAGAATATCCTCTCTCTATTGACTCTTCTACCCAAGCTCTTATCTCTTCACCTTTTTTCATTTTATTTAAATCTTTAATACTACAAGTTAATATTATTATTTAATGCTTTCTCTTATTTTTATTATTTTCTCCTGCCTAGATACTATGTTTTTTATAGTACTTCTTTTTAATTTTATTCTTCTATAAGAATAATATGAAATTCCTGTCAAAAAAGCAAATAAAGTAGCTATTACCAAATATCTATAAAGTTTATCCTCCATAAGCTCCCTTATTCTTGTTGTTCCAGGTTGTTCTATTGCCTCTTTACATGCATTAAGAGCTTCTTCTGTTTTTTCCCGTGCTAAATCCATTCTTCCTTCAGCAGCATATCTTTTAGCCTCTTCAATAAGTTCTCTTAATTCCAAACATTCAGGATTAGAAGCAATAAATTCCTCGGTAAAGACTAATCTCTCTTCTATTTCCGTTCCTTCTTTAACTGTAATATAAAGCTTTGCCCAATCATGATACACAGGACTCTTTACATTAGCATCTATTGTTATCTCATAGGTTCCAACTTCATCTGTGTTAATATCAATTGTCAACATAACATCTTTTGTTGTTCCTTTTTTAAGAGAATCAAAATAATCCTTGCTAAAAGCTACAAGTATATCGTTCCTAAAGACATTATCTTTAGTAACACTTCCTATTAAAGTTATACCAGACAAATCTTGCTCACCAGTATTATTAAGAGTTATAGGAAGCACAATTTTATCTTTCTTAAAAGCTGAGATAGGATCTGGAACAATTATTTTTAAAGAAACAGGTTTAGTTACAGTATTACTGCTGGAAGAAGTTGTTGTCACAGTTGTTGTAGTTGGAGTGGTAAACTGCACTATAAAATTATTACTTGTATCATTTGTACTTGAGTCATTCCCCATTATATTTAGTATCTCTCTAACAGCAATTGAAGCAGATAAGGTTAATACTAAATCAGAAGAAACACTAGAAGAAATATAACTAAGAGAAGAATTACTTGAAACTGTAAAATTAAGAGATTGATTATAGTAAGTATCAGAATAATCAATATCTGAAAAATACTGAGTGAGGTTTATCTCAATATCAGTTCCATAAGTAGCTTGTTTATCCCCTATGTGTCCACTAAAAACAACAGGAGCATTTGAATGAGTTATATTCACATTCCATACCTGGCTACTGTTAAAATCAGTCCTATTAACAAAATTTGCATTAGTAGGAAAAACAACCAAAGATAAATTTTTATAAGCCCCATAAGTTTCATCAGTAAAATTAGGAGTAAATTGCCAAGTTAAATTGGTATTATTTCCAAAATAACTAATATTATACTTTAAAAAATTATTCACATAAATAAAATAAGTTAAATTATCCCCCACAGAATGATTTGCCCTAAAAGTTAAATTAGAAGTAACATTTTCTTGCAAACTAAAATTATAACTAGAAAATTGAAATGTTATATTAGGAAAATCATAAACAGATAACCAAAAATTATCAAAATCTATGCTACTATTTGTATCATTCACTGTTATGTTAAGGTGATATAATCCTGCCTGAGAATCGCTAAATAATATTGTTAATACTCCCGAAGTTGTATTAAAAATACTTTCATTATTATTAATAAAATCATTTGTACTTGCATCAGATAAAAATTCATAAGAAAAGGTTAAATTCCCACTAGTATCTGCCCCATCTTCTGAATCAGTAGCATTAATATCATAATAAAAAGTTGTATTGATAGAAGAGGTTTGGTTAGTCAATTCCATTAAAACAGGACTATGTTGACTAGTAATGATACTAAAATTAAATTTTAAAACAATAGAGGCCCCTCCAGAATCTGTAACATTTATGGTGATATTATAATTTCCTGCATCTGTTTTATTGGGGGTAAAAGTAGGGGCATATCTGGTTCTGTTATTTCCTGGTATAGGCCAACTAGTATCAATAGTTGAATTTGAAAAATCAAATAAATTTGTGTTTGGACCTTCAATTGTTAAATTAATTGTGAATGTTTCATTATAATAGGTTTTCTGACTAGTGGCAACTCTAAAATCTTCATCTTGGATCCACAACTCCATTGTTGTATAATTATCCTCTGTTGCATTTATACCTATATTTGAATTCCCAGAAGCATTAATAGGAGAAACGGGCATCTCTATAATTGGGGCACTATTTATATTTGATATATTAAAAATAAAAGTTGTTGCATTCTGCAATCCTAAACTATCAGTAGCAGTAACACTAAAACTCCAATAACCTATGTCTTTTTTCCAAGGAGTAAAATCCACCATTCCATTGGAAGTTAAATTAAATTTAGGAAATGCATTAGAATTATTTGTAAAAGTAAGTGTATCCCCAGGATCATAAACATAATTATCCCCTGTAAGATTAATAGGCTCAAATTGAACTGTAGTTCCAATTGTTGAATTAACTATTAAAATCCAAGTATAATTAGTCTGATTCCAAGAAGGAAAAATATTTGATTTAATAGATAAATTAAAAAATTCGGAATCAAGAACATTTTGGCTATCATTAATAGTTATATTCACTGTATAATTTCCTGCATTAGAACTATTTATGGTAAATCTAATCTCTGCTGTTGTCTTATTTGTAGGTACCCCTCCATTAGAAACAGGCATACCTAAAATTGTAACACTAAAATTAGGGAGAATTAAAAATTGACTTGTATCAGACTGATTAAAAATAGTAATATTAAAACTAATGGTTTCATTATATCCTCCAGAACTAGAGTTTTTATCTGGAATAAGCAAATCATCATCATAAATAGTTAAATTAATAATTGTCTGCAAATCAATAGAAGTATCCACATCACTTATATCTGTAAAATTAGGAAGAGCATTATATGTTCTATTAACATAAACATAAAATTCATCAGTCAAATTTTGTCCAGAAGATTCGTCTGTAATACTAAAATTAATTGTCCAATTTCCAACTTCTGCTTTTTGAGGAGTTATATTTATATTAAGGGTTACAAGAAAATTAGATGCAGTTAAAGTTGTATTTGGATAAAACCAAGTCAAATTAGAAACCCCTCCATTAAAATTTCTTAAAAAAGCAAGACTAGAAAGATTTAAAGGGGAATTTTCTTGTTTAGTAGTTATATTCATTTGACAAACTCCTGAAGAATTTTCTTGAAAAATTTTATTTTCACAAGTAGTTGCATTAATTTCAAGAGTAGCAAAAATATTAAATTTGACTATTTTAGAATAATAAGTTGTTTTATTTCTCTCATAAACAGAATTATCACAATAAACATGAGGGCAACCATAAGCAGTGCTATTTCCAAAATCCATTACAGAAATATTAGCATAATAAGTTCCAACATCATTTTTTGCAGCAGTAAAATTCATTGAATAAGACATATTTGTAACATTTGTAATACTAAATCCAAAATCATAAAGAGAACAATTTTCGTTTTCACTTCTACCACTCCAACTAGCATGAACACAAGTTCCATTAAAAGTTACATTAAAAACCAAAGGATAATGTTCTTCTTCATCTGTTGCATTTAAATAATCAAAAAATTCAGAAGATTGAGTTAAATTATATTCCCCATGGATATTTGTAAAATTAGGAGCATCATTTGTCACATTTACTATGAAATAAAAAGGTCTTGATTCTCCCAAAGAATCAAGATTTAATATTTGAATAGAAAGATTAAACTGCCCAGTTTCATTATCTGCAGTAGAATTAAAAAATAATATTCCATTTGAAGTATTAATACTAATCCACCCATAAAAATCAGGAGTAGTATTTGAAATATATTCAGTAGAATTAATCTGTAAAATACTATAGACTATAGAACTATCTGCAGAATCTCCCCCATCAATTGTAACATTTGAAGAAACATTAAATTTAAACTCAACATCTTCATTAATATGGGAATAATTTCCAAATGCATGAAATTCTGGAATAGAAGCAACAAACTCTATAATAAATATTAAAAAAACAAAACCAATCACCCTAAACAATATTTTTTCTTCATCAAAATTCATTTAGTCTTCACCTCTTTTTTTATTTTTCCAAAAAATTCATGAACAGCTAAATCTACAAATTGTTTTTTATTAACAAACCTGAATCTATTTTCCTCTTTTTTAATAAATTCTTCTATTTCTTTAGATAAAATAGAATCAATTTTCACAACAGAATCCTTATTTTTAGTATTAACTACCATATATGTTATATCCCTAAGTTACTTTTTGTTACTATTAATTACTCAAAGTAACCTTTTAAATCTTACTATTCACTCTTTAAAGACTCACCTATACTCTTTTTTTGTTTTAAAACCCGAATAATATAAATAATCAACAAAATTATTAAAATAAGCAAAACAGAACCTATAATATATAATACAATTTTATTCTTCAAAAAAGGTATTTTTTCAGGACATTTCCAAGGGCACGGACCTCCACAATCAACACCTTGTTCTCCCTGGTTTCTAATATTATCTGAACAAGTAGCACAAGCAGGGCACGGACCTCCACAATCAATCAGCAACTCACAAGATCCATGGTGGCAGTTTTTAATATGATCTTCACAAGTAGGATCATCCACATAATAACAATACTGAGTTTCATTTGGTTTATTATATGTGGTACTACAATTTTTCAAATCATCACAAGACCTTATCTGAAATCCACAAAGATCTATAGTTAAAAAATTAATTTCACAATCCTCAGTAATCCATCTAAAATCACCTCCTGAAAGAATTCCTAATTCCAATGAAGGCTCTACACCCTGACAAACTCTCCAATCATCACAACCCCATTCTGGAATACAAGTAATTAATGTACCTCCTCCACCTCCCCCCCCTGACTTAGAGGATATAGGGCATGGATGAGGTGCAACCTCAAGTAACCAATTAACAGAATCATTTAACAAACCATCTGTTATTTCTGCCTTAAGAATATGAATCCCTCCAACACCACAAGGAAATTTATAAGTAAACTCATCTGTATTATTTCTTGAATTTAATCCATTATCATATTCCATAAAAGAATTATCAACATACCAAAAAGTATCTGGAACTGTTGCATCAGGATCATATTTAGTAATGTTAAAATATAAATCATCTGAACCAGAAACATTTAAACTTAAATTCGAAGGATAATAATCTGTAATTGTTGGTGCTCTATTTTTATCAGTTATAGTCAAAGTAAAATTATTACAAACTCTTACACTACTTCCATCTTGACCACAAACAATAGAAAGATTTTCATGAGGATTTAAAATCCCAGTATCACTAACACAAACATCAATTTCATAAACTGCTAAAGAGGTAGAAGAATTAACACTGAAATTCATAACCCCTGTAGAACTTATATTAAATAAATTAACTTGAGTCCTATTAGCATCAAAAATAAAAATACTAAATACTAAATTTCCATCAGTACTATTTCCATCTTCAGTATCATAAACCTGGGTTTCATGATAAAAAGTAGAATTATCTCCTATTGTCCAAATCTCCAAAGTTTCAGCTGTTATATCTTCTATGGTAGGGATATTGTTTATTTCCAAAACATTAATATCAATTAATTTTGTATCAATGTGTCCTGGATAATGATCATATACAAATATTGTTCTTGGAAAAGAACCTATATCATTTTTATCAAGTAATCCTGAAACAATATTTGAATTTACATTAATCAAATCATAAAAATTTTCTGGATTAACAAAAAAAGTATCTTGAGGAGAAATCCCAACCAACAAATGATCTTCATCAGGATCAGAAGCATTAAAAGGATAATCCCCTATTTCCAAAAAATCCCCCTCGCAAACAAAAATTGAATCATTGATAGGCCCTAAAATAGGAGGTGAATTTGAAACATTAATAAAAAAACTTACACTTGCTGAAAGAGTTTCAGAAAGATCATCAAGAGTATCTGCTTCAACCACTAAACGATTATTCCATCTTACAGCATTAAGAGTTATATTTGGAAAAAAAGCAAAATTCTCATATGGAACAACAGGTATCCCTCCATGCCTCATATCATATAAACTATATCTCCAATTAGTAAGAGCTGTATTTGAAGTAACATTTAAATCCAGAGTATAAAAATCCCCTACATTAAAATTATAAGTTTTATTTAATGGACTTGTTATATTAATAAAAGCTTGCCCCTCTATTGCAAACATAACAACTCCAGTTGTAACTGGTGCAAAAGAAGTTAGATTAATAAAATCTGAAACTTTAAAAATAAGAACAAAAACATTTGCTGAAAGAAGAAGTATTGATATAATTAAACTAATTAACAACAATTTATTTTTATTCTTTTTTGTTAATTTAAAACCAAATAAACTCACACTCTTTTTCCTAACCATATTCTCTTAAATAAATTAGAATATAAAAACTTAACTCAACCAATATATCTTTTAATACGAACAATCAATTTTCCAGAATATGTTCCAAAAGGTTCGTCATTAAAATTAATGGTATTTATTTCGACTTTTTTTATCTCTCCAGGTTCCAAAGTAATTGTCTTATTAAATAAAAAAAAATCTGAAATATTCTCATCACCCTGTATTTCAAATTCAACTAAGATAGGAAAAGAATAATCATTTGTTATATTTAATTTTCTTGCTGAACTAGAACCATAAGGAATTCTTCCAAAATTAAAAAACCCTTTAGTAAGATTAAATGCAGCTTTTTCTCCAATAGTTAGATCAATTGGAATTTCTTTTTCTTGCAAAACAACATTTCCAATCATATTTATTTTAAAAGTTAATAAAAAAATTAATATACTAACAACAAACAAAAAAATAATTAACAAATAAATTTTATTCTGCTTTATCATTTTCTTTTTTTTAAAACAAATTTCCAGATTAAAAAGATTATTGCTATTAAAAATATAAGTCCAACAAGAACATAAACAAGTAACATTATATTAAATGGTTTTTTAATAAATTCTACCATAACAATTTCACTGGAAGTTTTTCTTTGTTCTTCACCAGAATAAGAAATAGTTATATTTGCGTCATAAAATCCTTCTGTAAAATTTGAAGAATCAAAATAACCTAGAACTGATTTCTTTTGCCAAGGTATTAAATCAGTAGAAGTTGTCTTAAACTCAGTAACAACTTTTCCAAAACTATCTAAAAAAACAACTTTAGCATCAGCATCATCTATATTACTATTCCATCCACTTTCTATTTCTATAGAAAAAGCTTGGGTCTTATCATCAATAACAACTTTTTTTGAATAATTAATAATATCCACAATTAATTCTCCAATTTTAAATTCTGTTTCTGATGTTGCAGGTTTATCTCCCCCATAAAGAACAATTGCATTTGCAGTATATGTTCCAGGATTATAATTTTCAGTAAGGAGAAATTTTCTTAATTTTATGTTTTCTTGACTTAGTATTTCCCTTTCTTTAAAAACAAGTGTCTCAAGAATTCTATTGTCAGAAATAACAGTTATTTTAGGATAAGCTGTAACATCTTCAACACCCTTACTTATCAAATCCAAGTCAAATTTAACAGGTTCTCCAATATTTGCATTATGTGAAGCAAGATCAACATCTAAATACTTTCCAGGATAAGGAACATTAATATAAATTACTGCATTAACCTTAACTGCAGTTCCTATAAAAGTTCCAGCAAGCTCTTCATCAAACTCTTCTGAAACTGAAATATATATTTTATTTTTCCCAGGAGTATCTATTTTATCTGGTAATTCTAATATTACAGCAAATTCTCCAGGACCAATAAGTTTATCTTTATCAAATTTAACATATTGTGCTAAATCTCCTTTAACAGAAATTGCTAGATTTTTAGTAGAACTAACTCCAAAAACCTTATAAGTTATAATTTCACTTAATCCCGGTTCAAAATTATATTCTTTCTTTGCAGGTCCCAAGCCAAGTGAAGAAACAATATTTATCATGAATAAAAAAATTATGGTTAATAAAAAAATATTTAACACACTCTTTTTTTGTTCCATATAAAATAAAATAAAAAATAGTTTTTATATCTTACTAATTTCTTTTACTAAAAAAACTTAAATAGAATTAAACAGCATAAGCTGAAGCTGTAATTGTAGCTTGTTTATCTCCAGTATCAGCATCACTAGGAATCACTAATCTCAAATCTAATCTTATTTCATTTGTTCCTGTTCCAATATTTTGAAAATCACTACATATACTTCTTCCTTCTCCTGCAGAAGCAGGACTTTCATCACAAGTAGCATCTCCATCTGCACAAACATCTACCCAACTAGACCAATCATTAACCTCATGAACTTTAGTTGGGCAAGACCCAGTTATATTTTCACTAAACTGCCATTGAAATTCTGCATCAGCAGTACCCCCAGCAAGAGTACATTCTGAAGCAATTTGTCCTTCACAAATAAAATCATGTGCATCTACTGTAGACTCAAAATATAAATCAGCATCTACATTTCCCTGGTTTTCAAGTAATAAACCATCAGAGACAGTAAGCCAATTAACACCTTGTAACATAGTCCCAGTTGTATCAAGAACAGCATATTTATAAATAGGTGTATCAACATGTCCTGCACCCCAATCTAAAGTATCAATAGTAAAAACAATTACAAGATTACTCTCAATATTAACATCTGCAACTCCAGTATCTTGTAATTCAGCATATCCAGTAATAGTCTTAATATCTCCAACCTTATTAATTGTAATAACTAAATTAAATAATGCAAAAGCAACAGCGACAATCGCAACAATCATAAGTATATTTGTATTTTTCATTTTAAGTTGTAGTATCTCCTGAAGGTTCAATTTGAAAACCAACAGTTGCTGTTCCTTTTGGATTACTTTCTGCAACATCCTTTAAAAAATTTACATCTAACTGAACATTAAAAATAATTGCCATTGAAGTTATAGATAAAACTATTGTAATCAACAACAACACAACAATAAGTTTTTCATCCATTTTTTTATCCTCTTTTTTCTTAACTATATTAAATAAAAAACCTTTATAAACTTTTTGTTGATGTAAAACATCTTAAAAAATTTTATTTTTTCTTTTTACTGAGCTTGAGAAGGAAACTTGAAAAATTTATTTTTTCTTTTTACTGAGCTTGAGAAGGAAACTTGAAAAATTTATTTTTTCTTTTTACTGAGCTTGAGAAG
>JAHIWS010000006.1 GCA_018815925.1 Nanobdellota archaeon | reverse complement strand
TATGCTCCATTAAATGACGTCCTAACTAAAGAAAGTGCGAACTCCAATCCTTTACTATCTTCAGTTATATCTTCTATCTTAACCATAGTAACTTCTTGTAAAATATAGTTTTTAAGAATTATTGTAATGGAAACAACCAAATTTCCCCTTAAATCATAAGTCCTATAAAATAAGAAATCATTCTTAAACATTATTATACTCTTATAAAAAACTAAACTAATCTTTAATGATCCTTTTATACTTTTTATCAAAATCTATAAATTCAAAAGGGATGAAATTCTCATCCGAATCTACTGGTTCTCCCGATACTGTTTTGTTTTCCAATAAATTAAAAGGGGCAGCTCTTTGTTTTCCTTCATTCGCAACTTTAATGACATACTCTGAAATTTTCATATATTTCAATAATTGAGAAAGATTATAAATATTTCCATTTCAAACTAATTTTTCTACCCCTTTAATTAATTCATCTCTTATATCTATTTCTCCCCCCTTTCTTAATTTCTCTTTAAGGTAATTAGTTATTTTTTTTACAGAGAGGTAGCGGTTTGGAAATTACATCAAGAGGATTTGATCTACTAACATATTGTGTCCAAACTTCTTTAACTGTTTGTCCTGGAGGACCCAATACCCTTAAATCTTTATTAGGATATTCTCCTCTTTGAATTTGCATAGCTCTAGAATAAATGGTTCTTTTTGGCATAATCAATAGTAAGAATGTATATTAATAAATATTATTATAACAAGACAATAATTAATATAAACTTGTAAATTTCTATTAGTGAATGAACAGTATTGACCTATTAAAAGAAGAGGTATATATAACCCACATATATACTGAGGGAGTAAAGACAGGGAGAGCGGTTCCTCTTGGTTATATATCAAAAGTCAGAGGAAAATATATTCAGGGTTTGGATTTAAAAAATATATTAACTGAAAAAGAAATTTTAAGATTAGTTAAAATAGGAACTTTGAGACCTGTTAATGAAACTAAATTAACTCAAAATAAGAGACCATTTCTTTTCGAAGGTTTGTTTGATCCAAAAAGATCAAATAGACTTAAAGCAGAGGTTTACCTTGTAGATAGAAACAATCCAGTTGATGATAAAGAGAGAAAATTACTTACCAGCTATTTAGTACGACAATAAATTTTATAAAGTTAAAATAAATTATCTACACATGAACATAAATAATATTATCCTTTTTTTGCTTTAATCTTACCACAATCAACTTTCCACTTGCATCCATTACAAATCCCTGAATTTTTGGACCATTCTTTTGTTCCAAAACAAGTTTTTTTTGATTGTTTTTTTTCTAATTGATTTTTAACCATTAAAAAGACCATCACTTACCCTTTATATATCCTTATATTATTCAAATATGCAACTTTAACTATCTCTTGTTTTGGGATGTATATAAAAATTATTAGTTAATATCTATAAATGATAAAAAATTATATTATAATAAAGGAAAATAAAATGGAAAAAAAATGGTATGTATATCTCCTTGAATGCCAAAATGGTTCATATTATGCTGGTGTGACTAATGATATTGATGTCAGAATGAAGGCTCATGCTACAGGTAAAGGAAGCAAATATGTTGATAAGAATGGATTTAAGAGACTGCTTCGAGCTAAGCAGTGTAAGGATAAATCTGAAGCTTGTAAATGTGAATATGCTATAAAAAATTTACCAAGAAATAGTAAATTAAGTTGGTTTGATTAATTTATTTGATAATCAAACAGGTTTTTTTGGTAAGAATCTTAGTTTTTTATCTTTAATTATTCTATTCACAAATTCCTTAATATTTTTCCAAAATACAATTATAAAAAGTATTATTAGTAAAACCCAATTTGGAAAAAAGATATAAGGATTTGTCCAAAGGATTCCATTTACAGTAAAGTTACTTATTGGATAAAGAAAAGGTGTTGGAAAAAATTCATTTGAATGTGTAGGAATATCTATTAATATATGTAGAGGCCAAGCCAAAACCCAAATATAAATTTTCTTTTTTATTAAATAGATTAACAAAAACACAATTGTTACAATAAGCAAGCTGTGAGTTAGCCCATATAAAATATGAACATATGAGGGTGCATTAATTACCTGTTCTTTTCCTAGTGTTGATCCTGAAAAAATTATTTGAACAAAAGGTATTCCAAAAGGAATCACATCTGGTAATATCCCTACTAAAAAAGCTAACCAGAGCTTTCCTTTATTAAAAATTCCTTTTACAAGAAGTATAGCCCATAATCCATGTGATATTACATCCATACTAAGAATTAGAAATTTTAGTTTAAATTGTTTGCTAAGTTTGGCTTAATTATGTTAATTATTAAAATTCACTTTTATCTACGCTTTCTGTTGGGTTTTGACTCTTAATCCCTTTATCATATGCTTTGGTTCTTCTGTAAAAGAAAATAAGAATTACAATTATTACTAAAATAGTAATAGCTGAAATGACGATTGATATATTTTTTGTTGAGGTATTTAGTGTTTTGTCTTCTAAATCATCCCCAGTCATATTTTCTATAATTGAATCATTTCCCTCATTAGTGTTAAGAGAATCATTTGAAGAGGTATTTTGAGGTGTGTTTTCAGAACTATCATTTTGTATAGAGGTATTAGTTGAATCAGAATTGTTTGTGTTTACTTCAATAGAATCATTTACTTTTACTAATGTTCCATTTTCACAATAAGATACTTCTATCATGGCCCCTGAGCTAAACGGGGAGATTAGTTCAACAGCGTATTCTATACCCCCTATTGTTGCTTTTTTAGACATTTCATTTCTATAAAGAAAAAAGTATTCTGCTCCCACAAACAAATCAATATTTGCAGTTCCAGGATATGAGCCGTCTAGGCTTGAAATATATATTTCTAAACCCCCTGTTTTTTTAACTTCTTTTAAATTAATCTCTTCTTTACCCCCTCCAACTTTTATCCATGCAAATTCTTCTGTTGAATTAATTATACTAACATTATATTCTCCTTTTAGTATTTCTATTTCTTTTGAAGGAGCTAAATTTGTGAGTGTGAGTTTTTTAGCATCTACTATTATGTCTGCTGCAGTGTCTGTACCTGAAATTAGTACTATTTTTAGTTTGCTAATAGGTTCTATTTCACCCAAATTAATAAAATCTTTTTCAGATGTAACTTCTCCTTCAGTACAACCATATGCTGCTGAAACAACACCCATAAACCAAATAACTATTAATATTATTAAAATCCTCTTTTCCATAATAAAAATTAGGGGTTAGGAGAATTTAAATGTTACTTTTAACAATTTATAATAAGTGTGTTTTATAAGAAAAAAATATTTTTTATATTATATATTTGCTATATAAAAACTTTGTGAATTATGTTTGAGTAGTAAAATAATTTTACAAAACCTTTAAAAAAGAATTTTGCTTTTTGATATTACTTAAATTTGAGGAGATTTAAAAATGGATGAAGAACAAATTAAAGGAACTGAAGAAGAAAGTTCTGAAGAGCCAGAAGAAGCTCCAGAAGAAGAAAGTTCTGAAGAGCCAGAAGAAGCTCCAGAAGAAGAAAGTTCTGAAGAGCCAGAAGAAGCTCCAGAAGAAGAAAGTTCTGAAGAGCCAGAAGAAGCTCCAGAAGATTTAGAAGACTAAAGTTTTTCAGAATCAGAAACACCTGCTGAATAGAGGGGTGTTTTTTCTTTTTCAACAGTTTTATATAATCTATTATTAAAATAATAATATGGGTTGGAAAGCATTTCTTAGTTTTTTGTTTTTTTTGTTAGTAATTGCTTTGCTTATTTTATATTGGTTTATTCCGTTTGATACAGTTGAATTTGGAACTTCTATTTCCAATCCAAATTTTAATTTAAATTCAACTTCTCTAAATAATATGCAATTTTATTCTAATTTGAGATATCCTGATTCAGAAATTTCTTATAAAATATATGATGAGTGCACATTACAGAAAAAACAAGATATGGAAAGAGCATTCGAGATTATATCTAATCTAACTGTTTTGAAATTTTATTCTGTAAATTTTAATGAAGGGCTCTCTATTTTTTGTGATGAAAAAAATAAAATAGAAAATGATTTGTTTATTGCAGGTGAAGGAGGTCCAGTAAACATAACCCAGACAGATAATTTTAATGTTATTTTTAATGCAAGAATTTTATTAATACAAGATTTTAGATGTGATATTCCTAATGTTGCAATACATGAATTGTTACATGCCTTAGGTTTTGATCATTCTTCTAATAAAAATAATATTATGTATCCTGTTACAAAGTGTGGTCAATCAATAGGAGAAGATATTCCTTATTGGGTAAATTATTTATATTCCTTTGAAACTTTACCTGATCTTTCTTTTGAAAACATATCTGCTGTTATGAAGGGAAAATATCTTGATGCTGAAATAAGCATAAGAAATAATGGTCTTAAAAAAACTGAAAGTGTAAAGATTGTAATTTATGCTGATGGAAAAATAATAAAGGAAATTCCTATTGAATCATTAGAAATTGGAAGCGGAAAAATAATAAGTTTGGCTAATATTTGGATTACACAATTAAGTATTGATGAAATTAAATTTGTTATAGATTCTAATTTTGATGAGTTAGATAAATCCAATAATGTTGCTGTCTTAAAAACAAAAAAATAAATTAAAAAAAAAGAAGATAAAAAGAATTAATCGTCAAGTTCAAGATCGTCAATTATCTCATCAAAGAATTCTTCGTTATCAGGAAAGTTGTGTTCTTCCTCCATTTTTTGGTTTCTAAAAGCCTTTGGCCCTCATCCCCCTTTTATTCTCTCTTAAGATATTTTGGGTTTTTAAATTCTTCTATTATCGAAGAGATTATAAAATTGACTTATTTTTTTAGATTGTCTTGTAAAAGTTTTCCATCTATTGTTGAAAAATATCTAACTTTATTTATTTCAACAAATGTTTCTGATAATTGATTATAATTAAGATCTTGTTGTTGTATTACTGGGTGTTTTGCTTTTTCTTCTTCACGTTTCGCTGCTCCAATATCAAGCAAGTAAGAACATGATCCAATACCCACAAAAATTCCAAAAGCACCTATTCCTATTCCTATTCCATGTCCCAAATTAGAAGAATACCATTTATCTTGGTCATTTGTCATGATTTTTTATAGAGTAACGGTTTTTAAATATTTATGTGAAATGCAAACTAGAAATAAAAATATTATTTAATTTAACCTAGATTAGAATCTGGGGTATAAAATTCTCATTTTCTAAAATAAAAAATATCCCTTCGCCCAGATTCGAACTGGGGATCTCCCGGGCACTGCATATTTTAATAGGCAGTCAACAGGAGCTGACTAATCAGGTTTCATTTAATTTCCACAAATATGATAGCGGAATATCCACCCTATTCTACAGCCAGGCGCTTTAACCACTAAGCTACGAAGGGATGAAATTTCTTACGAAATTTATCTCATTACATTCCTAAATGGATTTATTGTTTTTCGAAACATAAAGAGATTATGAATAAAATAAAGAGAATTAATTAGTTTTTAAGGGTTTTTGTTCCTTAAATTATCTAAACATAATAAAATTTATAAACAAAAATAAAGATATATTTTTATGTTTAAAACTAATATTTTGCCTGAAGAAGAAATAGAAAATCATGGAGATAATTTATACAAAGACAGACTAGAAAAAAAGCAAGAGTAGCAAAAAGAAGAAAACAAAAATATGGATATAATGAATCTTATTATCAGATACCTAAATCTCATTGGCCTAACAAAACAGGAAATTTTGTTGATGAAGAGGCTAGAAAAGGTCCAAAACATTATAGAACAAAACCACAAATTAGAATTCATAGATCAATTACAAATAGGAGAGAACTAAAAGACGCTCTATATAAAGTAGCTAATGGATAAGCGAATTATAATCATTATAAAAATATTTCTGGAATTAATAGTGATAGGGTTAGAGTAGCTCAATCTATTAGGGGATAGAGGTGAATCAATAGATATTTCTAAGATACTTAAAATGACTGAAAAAGATTTAAAAATAGAATTAGGATTTGGTAAATCTAGATTTGGAATAATTTATAATTAATTATTCTTTCTCTTTTTGTGTTTATCACTAAAACGTGGGAAGATTTTATTCTTCTTCTATATCTTTTGTTCTTTGTTCTGCTACAAAAAAAGTTCTATTAGAAATAGTTTCACGAACTTTTCCTTCTTTTTCATAAATTGCTGTTGCTGTAGGTAATGCGAATTTCCCAAGAACCCCAACCTTAGAATAAATAATATAAGATAAAACCCTAATTTCTCCTGCTTCTAGTTTTTCAAAAGTCCATTCTAGTTTTTTACTTTTTTCATCTATTTTTGAAGGTTTTTCTGCTCCAAATCTTTCATAAATTTTAACCAAAGGAGGAAGTCTATCAATAATATTTACTCTTTCCAAATATTTTTTTGCATTTAGAAAAATTGAAACTTTTAATGCAAATTCTCCGCCTTTTGCTTTAACAAATGAAACTCTTTTTTTAATCACAAGATTTGTTTTTGAATATTGTTTTGCCAACAAAACAATAATTACAATAAATAATATTATTAATAATGGTAAAAGCCAATTAGTTTTTACATTAATCTCCAATGTTTCTCCAGGTTTTATTTCATTATTCCAAGTATAATAAATAACCAAAGCTTCTCTTTCAACAATATCTGGTTCAGGACTAAAACTAGTAAACAACCTAGAAATGATATTCTTTTTTATTGTTGTTTCTGATGGAGAGACAACATTTCCTTCATTTGTTTTTTCAATTATTTTTGTACTTATAATCAATCCATAATCTTTTTTTGTTGAGGTGACAATATTTTCTTCAATAAATTTTATGATTCCTTCAATATCTGCTTTCTGATCTTGAGCTTTTATTTCTGCAGTTAAAGTATAAAATCCTGCTAAAAGTTTTTTAAAATCTTCTTTGTTTAATTGTATATCAAAACTTTTTCTTTTATTTTGCCCTAATTCAAATGTTTCTTCAAAATTAAAAAATGCAGAAGAGAATCTTGCACTTATTTCTCCAAAATTAAAATTGACTTTATTTTGTATATAAATTTCAACAGAGTTAGAACTTGGATCTACTTCTCCAGAGCCTATTTCAAAAGCATCTTTTAAATCCACTATTTTAAAAGTTAGAACTCCTTTTATTTTTGTATCATCTTGCCCCATAATAAAATATTCAAAAGTGTAGTAACCCCTATGATCAAATTCACCTATTGGGGAAACTTTAAGCTGAAATTCTTTTGTTTCACCCGCATTAATTAAAATAGTTCCAACAGGATACATTTCAAATCCAAGAAGATTGTAAAATTCAAAATAATCTGTTGCCCCATTATTTGTTAATTCTAAATCAAATGTTACTGGTTTTTTGATTCCAAAAATCATTACTTCATTTGAGCTTTTTTTTTCAATATCAATATTTATTGCTAAAATACAAGGAATTAATAAGATAATTACTGGAAAAATAAAGGGTTTTTTCATAGTAAAAACTAAAGGTGATTTCTATTTAAAGATTTCTATAAAATTTTATCTTTTTCCTTCTAAATCTAGGTAGGCTTTTGCCTGAGATAAGAAATCATCACAGTCATTTGCTAATTTGGTTTTCAATTGGTCTATTCTAGAACTTATAACCCATTTTTCATAAATTCCTCTTAAAAACTTTTTAAATGCACTTAATTCAAATTTTCCTTTATAATCACTTACAAGAATTCCTTTTATTTTTACTTCTATTATTCCTTTATTTGTTTTTACCTTTGTATTATCCTGCATTATTTCTATTTGTGTTAAAGCACGAGCTATAAAAGCAAATTCTATTTTTACTTGAAAAAAATCAGTTACATCTTTTTTTCCTGTCCATTTTACCTCTATTTCTTTAGAATCACCTGTTATAGTCTCTTTATATTTATCTTCATTTATATCAAGATCAAGCTCATCTATTACCCAATTATAGCAGAACTTATAGAAATTTTGAAAAGAAAAAATACCTTTGTATTTCATCTTACTTGAGAATATAGTTTCTTTTTCAGCCATTTTTACTTTTAATAATAAATATGAAACTTTGTTTAAATAGTTTTCTTTGAGGGGATTTTATTATTGGACCTATATTAGCTTTGTTACTCAAGACTGACCCTGTCAAGTCTTTCACTTAATACCTTCTAAAAGAAACATCACATTGCATCTCTGCACGATTCACAAATTACTCTTCCATCTACTTTTCTTAAAAAGTCTTGATTACCACATTCTTCACAGATTCCTTCATGCATTGATTTTCTTTCTTTTGCTTTTTTTATTCTTTTGAATTTTTTTGTTTCTTCTCTAATTTGAGCAAATTCATCAATTTCTTTATATAATTCTGGATGAAAATTAAGTATATCTCTTACTGTGACGACCCCAACAAGTTCTTTTTTCTGAATAACTGGAAGTTTGTCAAACTTGAATTTATTCATTTTTTTAATAGTATCTTTTATAGTAGAAAAAGGTTGTATTGTTGCTATTTTTTTAGGTGAAATCTCTATTGCTTTTATTTTTGATAGATCCTCTTTGGATTTTTTTATTAAAGCCCATAAAATATCTTTTTCAGAAATAATCCCAACAAGTTTCTTTTTTTGAGTGATAAGTATACTTCCTACTCTTTTTCTCACTATTTGTTTTGCACATTCTAAGAGATTTGTTTCTGGTTTGACAGTAATAGGGTCTCTTGTCATAATATCTGAAACAAGTATTTCCCCCATAATTTTGTTATATATTTATTACTTATAAAGTTTATCTAGAATAAGAACTAGTTTCTAAAACACAATAATACTTAAAAGAAGGATAAATTTGATAAGTTGTGTGTTTTCTTTGGGTAAATAAAGAATTAAGCTGATCCTGTAGAAGATCTTAATTTATTTATTTTGTTTTGAGCCTTCACTTCATTTTCAACTTTTCTAATTTCTCTTTCTAAATTTTTACTATGTTGTTTTTCTTCAGTTATTGTAGCAGCAGCATCAACACCAGCTGAATGATATGCTTTTCCTTTTTGACAAACACCATTAATATAAGGAAAAGTTTTATCTCCAAACAAATAACCTAAAGTTCCTAGAATTAAAAGCATTCCTGTTTCCTCTAATGTATTAGGTAAGGCTTCTTTGCCTGCAACAATAATAGCCTCCATTATTCCTTTAGTAGCATGAACTCCTGTTAGTATAGTATATCCTAAAACAACAGCAACTCCTCCACCATATACTACTTTTTTAAGACCATTATATCCTGCACTTCCACTTGCGCTTAATAATTCTGCACCTATAACATGCTCTCGTCCGTCTGAAGTTTTAACCATTTTATTTTATTATGTTGTAATTTTTGAGTAAGTACTATTTATAAACTTTTCCACTTTAATTTGTTTCTTTTATCTGAATTGGGTGAATAGGAATTCTTTCATAACCTTGTTTAAATTTTCTAAATTCTTCTAATAATCTAAAAAAATCTCCGCTATATTTACTGTTTTTAGCTAAATCTTCTATAGCATTAATTGCTTTAACAAAATCTTCTCTATGTATTCTACCTGATTCAGCAAGTCTTTGTTGTTCTACAAGAGCATTTGTCAGGGCATCTTTTTGACTTTCTGAAACTTTATAACCTTCTTTTGAAGGAAATATTTTTACCCCAATATCTTTCATTATTTTTTTTTGTTTTATCCTGCTAGGAGAATTTATGGGATTAGTTAATATACCTGGAAAATCATATTTTTCAAAATGTTCTGATATTATATTGTAGGCTTCTGTTTCTACATTTTTTTCTAGGTCTTTTTCCCAATCAGTATCATTTCTCATTATTCTCCCAAAATTAATAAAAGAAAAAGGTATAGGGATTTTTTGATATCTTGCTCTTAAATCAACATCCATTTCAATTACTATTCCTCCTTTAGTCTCTGTTGGAAAAGATCTTGGTTCTGGATTTATTGGCCATTTATTTACATCAACCCTAACTATTTTTGTAAAAGGAAGTTTATAATAAATTCCAGGACCAACAATTTTTGCTCTTGGTAAAAATATATCCTTATTTTCTTTATATAATACTTGATCAGCAGTTGTTTGTTCTCCAAAAAATTCATTTCCTCTTGTTTCTAAAATTTGTTCATATAAATTCATAGCAACATCTCCTTGCTTTTTTTTAAATAACTTATGTCCTTGAAACACAACCCCTACTTCATCTTCATCTATTTTATAAATCCTATCAACCAATATTTTTTTTACAGCCCAAAAAGGTAAACCCACCCCATAAACAACTAGTCCCTTCAAAGGCATACCTATTGCATATTTAAAGGCATTATAAGTTGCTATTTTAGTCTCTCTTTTGATTAAATTTTTTATAGAATAATTATCTATATTCTTATCAATAGAATTTGTCATTTTATTTCCTTGCCTCTCTTCTTTTATACCTGTAAACCTGGACTTTTCTAATTATATAATCTAAACCCTCTTTAGCTAGTTGTTCATCAGGTCTGGGTATGTTATTTAAAAAAAGATAAGCATTTGCTACTTTATCTCCAACACCCCCCATAAATTGTTTAAAAGGATATTTCATTTTAAAATTTGTTTTTAGGTTTATTTTTTTCTTTATTTCTTAAAGGGTATTCTCCATTAACATAGTAATCTTCATCAGAAATAATTGGTCCTCTAACCCTTTCATCAAGAGATACACAAGCATCAACAAGTTTATTCCCAAATCGATCAAACTTTTTAGCAATAAATTTTCCAACTATGCTTGATATTTTTTCTTTATTTGTTTCAATACCTTGTGCTTGCTTTTGATAATATTTATTTATTTTATCCATTTTAAATTCCAAGTTTTGTTATCACTCTTTAATAACATTTACTTATAAAGGTTTTCATTTTCATTTTATCACAATAATGTTTAAATATGGGCAAGAAGAAGGTTTAGTATGCCTGAAAAACCAGTAATTCTTATGCCAGAAGATATCCAGAGGATAATGGGAAAAGATGCACAGCGAAATAATATTTTAGCTGCAAAAATGGTTTCTGAGATAGTTAAAACTACTTTAGGCCCAAAAGGAATGGATAAAATGCTTGTTTCCCCAACAAATGATATAATAGTTACAAATGATGGAGTGACTATTTTAGATGAAATGCAGATTGAACATCCTGCCGCAAAAATGATGGTTGAAATTGCAAAGACTCAGGAATCGGAAGTTGGAGATGGCACAACCACTGCTGTTATGATTGCAGGAAAATTATTAGAAAATGCTGAAAAACTTTTAGATAAAAAAATACATCCAACTGTTATAACAAAAGGTTATAGGCTTGCTGCTGAAAAATCTCAACAAATATTAAGAGATGTTTCTTTAAGAATAACATCTGATGATGAAGATATTTTAAAACAAATTGCTATGACTGCTATGACTGGAAAAGGTGCAGAAGATTCTAAAGAGATTTTTTCTGAAATCATTGTTAGAGCTGTTAAACAAATCAGAAATAATGGAAAAATTGATTTAGATGATATTAAAATCGTAAAATCAAAAGGAGAAGGTATTAAGGATACTGAATTAATTTCTGGTGTTGTTTTAGATAAAGAAAAGGTTTCACATGATATGCCTAAAAAAGTAGAGAATGCACAAATAGCTTTAATTGATTTTCCATTAGAACTAAAAAATCCAGAAATAGATACCAAGATTTCTATTTCCTCACCAGAGCAATTACAAAATTTTCTTACTCAAGAAGAAAGAACAATAAAAGAAATGATTGAGAAAGTTAAATTGTCTGGAGCTAATGTTGTTTTTTGTCAAAAAGGAATTGATGATTTTGCCCAGTATTTATTAAGTAAAGAGGGTATTTATGCTTGTAGAAGAGTTGCTAAGTCTGATATGGAAAAAATATCTAAAGCAACTGGCGGAAAAATTGTTAGTAATTTAGAAGAACTTACTAATTTTGAATTAGGAAATGCTCAAACAGTAGAAGAAGTAAAATCTGGTGAAGATGTTTTAACTTATGTTAGGGGTTGTAAAAATCCAAAATCACTAACTATTTTAATTCATGGGGGAACTAGTCATGTAATTGATGAAATTGAAAGAGCAATTAAAGATGGTTTGGGTGATGTTATTGCTTCTTTAAAATCTGGAATGATTGTTTCTGGGGGTGGAGCAGTAGAAATTGAACTTGCAAAAAGACTGAGGGAATTTTCTCAGGAGCTTTCAGGCAGAGAGCAGTTAGCTGTTGAAGAATTTGCTTCTGCTTTAGAATTTATACCAACAACTCTTGCTGAAAATGCAGGAATTGACCCTATTGACGTTTTAACAGAACTAAAATCTAAACATGATGCAGGTGAAAAAAATGCAGGTCTTAATCTTTTTACTAATAAAGTTGAAAATGTTTTAGAAGCCAGAATTATTGAACCTTATAAAATAAAGAGTCAGGCAATTAGTTCTGCAAGTGAAGTTGCAATTATGATTTTAAGAATTGACGATGTAATCGCTAGTTCTGGGGATAAAAGACGTTCAAATATGCCTGGAGGAATTCCTCCTGGCATGGGGTATGATTAGATTTAAAAACCAATTAAATATTTAATTATAATGGGTAATTTAGGAAAAATTATACAAAGCATTATAGAGCCTTACCAATTGCCTGAAAATATTGTTGATATTGTTAAAGTATATAAAAAAAAGATAGGTTCTATATATACTTATAAAATAGAAGGAAATCTTATTATTAGGAAAAATACACTTACTTTTAAAAAAGTTTTTTATAATTTAGATGGAACAAAGGCTTCTTTTTAACCCAATAAAGTATATAAAACAGCTGCAATTATTATTCCTGCTGCGACTAGGTTTCTCCAACTTATTTTTTCTTTAAGAAATTTCCATGCAAATAAATAGATAAAAACTGGACCAAGCATTAATATTAAAGTTGTAAAAATAACCCCATAGTTTAAATAACCATAGTAAACTAATACTCTAAAAAGCACCCAAATAGCCCCTATTATTAAAATCTCCCATCTTATTTTTGAATTTAATTTTGAAAAATGTGGTTGAAAAATTATAAAACTAATTAAAAAAACTAAAGTACTCCTAATAAAATAAAAAGTTATGGGTGAATAAAAGTCTAGAATTAATCTTGAAAGAACTAATTCAAAAGCAAAGAAAAAACTCCCAATTATTGCTGCTATAAAATATTTATTAAATTCTAAGTGATGTTTTTTTATGTGTGAGAAAATCAAAGCAACTCCTGCAATCATCGCAGGAATTATTACTTTTGTGTTTCTTTCAAATAAAGCTTCTCCAAAAATAAAACTAAAAATTATTGCCAATCCAATAGTAAATAAAGGCTCTACTAATCTAGCAGGTTCTATGTTAGTTATTTTTTCCCATTTCATAGCATAAAAAACAAGAATATTCGCAATTATAGAGCCTGTAACAACTCCAAACATAATTAAAATATTTTTAGTAGATAATGCAGCTGTATCAAATTCCCAGAAAAAATAAAGAAGAGGCAACATAACTAGAATAATTGCTAAAAATCCAGTAGTCTGAAATAACTTGATATTAATTTTTCTTTTTCTTAATATTATTTTTTCAAGTATTGTTCCTGTTCCTAAAGCTACTGCTCCAATTAAAGGAATGATTATTGATAATGACATTTTTACCTCTTATAAGAAATAAGGAAAAATGCTTTAAAAAACTTGGGAAAAAACTTATTTCTATTTATGCATGTTTTTATAAACCTTATTTTTTCCATATAAGAGATGGATCCTATATGGAAAGAGATTAGAGAAATTTTAAGTCTTGAATTTGAAAAAAAAAGTAAAAAGGAATTAAAAATTCAAGTATACCAAGATATAAGAAATGAATCCTTAAAATCTTTTGCACAATTTAAGAAGGATTTAATAAGATTAGCTAGAGATTTAAAAGAAAATTATGGAAAATATAGAAAAAGAGAGTTTTCTAAAGAAGTAAAATACAACCTGAAAAGAGAGCATCTTGAAGGGGATACACTTAATATTCATGTTGCTAAATATCTTTTAGAAAGCATTAACACAGATTTCTATAGAGTTTCAAATGAATTTACACATTATGAATTTAAGATTTTTACTGGAGGAGGAATTAGTATTGCTGAAATTAATAGAATTGAAACAGATTCTATTGAGAAAATTATTACAACTTATCTTAAAAATCCTAAGGAAGAAACTATATTAACAGCTTATAAGAATGAAAGAGAAAAAGTGGTTGATCCTAATTTAGTTAAGAAGTATTTAATGTTTAAACTAGTGGACCAAAAAGCAAATAGACTGAACAAAATTAAAAGTATTAATCCAAAAAGAAAAAAAGATATAAAAAGGATTCATGCTAAGTATTACCTTGAAAGAGAAACTCTTGCATTTTCATTTTCAACCAATGAGTTGGATATAAAGGGTGCTTATTTTTTATCTGATAATTATACAAACATGGAAATTAAAGGACAAATTCCTGCATCAAAATACATTGAACTATTTTCTGAATTTACACCAATAGGTCCTAAATTAAAAGGAGCGAGTAATATGAGAATAAACAAAAAAAGAAAAAATAGGAATCTTGAAGCAAAAGTTGGATTATATTTTTTTCCTGAAACAATAAATGTTGAATGCGAGTATAAAAGATTACAACCAAAAGATTTAGAATTAATTAATCCTTATTTTGATTAATGCGCGGACCGGGAATCGGACCCGGATCCTAACGTTTTTGCTTTTTCTTCTTACTTCCTATTAGAGGAAGAGAAAGGAAGTACCTTTCTGTACTAAAAAGGAAGGGTTGTGAAGGGAAACATTGGTTTCCATCATTGGCAACGTTATGTTCTACCACTAAACCATCCACGCATGAGTTTAATTAGAAAAAAGACTTTAAAAAAATTAGCATGGTCCATCCAGGAGTCGGACCTGGGTTTCCTCGGTGTAAACGAGGTGTCTTAGCCGTTGGACTAATGGACCTTACTATAAAATCTATTTTTATTTGTTAAAAAGCTTTCTATTTAAATAAATATAAAAACTATAAGTTCTACTTAATAAAATGAAGAAAGTAGTACTTGATACAAGTTTTATCCTTAGTTGTGTAAGGGAAAAATTTGATTTTATTGAAGAGTTGGACTTTAGGGGTTATACTATCTTAATTCCAAAACAAGTTTTTGCTGAATTAGGTGGAATTCTTAAATCAAAACAAAAGCTTCATTTTAGAGATGAAGCTAGAATTGCCTTGAAAATATTGGAAAACATTGGAGGTAATTTTGAAGAGATTGATCTTGGGATAAAAAATGTTGATAATGGCCTCATAAAATTTTCAGAAAAAAACAAAGATATTGTTATGGCTACAATGGACAAGGAATTAAAAAATAAAATAAAAAATAACAAAATAGTTCTCAGAGGCAAAAAAAAGTTAGAAGTTGTTTAATTAGTGTAAGAAAACCTCTCAAGAGCAAATATAAAATTTTCACCAAAATCTCTTTTGAACTGACCGAAGAGCTTTTAAACCGATTTTTACTATCTTTTTCAAGTAAAATGTTCTATTTGACTGAAGTTAGAGATTATATTAGAGTAGATCCAAAATTATTTGGTTTACCTACTATCGAAGCTATTGATCAACAACTCCAAGAAACATATAGTGACTATTATGATAAAGAACTCGGAAAAGTAGTTGTGGTTGTTGAGGTTTTAGAAGTTGGAGAAGGTGTTATAATTCCTGGAGATGGTGCTGCTTATTATAATTCAAGATTTAAATTGCTTGTTTGGAAACCAGAGATGCAAGAATTGGTTTATGGAATAATATCAGAAATTACTGATTTTGGTGCTTTTATTGATATGGGAGTGATGAAAGGTATGATCCACATAAGTCAAACAATGGATGATTATGTTAGTTTTTCAAAAGCAAATTCTTTAATGGGAAAATCATCTAAAAGAAGTTTAAAACAAGGTGATTTATGTTTAGCAAGAATTGTTGCTCTTTCCCATAAGAGTGGTGAGCCAAAAATAGGATTAACAATGAGACAACCTGGATTAGGAAAACTTGAATGGATTAAAGAAGATAAAATTAAAAAAGAAAAAGAAAATAAAAAAGCAGCTAAAGTTGCTGATAAAGAAGCTAAAACAATGAAGGGAAAAGTAAAGAAAAAATGAATACCTTAGAACAAATAAATAAGATGGAACAATTAGAACTAAAAAATAATATAAATGTAATTAAAAACAAAATTACTGCTTTAAGGAATGATAGGAGAGAAGCATTTGAAAAAAAAGAAAATTTGTTAAGATATAATTCTGGAATTATGAGTTTAATTAAAGAATTAGAAAGATATGAATTAGAACTTGTTCAATATAAGGCTCAAGGTGCTAAACAAAATACAATACAAAATGGTTAAATCAAAAGTAAATCAAAGATTTTCATTTAATCTCATTTGGAGGAAAATTAAATGAAATCAAAAGCATGTAGACTTTGCAATACAATATATGAAAATGGAGAAAAATGTCCTAAATGTGGTTCTAAAGAATTTACTGATTCATTTAAAGGCAGAATAGTTATTATAAATCCTGAAAAATCAGAGATTGCTAAAAAAATAAACATAAAAGATAAGGGTAATTTTGCAATTAAAACAAGGTAATTCTCATGGAAAATTTTAAAATTATTAATGACCATAAAAATTCTTTATTTAATAGAAGAGAAATTAAAGCAAGTTTGGAATCAGGAGTTGCCCCTAGTAGACAAGATGTATTAAAGTTATTATCTGAAAAATTTTCTGTTCAAGCTGAAAATATTAAAATAAAAAACATTTTAGGAAAATTTGGATCAAAAATATTCGTAATCAACACTAACATATATGCATCTGAAAAAGATAAAAATAATATTGAAAAGAAAAAGAAAAAAGATTCTAAAATAGTGAGTGCTGAGAAGAAAATATTAGAAGAGAAATCTGTAGAAGAAAAAACAGAATCTGCTGAACAAATACCCAAAAAAAATGCTACTGACATAGATATTGATAAGAAAGAAATTAATAAAGAAGAACAAGTTAAAGATAATAACCCTAATCAATCGAGTGAAGCGAGTGAAATTAAACAAGAAGAAGTTGAGGAAAAAAAATGATATTAATGGGTGGAGATTATAAGTATGATTATAAGACAATGATTACAGATAATGCTACAAAGATGAAATTAAAAGATTTGCAAGGGAAATATCTTTTTGAGGTAGGTAGGAGTGTTCATGGAAGAGCCGGAAAAATAAATGAGATAAGGAAAAGTGTTTTAACTTTGGAGTCAATCTCCTGGAAAAAAGACCCAGGATCATTTAGTATCCCGGTTTCTGAATTAAATAATTATAGAGTTTACATAGATTATATTAAAAATGCCTAAAAAATCAAAACCAAAAAAGGGTAAAAAACCGCACAAAAACAAACCTACTAGCAAAAAATATACTCAATATAAACTAGAAGGCGATAAATTAACAAGAGGGAGATTTTGCCCTCGTTGTGGACCTGGAGTATTTTTAATGAACTCTAAAGGAAGATTTTACTGCGGTAAGTGCCATTATTCAGAGTTTGAGAGTAAAAAAGTCGAAGAAAAGAAAAAATAAATGATTATAATTTGGCAAGATAATTTTATATAATCTTTTTTATTTCTAAGATGATGAATAAAAATCAAGTTAAATTTACAATAGATTTACTCATGTTTATTGACTTTTTGCTAATTGCTATTTCTGGTTTTATTTTGTGGTTAGTTTTACCTCGTGGAGGTGGAAAATTAGGAAACCTATTTATTTTTTTAAGAGAAGATTGGTTATTTATCCATCACTGGACATCTGTTTTATTGATAATTTTGATTATAATTCATCTTTTATTAAATTGGATTTGGATTAAAAATATGTTTTTAAGAATATGTATTGGGCAAATTATCTAAAAATAAATAATTTATTAAGCCCGCATATTAAAAATAATTTTTAATAATAATTATAACCCTGGGAGAGTCTTCAAGTCAAAAAAAGAGTTAACTTGAAGCCTACTCCTGGGGAAAAAGAGGTGATATTATATTGAGTATGTTCTAGTATTTAAACCTTTCTATTGTGTTACTCTTTTAAAATGACAAGCTTTACTTAATCTAAAGTAGTAAATAGGATTCCTACACTAGAGTTATTTATACACTACTTATTGAAATATTTAACAACTACATGGATTAGTTAAGAATAAAAATGCTTGTTTCTTATGCTTTTTATGGATTCAAAAGAGGCTATTCAAAGTGTAAACCAAAATCAAGTTCATGATTTGCTCTTTAATCGTGAAATAGGCTGGCAAGACATCATTTACGACCTAATTAATACAGAACAATTAGACCCTTGGAATATTGATATTGTTATTCTTACTGATAAATATCTTGTTAAAATACAAAATCTTGAAGAAACAGATTTTTTTGTCTCAAGTAAGGTTTTATTAGCAGCATCACTCCTTTTAAGAATTAAATCAGAAATACTTCTTAATAAATATATCAAAAGCATTGATGATATTCTTTTTGGAAAAGAAGAAAAAAAGAAGTATGAGCTAGAAAGAATTGAATTAGAAGAAGGTATTCCAGATCTTGTTCCTAGAAGTCCTATTCCAAGATTTAAGAAAGTTACTTTAAAAGAATTAGTTGAATCATTAAACAAAGCAATTAGCACTGAAAATAGAAGAATAAAAAAAGAAATTCTTCATAGAAATGCTCTTAGAGAAACAGCAGTAGTTCTCCCAAAAAGAAATTTTAGTATAAAAAATAAAATTAAAGAGATTTATGATAATTTATTTACCCATTTTAAAGAAAATGGTTCTAAAAAAAAAGTTTCATTTACAGAATTTATTGGTAAAAATAAAGAAGATAGAATAATCTCCTTTGGTCCATTATTACATCTTGAAAATCAGAAAAAAGTTTGGTTAGAGCAAAAAAATCATTTTGATGAAATTTTTATCTGGCTTAAACATGTTTATTTTAAACATAATCCAAACCCTTTTGCAGATCTTAAAGAAGAGATTACTGAAAAAATAAACCAACTAAAAAAATATGACAAAGGGGCAAAAAAAAGAATACAAGAAATTAACAAGAATTTTGAAAATCCTCTTGCTCATTTATTTGATTAGCAATTAATTACTTTCGGAGACATACCAAATAATTTTCTTTCTAATCTTGCTAAGAAATCAAATCTTTGTTTTGGAACAACACATCCATCCTTGTACCCTGTATCCACTCTTAATCTGGCTTTTTCTCCTATATATTTAGCATCTTTTACATACTCTTTACTTGCCCTATTCTCCATTTCCATATTAAAATCCTAAACTTTAAAAACCTTATCTAATTCCAAATTTCATGAAACTCGGAATATTATTTTCAGGAGGGAAAGACTCTTGTTATGCAGCATATATTGTTAAACAACAAGGTAATGAACTATCATGTCTTATTTCTATTTTTTCTCAAAATCAAGATTCTTACATGTTCCATACACCAAATATACAAAGAGTTAAAGAACAAGCTAATGTAATGAAAATTCCTTTAATCATTGAAAAAACAAAAGGAAAAAAAGAAGATGAATTAAAAGATTTAGAAACTGCAATAAAAAAGGCTAAAACAAAATACAAAATTGAAGGTATTGTTACAGGAGCAATAGCATCTGAATATCAGTCTTCTAGAATAAAAAAAATATGTGCTAAACTCAAATTAAAATGTTTAAATCCACTATGGCATAAAGATGAAATTAAATATCTTCATGAATTAATCAACAATAAATTCAAAATTATAATTACAGGTGTTGCTGCATATCCTTTAGATAAAAGTTGGCTTGGAAAATTAATTGATAAAAAATTTGTAAGTGATACAATAGAGCTTAATAACAAATATAAAATTAATGCAGTTGGGGAAGGAGGAGAATTTGAAACATTAGTCATTAATTGTCCATTATTCTCTAAACCCCTAACAATCAAAAACAAAAAAATTAGTGGATCTGAAAATTCTTGGAAGATGGATGTTGATTTAGCATAAAAGTTAAGGCATTCTATAAACAACAGAATTAATATTCATTCCCCCACCCACAGAAGCAAAAACAACATTATCTCCACTATTTAATTTATGTATATAATTAGGTTGGAAATTTTTTGTTTTTGAATCATCTATTGTTAAAGATTCAGGAGCTTTAAGAATTCCAAAAGGACCACCATTATTAGTTACATTTTTTATAATTTCTGGCATAACAGAATTTCCCTCAAAAGATTGTGAAAAGGAAATATCATTAAACTTCCCCTTCATCAACAAATCAAGTAAAGTTGGGAGGGTTGCTACAGAACTATTTCCAAGCCAAGAAATTGTCATGGGCATTATTTCTTGTATATCATTTTGTGAAGCCTTAATACCGTACAATTTAAATAACCATTTCACAATTGACTCATCCATCTTTTCATTTGCTTGATGAATAAGAATTTTTTTTATGTCTCTTATACCTAAATTTGCTTCATCAAGGCTTTTTTTAACAACATCACGAACATATTTTACAGCATATTCAAATACATCGTGACCATACATCTTAAGAAATAATTCATTTCCTTTATAATAAGGATTATTTGATTTACCCATCCAAAGCATATATGAACTATCAGATCTTGTTTTATTTGATAATATTCCAACAGGTTTATCATTTTCTAATGCTTCAACAAGAGCAGATCCTGCTCCATCAGAGTAGATCATGCTATCTCTATCATGAATATCAGAAATTCTTGAAAGAGTTTCTGCACCAATAACAAGAATTTTTTTTGCTTTACCTGATTTAATAAAAGAATCAGCTTGTATTATTCCTTGTAACCAACCAGGACAACCAAAAGGAAGATCATAAGCAACTGTATAAGGATTTTTAATCCCTAATTTAATTTTAACTCTTGAGGCTAAACTTGGAACAAAATCAGATCTTTTATTATCAGCCCTCACATCACCAAAATTATGAGCAACAATTATATAATCAAGATCTTCTCTACTAGCTCTAGAAGAATTCAAACAATTTTCTGCTGCATAAGAAGCAATATTAGAAGTAAGCAAATCATTTGTCACATATCTTCTCTCTTTGATTCCAGTTATTTTTTCAAAATTCTTTATTGTTTCTTCATTAGATATTTCAATTTTTTTTCCTTCAACATCATAAAACTCACTATTAAGAAAATACCTATTAGGAATCTTTTGAGTAGGAATGTAACTCCCTGTTCCTGTAATAACACTATAAAGGTTTTTTGACATTAAAAATTAATTAAAAATTAATTTATTAACTTTATTGTTTAAATCCTCAACCTTTCTTCTTCATCAAAACATTCTTTTTTGTGACTTTTTGTATAACTAATGTTTTTTGTCTTCCTGTTTTCATGTCTTTGACCTTGAATTTCTTTGCTTTTACTTCTTTAGCCCCTACAAAAATAACATTATTTATTTTACAAGAATTAGCATATTCTAAAGCTTTTGAAGGTTTTCCATAAAAAATACTAGTGGTTTTTCCTTGTGTCCTTAATTTATTTAAAAGATTTATTGCTTGCCTATCTTGGTCTAAAGAAACAATAAGAAATTTGTCTTCTGATTTTTCTAATTTAGTTATTTTGCATATTCTTTCTAATCCAAACGACAATCCTGTTGCTTGAACTTCTCCAACTTTATAACTTCCTCCTGCTACCAAACTCTCTTTAACACCATTTGCTTTTATCTCAAATACACTTCCATTATAATAAGATAAACCCCTAACAATACTTGGAGCAAAATTTACTTTTAATCCATAGGCTTTACAATATTCCATAAGGCTTATTATTTTTTTATATGTTTGAAACTGGGAAAAATATTTTTCACCTTTTTTAAGAGAATCTAAAACATTTTCAGCATCAAGATTCCTTAATAATTCCCTAACTTGAGATTCTGGAAGTTTATCATATTTATCGATTTCCCTTAAAACCTGGGTTTTATTTTTTTCAGAAATACCATTATCACTAAGGATTTCATCCATTAATTTTCTATTATTAATCAATATAAGAGGTGATATCCCTATGGATTTTAAAATTTCTGAAGTTAAAGCTAAAATTTCAGCTTCATCTTTTATTGTTGAACCAATTGTATCTACATCACACTGGGTAAATTGTCTAAATCTATTTTCTGAAACAGGCTCATCTCTAAATACAGGACCTATTTGATATCTTTTATAAGGAAGTTTTTTCCCTTGTGCAATTCTTTTTAATTGAAATGTAAATTCATACCTTAATGCTAGTTTTCTTTTTCCCCTATCTTTTAATTTAAATATTTCAGATACAGCTTCATCATTTTGATTTTGTCCTCTTACAAATTCCTCATATTCAATTATAGGTGTCTCAGCTGGTTCAAAACTATATTTTTCAAAGGTTTCCACTAGAATTTTTCTTACTTTTTCTCTTTTTCTAGCTTCTTCTCCTGTAAAATCTTTAAATCCTTTGACTGTATCTGTGTTCATTTTAATTTCTCCAATTTTCTAACTAATGGATCAACTTTTTTAATTATTTGTTTAACTGTTTTTTCTATGCCTTTATTGTCTTTTGAACTAACATCTTTTATTTTCCACATAATAACTTTTTTAAGATATTTTTGATTAAAAATTGATTTAGGAACATTATCAGCAACAATCACCACATAATCTGTTTTTTTTAATATTTTGAAATCTATTGGTTTTGATTTTCCCTTTAATTTTATTCCTAATTTCCTACAAACTTTTTTTGTATTGGGTCGAATAGAATACCACTTAATTATTCCTGCACTGCTAGCTTTGAGGTTCTTGTTTTTATTAATTTTTTTAAAATAAGTTTCAGCTACCTTGCTCCTAAATACATTGTGCTTGCATACAAAAAGGATATTTTTCACCATTTTAAACTCTGCCCAGGAGTGGTCGTCGTAAGGGCGAAAGGGGACTCAAATCAGAGATTCGGTTAACCTTCACCAAGGGCGAAAGGGGAGAGTCGAACTCCCTTTTTGCGGACCACAACCACACGTCATAACCGTTAGACCACATTCGCCATATAAAGGAAACCAAGGTTTCCCTTATCAACCTTTCCTTTAAATTAGGGTCAAGCCTGATTAACAACCAAAGCTTAGGGTTATTTCTTATATTTAATTTAGAAGCCAAGCTATTAAAATCTTTCTCAGCAATGCCGATATTGATCCATTTTAATTGCCATAAAAAATCAAGTTTTTTTTAGTTTTTAAGGGTTTTGGTTTTTAATACCTATCATCTTCAAATCTTCTTACCACCACCCCTCAGATTCATCCAGAATCATGATCTTCTATTCTACCTGGCCCTGTTAATTTGCAATTTTGTTTTAACTTCTCACTTTCCAATTGCATAATAATTCTTCCTAATCGTGCATCTAAACTCTTTGAATCCTTGCAATTATGTAAGACATTGTTTACCAAATCTCTATATCCTCTTTTAGAATTTTACCAAATAACTTCTTTTTAAAATTTTAGTCCTTATTAAAATTATTTAACATTGTGAAATATTCTTTTTTATCAATAATTTTGTCATTTTCACCCAAACTAATTTTTTCTGCGAATTTTAAAAAAGCTTCTGGCTTATATCCTTGTTTTTTTAATGAAATTAATGTTGGAAGTCTTTTATCATCCCATCCTTTATATTTTCCAGACTGAATTCCTTTTCTCATTTGTGAAGTAGATAATTCCATTCCCTTAAAATGAACTCTTCCTATAAAACTAGTCCAAGGATATTTTTTACCCAATATTTTATATATCATTTCTTGTCTTTTAGCATTATCTTTGTGATCTTTACCTCTTATAACGTGGGTCATTTTTTGATCAATATCATCTGAACTTACTGCTAAGTTCATTAAAGGCCATACTCTGTATTTTTTCTTTTGTAATAAGTGGGGTGTGGTGTTTATTCTCGCAAGTGGAAAATCTCTCATAGCAGGATTTTTATCTTTCATATTAGATTTAAACCTTAAAACAGCTTCACCTTGCTTAAAACCATTTTCATCTAGCATTTTTTTCCATCTTTCTATGTTTTCTTTTACATTTTTTTTTCTACAAGGACAATCTTTTTTTTCTTTTACAAATTCTCTAAAAGTATCACCAGAACAAGTGCAAACATAAGCAACCTTTTTCTTTATCAATTGTTCTGAATATTTGTAATAAATGTTCATCCTATCTGATTGAATAATGATTTTAGAATTCTTGTATAACCATTTTGAATCTTCTTTAATGAGGTCATAAGCCTTAGAGTCAATATTCTCTGGGTTTGTGTCTTCAATTCTAACATAAAATTTTCCACCATACTTCTTTACATATAGAATATTTAATCCAGCAACAAGTGCATGACCAACATGCAAAGGACCTGAAGCACTCGGAGCAATTCTCATAATTACTTTTCTTTTTTTAGTGTTTGGGAGCTCTGGCAATCCTTCTCTTATTTCTCTTCTACTCACAATTTTCTCAGCTATTTCATATTCTTTTTTCTGTTCATCTAAGGATAGTTCATTTATTTGATTAATTGCCTGATTTATTTTTTTCCCATATTTTTTCATATCTGACTTTTTCAAACCTTCATTAAAAAGTGCAGAAATTACAGGCCCTGGATTTGCTTTTCCCTCATGTGTTATTGCATTTTTCAATGCATATGCTTGGATTTTTTTGTCAGAGATCATATTAGTTCAATGCTAAGTAAATTTAAATAACCTTTCATAGTCTTTGTGGTCTATCCAATCTAAAACAATTGCTAAAACCTCAATTTGATTATTAGTACTTTTTTAGGTTTGGTATTTTGTATCTCACCCTACAAATAACCTCCTTTCTGTAAATCCCAAAGCTTTTTGTATTCTCCGAGTTGTTTTATAAGTTCAAAATGTTTTCCTTCCTGAATTATATCCCCCCTCTTCATAACAATAATTCTATCTGCATTCATTATTGTAGAAAGACGGTGAGCAATTATTATTGATGTTCTTCCTTCAAGAAGTTTTGCAAGTGCTTCTTGTATTTTATGTTCTGTTTCTGAATCTAAACTAGATGTGGCTTCATCCAGAATAAGTATTTTTTTGTTTGCAAGTATAGATCTTGCAATTGACACTCTTTGTTTTTCTCCTCCAGAAAGTTTTACTCCTCTTTCTCCAACAATTGTATTTTCTTTTTTTGGAAATTCTCTTATCACTTCGTCTAGTTTTGCTAGTTTTATTGCCCTTATAACTTCTCTTCTAGATGCTTTTGGATTAGAAAATTTAATGTTATTGTAAATAGTATCATCAAACAAAATACACTCTTGAGGAACAATTCCTGTCTGCTCTCTTACAGATTCTTGTTTAAAATTCCTTATATCCTTTCCATCAATTAAAATAGCTCCAGAGCTAACATCATAAAATCTATTGATTAACTTAACTAAAGTTGTTTTTCCACTCCCAGAATGTCCTACTAAAGCAACCTTTTCATTTGCTTTTATCTTTAAATTAAAATCCCTAAATAATTGTCTTTTTTGATAACCAAAATAAACCTTTTTAAATTCAACTGTTCCTTTTTCTATTTTTATTTCTTCAGCATTAAATTTATCTTCTATTTCATTTTCAACTTTCCCATATTCAAACAAGTCCTGAAAATCTGCCATTGCTCTATAAAAACTTCTCATTCCCCATACAAATCCAAACATTGGACCAACAACATTTCCATAAATTGTATAAATAAATACAAGGGTTCCCAAAGTAATTTCTTTAGCTATAAAGTCCATTAATGGAAAATAAATTAAGAGGAATGTTCCCAAACCCAAAATAAAAATTTGACCTGCATCAAACCACTTATAATATCCCCAATATTTTAAAGCTCTTTTTCTTGTTCTAGTGGTGTGTTTATCAAAAATTCTTTCTATATTTTTTTCCTTTCCATAGTATTTTATTGAATCTACATTTGTAAAAACATCTCCAATAAATCCTCTTTCCCTATCTTGTGAATTAATAAATTTTAACTTAGAATCTTGTTATTTTTGTTGAATATAAAAACTATAAGAAATGAACAGAATAGCAACAATTAAAATAGTTAGTGCTGAACTAATACTAAAATATGCAAGTGATATTCCAACAACAAATAACTGAAAAACTAGGGGGGCTATATTAAATACAAGAATATCTGTCATTGTCTCTACTGCTCCAGAGCCTCTTCCAAGTCTAGAAATTAAACTACCTGTTTTATGTGTAGTGTGAAAATTATGACTCAATCTAAGTATATGATTAAAATATTTTGTTTTTATGTCTTTTATTTGTCTGGAGGTTAATACATTCATAAATTGTATTATAATCCATTTTCCAATGGTTCTTAAAATAACAATACTAGCAAAAATTAATGCCAAAATTATTAGGGTTTGAATAAAAACATTCTGGATAATATTTCCTGCAAGAAATTCTGTTCCATCATCAATAATCTTTTTAAAAAGAAATTTATCTGCTGTAAATAAGGCCTCAACTACTAGAGAAATAACTAAAAGTGGAAAAAATAATGATTTATATTTTTTCAAAATACTCCAGTATTCACTCATATTGTACTTAAAATTTATTTTTTCTCCGCGTTTGTTTTTCATTTTTTAGTTTTAGTAACCTTTTTGAAAAAGGTTTATTTCTATATGTTTATATAGTTCAATGACCTTGATTTTTTATGGAAAAACGAATTGTTATGGGCAGTTCTATACATTATTTCAAGGAAATGGATTCTGAACCAAGTGATGAATATGATGAAGATCTCCAGGATGAACTACAAGAAGATCAATAGTAAATTGCTCTAATAATCTAAAAAAATTAATCAAGGTTTTTAAAGTTTTATTATTGTTCAGAATGAGAGGAAAAATTTATAGAGTTTAGCTGATTTTATTTATTATAAACAAGAATTCTTGGAAACAACTAAAATCCACTTACACCTGATTTTCTTTCAAGGACCTCAATCCTTTGCTGAAGATGGTAAATCTGGTTATTTAAATCTTCTAACTTTTCAGTCATGTCCATCAATCTTTTAGCTAATCTTTTTTTTCTTTCTTCTGTTCCAGGAGTGCTTGAAAGATCAACTACATCATCAGAAACCCCACCTGATGGCGTAGCACCTGCTATGCTTCCTAGAAACCCTAGTGAACTTCCAGTATTTTCAAAAGAGTTAGGTTGGGTATTTGGTTGGATTTTGGCAGTTTGTTCTTGCTGTCTCCTATAGTGCTCAGCAAGATCAATTACCCTATCTTTTTTGCCTAATCCAAACCAACCCATTACATAGAGAAGTACTTCTTATTTTTAAAGTTAGTTGTTATGATTAGAAACCTTTTTTAAGAACATAAACCTTGTTTTAGTATGGTCGCGAGTGTTCAACAAATTATAGGAAAAGTTAATCCTAGATTATATGCTGCAAATGGAAAAGAACTTTTAAAAAAATATAAAAATTCTGATAATATTCCTGCTGAAGAAGTTGAACCTAAATCAATCTCAGAACATCATCTTGGTTATAACTCATCATCTGAAACACTTGAACCACTTTATTTTTTTATTTTAGATTTAATGAATGATTTTGGACTTGCTCCAGAAAAATATATTGATAATTTTACTTCAACACCTGGATCAGGACATTTTCAAGAATTAGGATTAAGAGCCACTTCAATGCAACAACAAGCATCAAATACTTTAGCTACTGTAAATACCATTTTAAAAAGTATTTTAAATATTACTTATGATCTTAGGGACTTTAAAATAAGATTAGAACATTATGATTATTTAAAATCCAAAAAAAAGGAAACCCAAGAAGCGTCTGTATTAGCCTTAAAACAAATTTGGTTAGATAAGGTTGATATTGTGAAAGGAAATTCAAGTATAAAAGCCATGGCTCTAGGTCAAGCAGGATTTCAAACTTTACTTGATGCTTTTTTAATTGTTAAAAATCAAAAAGATATTGATAAAATAGATTTAAATGATAGGATAAAAAGGATTTTAAGGCCAAGAATTATGGAGTTTGAGTCTTGGTTAAACCAATCTGAACAAGAACTTAGAAGAAGATATGCCCTTGAAAGAGCTTACTTAAAAAGTCAAGTTAATTCTCTTAAGTTATATTCAAGATGGGCAAAACCATATTTAAAAGCAGCTTCGCAACTTGAAATGAAAGAATCTGGAAGAGAGCCTGCATTAGTTAAAATATTCAACACAATGCTGCTTGAACTAACTCTTTTAGGAAAATCAAAATTAAAGATTAGAGATTCAGCACTTGAAGGTGATCTTCCACAGGACTTTTCAAAAGAATCTTTTCTTAAAACAATAAAAAGAAATTATTACACATGTATTTTAGTTGATTTTACATTTAGAGGAATTCCATCAAGATTACCATCTCAACAATCTCATTATGTTTTTGGAGGAAAAGCTGATGTTATGTTTAGGGCTTATTCTTTAAATGATGATGAAATTAAAAAAATAAACCAAGAAATGAACGATTCTGATTTAGGAGATGTTTTAAAACTTATAGAAGGGTCAACAACAGAAAGTTTAGAACAATTGCAAGAAGAAATTAATTATTTTTTAGAAGAACAAGAACAAATTAATAAACCTGAAAAATCAAGTGATACTTCTAATCCTTTTTTAGCTTTAATAGGCCATTATGATAAACCTGAAAAAAAGGAAAAACTTAAAGAATCTAAAGAAATTATAGTAAAAAAAGATGATTGGACTGAATCAGAACTCTTAAGACCTTTAGCTGCAAAAAAAGCAGAAAAAATAGCTTTTGATTTATTTGATATTTATAAAAAAGCTCATGGAATGGCTAGTTTTACTTAAAAATGGATAATGACAAATTAGAAAAAGAACTGGAAGTAGAGGAATTAGAAGAAATATCAGAAGAAATTAATGAAGAAGATTCTGATATTCAAAGAGATGAAAATCAGTTTCAATCTTTTATGCAATCTTCTGGACAAATTCAAAGAGAAAATAAAAATATTTCTCCAGTTTTAGAAAAAAACGAAATTTTTCAAGAAACACCTAGTTTAGAAGAAAATTTTTCCACACAAATACAAGATGAAGAAAAACCAACTAAGATGAATTATATAATAAATGAACCAAAATATTCATCAGTATCCAGAAGAACTTCTGATGAGGAGGGTTATGAAAAAGTATTTGAGCCACCTGTTTTAAAAGCAAGAGAAACATTTAATAAAATTCTAAGACATAATTTTCTAGACCCACGTTTAAGAAATATTAATACAGATAATGAATTTAATTTTGATTTTCCTAATATCGAGCCTGTAAGAACAAGGACAGATCTTCCTTTTGAAGATAAAAAAAAGTATGAAGAATTCATGCCTTGATTAAAATGCAATTTAATTTTATTCTGTAAGTAAATCTTTTATTCTAACATTAGCACTTCGTGATATTGATGACTCAAAGCTGGATTCTCCTAGCTTTTCACTTAATTATGTTGTTCATATATAATTTGCCAGGGCCTATTATGAGTCATCAATTAAGCAACTTGTTGCTAGTAAATTTAAGTTAAGTATAGATATTGAAATTAATATATTCAATAACTATATAAATAATTCTTTCCTATAACTTTTATAAAAAAAGGTGGAAAAATGCCAGAAAATTATACTGTGAAAGATATTTATCAAGGAGGATATTCTAGTTTAAGTCCTACCTATGGGGATATTTTTACAGGTTATAGAACTAATGCAGGAAACTTTGGAACCACAACTGATGGCAGGACAGCAAACATTTTACAAAGTTTAAGTGATCAGATTTCAAAAGGATTAAAAACAATTGAAGTAGGTTCTATTTCTCCTGAGGTTTTTGAATCAATTCCAAACCAACAATTAAAAGAGGTCAAAAGACTTAGTAAATTAACAGGTGTAGATGTTACTGTGCATGCCCCTGTAGTAGAACCCTCTGGAATGACTCAACAAGGTTTTAGTGAATCAGGAAGAAATGCTATTGAAAGACAAATAAATCAATTTGTAGAAAGAGCACATGAAATGAGTTCAAAAGGTAATATTCCAGTAACACTTCATTCTTCAGCGATGCTTCCAGGTGAGATTGCTGAAAAAGGAAAAAAACCAGAAGAGACATTTATAATTAATTCTGAAACAGGTTCTCTTCATCGTCTTCCTATAAAAACAAGGGCATTTCCTGGTGAAGAAGAGGCTAATGTTAGTAAAGAAATTGCAAAAATTAATGAAGAACAATGGAGTCAGGGCATTAGAAGTTTATCTTATTATGCTGACATGGGTGAAGAAGCTATTAGACGTTCTGGATTTTTAGCAAGGGGTGCTGAAGCAGAAGAAAAAGCAGGAAAAGAATTATATCCTGAAGAAAAATCAGCACAATCTTCATTTAATATGGGAGTTTCTGTTTTAAATGATTCTTATAGACAATTAAAAGATCTTTTTGAAACAGCAAATAAATATGGAAGTCATACAGACAAACAAGTTTTAGGACAATTTAAAGAAAAAATTGAAGAAAATGCAAAAAAAATACAAGAAAATCCAAGGCAAAAAGAAAATGTTTACTTAATGGCAGATATAATTAAAGAGGGTGTCAAAGCATTTAATAAAATTGAAACTTCTCCCCAAATATTTAAACCATTAAATGATTTTGCACAAGAAAAAACAACAGAAACTTTTTCAAATGTGGCCCTTAACGCTTATAAAAAATTCAAAGATAAAGCACCTATAATTTCAGTTGAAAATCCTCCTGCAGGAGGAGCTTTTTCTACAGGTAAAGAACTTAAAGAGCTAATAGAAAAATCTAGAAAAAAATTTGTTGAAAAAGCTATGAAACCAAAGGATCAGGGAGGTTTTGGATTATCTGAAGCAACTGCAAGAGAAAAAGCAGAAAAATTACTTGGAGTCACATGGGATGTTGGGCATATAAATATGATGAAAAAATTTGGATATGATGATAAAGAGATTATTAAAGAAACAAAAAAAGTGGCTCCATTGGTTAAACATATTCATCTTTCTGATAATTTTGGTTTTGAACATACTGAACTTCCGATGGGTATGGGAAATGTGCCTATCAAAGAAATGATGCAAAAACTTCCTGAAAAAGATATTAAAAAAATTGTTGAAGCTATAAGTTTTTATCAACATTTTAAAACTCCTGCTGTTACGGCTACATTAGAAGCATTTGGTTCTCCTGTATATTCAATGGAAATGGCTCCTTATTGGAATCAAACTTTAGGATATCAACAAGGTTATGTCGGAGGATTTGAAGGGGCTTGGATACCTCAAACAAATTATGAAACTTTTGGAGCTGGTTTTATGCAACTTCCAAAAGAGCTTGGAGGACAAAGACCAGGTGCACAAGGAAGCAGAATGAGTGGAACTCCCATGGAATAACTACTCTAATTCAGTAAATTTAAAAACTAGAAAAACGTAACAAAAATATAAAAGAAGGCGAATTAAATATGGAAAAAAAGACTTTAAAACTATTAGACTATTTAGCATGGATAGTTGGAGGAATTGCTGCGTTAGTTTTGCTTTATGGGATAATTGTGTCTTTAAATTAAGATGAATAAGGAATTATTAAGTTGGTGGAGTAACTTCCTAAACTTTTTAATATTAGCCTTCATAGCGATAAATATTGTAAATACAAAATGTTTCAATACATTTCAAATGAGCTTATCTTTCATAGGATTAGTATCATTAATATTTGTAAACATTGTTTCAACACTTCATAAATATCAATAAAAATGTCTAAGAAAAAAATTTCTAAAAAGAATGTTGTAAAAAAAACTAAAAAAACATCTAAAGAAGATTTAGAAAAATATCCTAGTTTACAACTTAAAACAGACCATGATATTGCAATGGATTTTGCTACAAAAACTTATAAAAAATTTAACAAAATAATTAAATCAGTTGTGCTTTTTGGTTCTGTAGTAAAATCAGAAACAACTTCTAGTTCTGATATTGATGTTGTGATTATTCTGGATGATGTTACAATTAAATGGGATCAAGAATTAATTGCTTGGTATAGGGAAGAACTTGATAAGATTTTAAGATCAACACCCTACAAAAAAAGCCTTCATATTAACACAATAAAACTTAGTAGCTGGTGGGAAGACTTAATCAGGGGAGATCCTGTTGTCTTAAATATTTTAAGGTATGGGGAGGCAATGATTGATTTAGCTGGTTTTTTTGAACCTTTAAAATATTTATTAATTAATGGAAAAATAAAATCAACTCCGGAAGCAATTTATAGTGCACTTCAAAGAGCCCCAATGCACATTGTAAGAAGCAAGATAGCAGAACTAAATTCTATTGAAGGATTATATTGGAGTATGGTTGATTCTGCTCATGCTGCTTTAATAGCAGCAAACATACCTCCTGCTTCACCAGAACATGTTGCTGCTGACCTTAAAGAAGTTTTTGTTAACCAAGGTAAATTAAAAGGTAAATATATTGTGTGGTATAGAGATCTTTTAATGCTTCACAAAAAAATATCCCATGGTGAAATAAAAAATTTAAAAGGTGTTGAAATAGACGTTTGGCAAGATAGAGCTGAAGAATTTTTAAGTGTAATGGCTCAATTAGTCAAAGAACTTATTGGGGAGTGATTATTCTCTAGAATTTAATTTTTCTGCAAGACCTTTTAAGGCGTCTTTATGAGCTTTTCCAGTGAATTTAGCCCTTAATTTTTCTGTTTTATCAGCTTCTAAAACTGCCATAATAGTCTTTATACTTTTATATTCCTCTATAATATGTTTAGCCCATTCTTTTTCAGACTTAGGATACTCATAAGTATCTTCACCACTAATAATGTGTTTTGCTTTCTTTAATTCCTTATTAATATCTCCATAGGTTTTATTAGAGAATCTTCCAAATTCTCCTTTAACTTTATTTGCAAGTGCAGGTTCTAAATAATTCTCAATTATCTGAGAGTAGTGATTTGATAAATCAGACATATTTGCTGATTCTAAAACTTTATTATATTTTCTAGAATAAAGATCAATTATTCTTTCTGCTCCACCTAAATCTAAAGCTATATTTGTTGAATCTCTTGCATCTTCATCAAGAGAATCAGCTAAGCCTTTTAATGCAGAAGGTACATATTGCTGATCAAGTTCTGACATTGCAAAACGACCAGCTAAGATTGCATTCTCATATCGTGTTAAATCTTCTAATGCCATTTTTCTTAATAATCTATAGTAGTTTGGGTTTATAAATGTTTCTATATTGTTACTCCTTAGGAGTTACTTCAATATATTATATGTGGATAATTACTTAAGAAATTAGAATAATCACTTTTTTTTACTCTTATCTTCGTATATTACCTTTGTTTTGCAAGGAAGTTTTGATTTTATCTGTTTTAAAGTTTTTCTTGCAAATGAGACTGCTTTTGGATTTGGAACAGCAACAAAGAATATTTTACTTTCTGATTTTAAAATTGCAGCTTTTCCCATTGCTTTTCCAAAAGCTAATTGCATTCCTGTCTGCATTCTATCAGCACCTGCACCAGTAAGCATCTTGTTTTCTCTTTGAATATGATGTGGAAAGGGGATAACTCTAAACAAATATTGTCCTGATAACTCTTTATCTAGTTTTTTATTAATATACTGCCTACATGCTTCAAGAGCATTATGTCTTAACTGAACTTTTTCAGTTGATATTAAAGTCAAATTATAAGGTAGTTTTCCATTAGTAAATAAATCTTCTTTTCCCATACTAAATTTAACAATTTTTTGTTGAGGAACTGTTTTTATAAATGATTTGTTTTTTTTCTTACTAATCCTAGTATAAGGAACAACTTTCTTTTTTGAATATGCATTTGCTTTTCTTAATGATGCCATTTTATGCTGCTACCCTCTCTTTATTTTTATAAACCTTTCCATATAAACCTGCAGTAGTTATAAGAAAACTATTTGGATTTCTATTTTTTATATTCTCTATTAAATCATCTTTTGTTAAGGTAATTTCTTTTATATAAGGTATGCCATTAATAAATATATCATATTTTCCTTCAGGTAATGTTTCATGTAATCCTGCAATATGTTTAGACCTTACTTCTCCTTTTTTCAATTCAACAAGAAAGGTTTTTTCACTAAATTTATCTACTAACATTTTATTTTACCTCCAAATCCAAATATTTAAATTTGCCTTCTATTACAAAGTCTTCTTTTGCACAACCATTATAATAACCTAATTCAATTATTCTTGATTCAATATTATCACCTGTCACTAGTTTATTTGATATTAATGTGTGTCTAGTTAATCTAATACCATACTTACCCTTCTTATCTAAATTAGCTTTTTCATAATTAAATTTTTGACCTTTTTTTATAATCATTTCATTCTTAGCATTCATCTTATTTATTTTGTCATCTTCAACAATCATTTCTTTATCCCAGATAATTCCTTTTTTAATATTCATTTTATTTCCGCATTTGTTGTGATTGCTTGACCTGGTAAGCCTTTTTCAAAAATAGCCCTTACAACACCTTTATTTCCATGAGCCCCGGATATTTTTCCTTGGATAATTTTTCCTGCTGGAGATTTCCATTCTACATCTTTTCCAACAAATTTTTCAGCATCTTTGCGAGTTTTACATGCTTCAATTTCTATTAAAAAATGTTTTTCTTTAATAGTATGTCTTCCTCGTCTGAATTGAATAACTTTGCCCTTCATAATTAATAGAGAAGAAAGTGACTTTTTAAATGTTTTTAGAAAGATTATATTTTAACTCCAAAAGTTTCATACAAAGTTGCTCTTGGTTCTTCAATTAATAAATAATTTAATAGGGATTTTTGCTTTTTATCAGGATCTTTCTTAAAAATATGGTATAGCTCATGATCAAGATCTTTAACAGGACATCCTCTATTAATCTCTATGTAGTATCCATTTGGAACATTACGTGTTGTTGATCCATACCTTTTTCTAAAACTTATTGATATTTTAGAATAATCTAATCCTATTTTTTCTGCTCTTTCTTTTAAAATCATTTGAAGTTCTTTTTCTGAATTAATTCTGTTTAAGCTAAACTCATTTAAAGACTGAAGAGTCCTACACAAAATAGCAGATGCTAATCCTAGTGTTGAAATCAAGGATATCTCCATAACTTTTTTTCCTAATTCTTTTAGTTCCATGAATAGTTTCAAGAAAAATGCTTTATAAATTTATTCCTTTTTATTGTTAGCAAGTTCACATCTTTGATTATATTCAATTAAATTGTTTATGAGAATTGATGCATTTTTTCTAGCTTCATTGACAGTATGGGCATTTAGTTTTCCTTTTTTAAAATCAGCCCTTGCCTTCACAATATCTTTTAAAATTCTTAAATCTTGAGGGGTAAATTGTCCGCTTTTGACAAAACTCTTTTCAAACTCTTCAATAACTGCTTTTTGTGCTTTAACTTTAATAATTGATTTTAAAAGTTCAAAAACATCTTTATAAATTTGTTCTATTGTTTTTTCTTGAGCTCTTTTTTCAATTTGACCTCTTAATTCTTTTAATCTTTTTGTATAACTCTCAACATTTTTCAAGAGTCTATCAACTTCTTTTCCAGAAACTTCTTTAATTTTTTCATGTTCATAACCCTTATAATATTTAATCATAATTTCTTCAAGAATATCATAGTATTTTTTCTCAAGCATTTTTTCTTTATCCACAAATATTCTCTTCATTTCTTTTACTGTTTCCTTAACATTTGTTGGTGGAAGTCCATAAAGCATCAGCAATGCTTGACTAGGGGTGCTAATTCCATAAAAAATATCTTGCACCACAATATCCAATAACATCCTTTTAGCTCTTTTTACTGTTTGATCCCCCATAGACATAAACATATCAATTGCTTCTGGGGAAGGTTTAAGTTTACCCATTTTTAAAAGAGCCTTCCAGGGCATGAAAGTATGCCGATCATAAAGAGGTATACCATCCCTAATAAATGTAAAAATAACAGGATGGGCATCTTTTACTGATTCCCAAAAATCAGTTAATAAATAAATCTGGGGGGAAAGTTTATTTTTTACTCCAGCGAGTTGTTCTGCTTGTTCAATATATTGGTAAATAATACTTCTAAGCCTTTCTTTAAGTTCAAGTCTAGGCATTCTTTTAACATCTGTATCATTAATAACAACAAACACATCAATATCAGAAGTTTTAACAGCTTCACCTCTGACTAGACTTCCACCAATAACATAACTTACAACATATTTTTCAAATTTCTGTAAGACAAGAGATTTATGAATTTCAGCAACCCTTAAAGCACCTAAAAATCCCTTATCATAAAGTGGAAAAGACATCGCAATTGCCGCACTTAATTCAAACTTAGAATCAAGGCAAACTTCCCAGATATCCACAGGGGTCTTTATTTGAACCCATATTTTTTGTTTTAAAATTTTTTGTAGAGAATCTAATTGTTTTACTATTTCCTGTTTAATTTGTGGAATCTGTTTAAGTTTTTCTTCAGGAACAACAACATATAACTGAATGTATTTTTCTGTTTGTTTTGGAACTTCTTCTTCTTCAATAAAAAGGGGAATTGATTGTGGTGGTAAAATACTTATAGATTGGGTGAAAGGATATTTCTTTAGGATAAAATTTTTTATTTTTTCAAGTTCTTTTTTTGTTTTATCCATATCTTTTTTTATTTTTTCTGTATTTTCAGGAACTACTTGTTTTTTTTCAGAATATTTATTATTAATCTCCATTTCTGGAATTGTCTGTTCATTATCCTGTGTTTTGCTATTTTTTTTCATAGTGAAAAAATGAAATATATGCTTTTAAATGTTACGAATAAACAAGATTTGCTAAAAGAGGTTTTAATTTTTCTTTTGCTTTATTAAACCTCCACGTTACTGTCGCTCTGGGAATGCTAAGTGTTTCTGATACTTTTCTTAAACTAGAATTTTCTAAAGAGGAGATTAATATTGTTTTATATTTTTCAGGAAGAGTATCTATTGTTTTTTTTAATAATTCTTGTTTTTGTTTTTCAACAAAAAGTTCCTCTGGATTTAAGTTAGGATCTGGTATTTTAAAAGAATTGTAATCTAGTCTAGTTTGATAAATTTGTCTATTTTTATATCTAAGATAATTAATTGATTTATTTTTTATTATTGTATAGAACCACGTATAAAAATTATGGGTGGGATTAAACTTATGAAGATTTTTAAAAAGCTCTATAAAAGATTCTTGAATAACCTCTCTAGCAGTTTCATAATTACCTACAAACCTATAAGCTAAACATCCTGCCTTGTGTTTGTAAGTCTTAACTAAATAATCCATGGCTCCTTCAATATCTTTTGATCTAACTGAATTTAGGATTATTTTTTTAGTTTGTTTTTCTAAATCCATTTTAGTTTTAAATAATCTTAAAATCTTTTTTAAAAAAATCTTTTATAATTTCCTGCATTTCAAAAAATCTACGCTTATTTCTTCCAATAAGTGCTGCTTTACTATTACTTCCTGCAGTTAAAATTACTTCATTATCTTTAACTTCCAAATCTTTAAATTTTACAGGACTAACAACAGATTCAATAAATGGCCTTATGTGTTCTGGGTTTTGGGGTATGGGAATTATTTTTATTTTTTTCCTTAAAATTTCACTAAGTTTTTTTACATTTCTTCCATTTTCTCCAACAGCTCTTCTAATAAGTTGTTTTGGGATACAAAATATTAATACTTCATTATATCTGAAACAAAATTTTGTATCTATTTTAGTAATGTTTCCAAATAAATTAAGATATCTAAGATCCCTCATATCTATTACATTTACCATCTTATGATTTTTGAAAAAGAAGTTTGTTTATAAAGGTTTCCACAGGAAAAATCATCTATTAGTTTGTTCAACAATTTTTTTCTTTGCTGTTTTCTTTTCTTCTTCTTTTTTAGTTAGAGGGCCTATAACCTTAACCAATAATCCAGGTAATCCTGTTCCAACAGGAATCGGTTGATTAAGAATTATATTTTCAATAACACTAGATAATTTATCTCCAGAACCTTTTATTGTAGCATTAACAAATTGTTTTACTGGGGTTTCAAAAGTAGCTCTTGCTAAAATAGATGATTTTTGAGCAATTATTCCTATTCTTGTAACTCCTTTCACATTACCTGTATTTGTCATAGCATCTGCTACTAATTTAAGATGTCTTTTATCGATATCTAATCCCTGAACATTAATAACCTCATATATTTCATTTATTATTAATTGTCTTGCTACTTCAATTCCAAAAACTTTTTCCACCTCATGCAAATCATTTGAAATAATATTATCCCTACTAACTTCTTTTAATTCTAATATGTCTTTTAAATTAGTCCCAAGGGTTGTTACAATAAAATCCTTTCCCCTTTTTACAACTAAAACTTGTTTTACTCCTTTAACTCCTGATATTACTGTGTTCTTTAATTTTTCTTTAAGTTTATAAATTTCTTTGAAATTTAAATCACTAGCACTTAGAATTATTGAATCTCCAGTCTCTTTAGCCTTAAATTTTAAATCTTTAAGTCTTTCCACAACTTTTGCTACTGAAGTATGAATTTGTTTTAACCCTTCTTTGTCAATTTTGATTTCTATTTTTTTATCACTAAAATTCAAATTAATTTCTGAAGAGATTTCTCTTATTGAAACCTCTTTTATTTTTTCAGCAAATACTCTTGCTGAATTTTCATTATTATTATCTTTATTCAAATAAATTTCCATTTTTGGGGATGAAGGTTTTTTTCTAGCATCAAAAATTTCTATAAGTCTTGGAAGACCTTGGGTAACTTGCATTTCAGAAACACCTGCAAAATGAAAAGTTCTCAAAACCATTTGTGTTGAAGGCTCTCCAAATGATTGGGCAGTAATGATTCCAATAGCTTCTCCAGGATCAAGCTCCTTTTTCAGGTGAAGTTGTGAAACATCTAAACCATCTTCTCCATATTCAAATTGGATTATATTGTTGTTGCTATCTCTTACTGTTCCATCATACTCTTTTTTAAGATCTTGTAATGCATTTGCTAATCTTCTATATAAATATCCTGATTTTGGAGTTCTTAATCCAGTATCCATAAGTGTAGCCCTACCAGTAATAGCTCCAAAAAAGAATTCATCTGGTCTTAATCCTTTTATAAAAGGACTATTTATGAACCCTCTTGATTTTGGTGATAAATCTCCTTTCTTAAAAAATGAAAGTGTTCTATCATTATAGCCTAAATCAATTCTTTTACCTTCTAAATCTTGCTGTCCAACACAGCAAGCCATCTGAGTTATATTCAAAATATTCCCTCCCCCCCCAGACTTAATCATATGTGAAACAGGATTCTCTGCAGAAAACTCTTTTTTAACAATCTCCCCTATTTTTGTTCTTACTTCGTTTAAAATTTTAAGTATTTTTAATTCTCTTGATTCTTCTTTTGTCTTCCCAGGAATAATTTCAAGAGTTCTCTCATCGTAGGAAACAATCACTTCTTTAGTCCTTTGTTCTGCTTTCTCAATGATTTCTTTTGCTTTTTCAACAACTGATTTGTCTAAATCAAGATCTTCAACTGATATTGTTATACCTCTATCTGTTAAATAATTTTTTCCCATGTTAAATGCTCTTTTTATTGTATCAAAAGCCTCTAATCTTCCAACACTTTTATCTAATTCCTTAATTAAATCTCCTCCTTCATCACCAAAAACTGTTTTATCAAGTACTCCTTTAATTATTTCTCCTTCTTTGATATTAATAGAATCACTTGAAAAATTAATTTTAGGAAGAACTTTTGAGAATAATTCTAATCCTGAAATGGTCTTCTTTGAAATTTGGGATTTTATTCCTGATTTATAAAGAATTTGATTTGCATCTTCTTTTGAAAAAGTGTCCATTCCAATCAAATAATTTCCTGTTATTGAATCATCCACACACCCTATAAAATTGGTGCTATTTTTTGGTGAAATTAAATTTTGTTTAACATCAAGAAGTACTTTTGCTTCTGATCTTGCTTCTTCTGTTTGAGGGGAATGAATATTCATTTCATCTCCATCAAAATCAGCATTATAGGGAAAAGCTACAGCAGGATGTAATCTAAATGTTCTACCTGGAAGAACTTTTACATAATGACTCATGAGACTACCCCTGTGCAGACTTGGATGTCTATTGAACAATACAATATCTCCATCTTGAAGATGTCTTTCTACCTTATAACCAGGTGATATTTCAGCAACTATTTCTTCTTTTAAGTCAGCAGTTATTTTTTTTCTTTTGCCATCAGGTCTAATAATATAATTTGCTCCAGGATAAACTTCTGCTTTTTGAATCAATTTTTTTAATTTTTCAATATTTAAATCATTTACTGTTTCAGCAACAGTGACAACTTTAGCAATTTCATATGGAATACCCACTTCATTTATTTCTATTGAAGGATCAGGTGAAATAACTGTTCTTCCAGAAAAATTAACTCTTTTACCAGCAAGATTTTTTCTTATTCTTCCTTCCTTACCCTTGATTCTTTCTGTTATTGTTTTAAGTGGTTGTCCGCTTCTATGTCTTGCAGGGGGAATTCTAGCCACTGTATTATCAAAAAAAGTTGTGATGTGAAATTGTAATAAATCCCAAAGATCCTCAATAATAACTTCTGGAGCTCCTGCATTTAGGTTTTCCCAAAGTCTTTGATTTGCCCTGATAATATCAGAAAGTTTATGTGTAAGATCATCTTCACTTCTTTCACCAGATTCAAGAATAATACTTGGTCTTACTGTTACAGGAGGTACTAAAAGAGTTGTTAATATAGCCCACTCTGGTCTTGAAGTTGTTGGGTCAATTGCTATTTTTCTTAATTCAGAATCAGGAACATTACTTAGTATTTCTCTTATTTCTGTAGGAAATAATCTTGTTTTTCCCCTAAGGAAATTTGTTGGTTTATCTAATTTAATTTTATCTTGAGCTGATTGACAGTGAGGACATTTTTTAGCATCTTTTGATTTCTTAGCTCTTTGACTTGCAGAATATTTTTCTAAATCTTTATCTGCTATCATTAATTTTTTACATGAATGACAAAAACACCTTAATCCAAGTTCAATTAAAGGTATGTATTTTAAATGAATTACTGGTCTGGCAAGATCAATACTTCCAGAATGCCCTAAACATTCTTTAAGTCTTCCACCACAAGTCCTACATCTTACTCCAGGATCAATTGCCCCTAGCCTAAGATCCATTAAACCCCCATCAACAGGATAACCATCTATATCATAAAGTTCAGGTGTTACAATTTTTGCTGCTGATAATTTTTTAATTTTTTCTGGACTAAGTAAACTAAATCTAATTTCTCCTATTTTTTTTCTGATTATTTTTTGCATTTTAGTTTTATTCTGATAAATTTTGATTTAATCTATATTCTTTTTGTATGTTCATTTTATAAATTGGGCATTTATTTTTAGCATCAATTTCTAAAGCACTGCAATCTCCACATTCATCATCTTGTGAATTTAATGGATTTTGAATATATCTACAAAGATTGTCCCACCTATCTACTAATTTTATAGAATTAAACAATTTAATCATTTTTCTTTCACGGTTATTTTTTTGGTTCATTTTTTATTGTTTGTTTGTTCTAATTTATTTATTTTTCTAGTGAGGCCTAATAAACTTTTATTAATTCTTCCGATACCTATAGAAGATAAGTGTAATTTTTGATTAATAATATCTCCTCCAACAACTATTTGATCATCTTCAGCTACTACATAACTAGCTTCATTTTCAAATACATGGGTTCCCTCTATTAATCCCTTATATCTTGCTCTAACTATCTCTTTTTTCCCTGATCCTGTTGGTACAGTAATTTTATATTTTTTCATTCTCTCAAAATTATGTTCTGGAATCATTTTTATTCGTATTTGTTTTTTAATTTAAAATTGGTGTGTATATGTAATCCTTGAAGTTCTTCTAAAAGAAGTTTAAATGCATATGATATCTCAACAAATTCAACATCTTCACTATTACAAATAGGACATGAAATTTTACTTCTTACACTATCATCAATAGCTATAGCACCACATTTTGTACAAATAGGAATTGTAACTTTATCTGAATCATATCTTTCTTTTAACAATAATGATGCACCATGAGCAACTAAAACCTGCTGTTCCATTTCTCCTAACCTTAATGCCCCTCCCCTAGATCTACCTTCCACAGGTTGTCTTGTTAAAAGTGCAATTTTTCCTGAAGCTCTTCCATGTAATTTATTAGCCACCATATATTTTAGTTTTAAATAATAAAGATTACCAATAAATATTTTTGAAACAAATTTTTTTCCAGTAACTCCACTATACATTGTTTCTTTTCCATCATATCTAAATCCTAAATTTTTTAGTTGATCTTCTAGTTTTTCTTTACTTTCCCCTGAAAAACAAGTTCCATCAACAACTTTGCCTCTTAAACAACCTATTTTACCTGCTAATAATTCTAGTAAATAACCAACAGTCATTCTACTTGGTAAACCATGTGGATTAAAAATTACATCTGGCCTAATTCCTCTTGAAGTAAAAGGTATATCATTTTCATCAACAATCATACCAATAACTCCTTTTTGTCCATGAGCTGTAGCAAATTTATCTCCTAATTCTGGAATACGTTGGTCACGTGTTTTAACCTGTACAACTTTGTTTGCTTCATCATCTTCTGTTATGAACACAGTATCAACAATTCCTTTTTCTTCTTGTCTCATAGTTATACTTGATTCTTTTTTTGCTCTTACAGAAATTTCACGGGCTTCTGAAAGGAATTTTGGAGGTGAAATCTTTCCAATTAAAACTTCTCCTTCTCCAACATTTGCTTCAGGATAAACAACACCATCTTTTTCTAAATATCTATAATCTTCTTCTGTTTTATAACCTGATGCATCTTTATCAGGTATAACAATTTCATCTTTTAAACCTCCAGCATAATTCATTTCTATTGCTGAATATGGTCTAAAGTAAAAACTTCTTCCTACTCCTCTATCTAAACTCCCTTTATTGAATACCAGTGCGTCCTGCATATTATATCCCTCATAAGTCATAATGGCCACAACTAGATTTTGACCTGCAGGATAAGTATTAAGAGTATCATATACAAAACTTTTTACAATTGGTTTTTGGGGATATTGCAAAACACTGACATCTGTATCTAACCTACAAAGATAATTTGCAGCATAAATACCAAGAGCCTGTTTTTGAGTTTTACTTCCTCTATTAAGTCTAGAACTTTGATCATGATTTCCATAAGGAACAAGACTGGTTACAACCCCAAATAAATCTAAACTATCTATTTCTAGATGAGTGTGTTCAGGAGTTAATTCCTCCTCATACAAAGCTACTAATGAACTTTCTTCTTCAGATGCATCAAGATATTCAATTATTCCTTTTGAGATAAGATCGCCCCATTTTATTTCATTTTGTTCTAATTGAATAAGATGTTCATTTTTTAATTTTGGGTTCCCATTCTCAACAATTATCAAGGGTCTTAAAACTCTTCCAGGTTCAGTTGAAATAACAATTATTTGGTAGAGAAAATCATGTTTGATATTAAGTTGCATTGGAAGTTCATTATCTCTTCTTTTTTCACGTATTTTAGATACAAACTCTTCAGGTTTATCTGTACTCCCTATAAATTTTCCATTAAAGAAAATGTCTATATTTCCTAAGCCTTCTTTACTTAATCCTTGAGATTCTAAATCCTTTAAAAATTGATTTTCATCTAAATCCACTCTTGTTGAAACCCTACTTAAAATTGCTAAATTCTTTCTTAGACCTATTTCTGTTCCCTCAGGAGTTTCAATAGGACAGAACCTTCCATAATGGGTTGGGTGAAGTATTCTTGCCATAAAATTTTCTTGATCACTAGGTAACATACTTGAAACTCTTTGTAGTTGAGAAATTGTTGCCAAATAATTTGTTTTATCCATGTTTTGAGTAATACCACTTCTTTCTCCTGTCCAAGCTCCGGTAGCAATTGCAGATTCAACCCTATGGGAAAATAAAGTAGATTTTGCAATTATTTTTATGGAGAAAAACTTTTTTCTCTTAGATGATTTTTGCAAAGAATATTGAATATCTCTTATTAAAATTCCAAGATTAACTCTGAATAAAGTAGATAATAAATCTCCAGAAAGTCTAACTCTTTTGTTTGCATAATGATCTTTGTCTGTTCTTAATTTTGGATTTTCTTTTGCAATCATATATTGTTTTATTAATTTACACAAAGTTACTGCTTTTTTTATTCTATCTTCTTTTTTTTGACCTATGTGTGGAAAAAGATATGAATCTAATCTTTGCTGCACCCTATCAACAATTTCTTTTTTTGTTCCTTGTAAATTGGCTTTTTCAGCAATATACATTATTGCATCATCTCTACTTGCTAAACTTACATATTCGTAAAGATTAACAATCAAACTATCTGTTTCTTTCCCAATGTATTTTGAAATATCTGATTCTTTTGTCAAACCTAATGCTTTTAAAACAACTATTGCTGGAAGATTTTTGAATTTACTAAATGAAACATCAAAAATTCCTTCTTTATTTTCAGAAATTAAAGAAGGTATTCTATAAGTTCCTTTTGAAGAAAAAACTCTTAAGGTCAACCCATCTTTTTTATCTGTTTCAATAAAAGGCTGATTTTCTGCTAAATCTTCTGCAAGAACCATGACTCTTTCATTTCCTTTAATGATAAAATATCCACCTGGATCTAATGGATCAGAATAACTTTTTATTAACTCCTCAGAATCCATTCCAAAAGTATTACACACTTTACTTTTTACCATAATTGGAATTCTTCCTATTTCAACTATTTCAGAATCAATTTGATTATCTTTTTTTACTGTGATTTCCAAGGTAATAGGGGCAGCATAAGTAAGATTTCTCAATCTAGCTTCATAAGGCATAATTAAAGAAGAACTTCCATCTGATTCTACTATTTTTGGTTTCCCTACTTTTATTTTCCCTAACCTAATTTCAAAATCCTCTGGATTTATTGTTTCAGAAACTTCATCCACAATTTCCTGCATTCTTTTTTCAATAAAATTATTAAAAGATGTTATGTTAGATTCAACTAGCGAATGATCTTTCAAGTATTTTTTAACCACGATGTGTTGTGAATCTTTAACCATTTTACACTACCACCCTATAATAAATATAAACCTTGTCTCTATCTTTTCTTTCTATTTTAATTATATCCCCTACCTGACATCCTTCTGGAAGCACAGTGTCTGTAGAAAGAATTTTGGGTAATTGGGCTTTAGAAATATTTAATCCTTGTAGCAATTTCTCAGCATCTTTTTCATTAAGCTTGACATGTTTTGGTTGCAGAATATGTGGCATTTTTGTAATAGGGTTTTGCAGAGTATCAACCAAGTGAAAATTTTAATAACTTTGCAATAATAAAAGAAAGTAAAATTTGGTTTAAAAAGGTTTTGGTGGGTTCGGCTTTGCACAATAACTAGATGACTTTTTGTGCAAGAACCACTTATTGTGCAAAGCCGGTGGGTTCTCTGGTGTATTAAAGGTATCTATTTATAAGAATTATTCTAGTAATATTTAGACAAGTAGTTTATATATTTGAACAGGTAAAGAATATAATGGTAAAAAAGAGGATCCAATGAAAGAAACAGTTATAGGTCTTTACCAGTATTTGCATCCTATGTTAAAGTTACTGATGGAAGGGGAAGAGAACTAAATCTAGATTCTCATATAAGATACTGGAAATTGTCTCCTAAGAAGTAATTTTTTAAGATTTACTAAATAATCAGGCATTAATTTATTTCTTTTTTCCTCTTTTTATAATTCAATAAGCAATTTGGAAGATAAATTACTTACTCAAAAAAGTATGGCCCCGAAGGGATTTGAACCCTCGACACCTGGATTCCTTTGTGAATCAAATTCGCTAAGGAAGCGAAACATGTTTCAGCTTAAAAGTCCAGTGCTCTGCCAGGCTGAGCTACGGAGCCATAGCTCAATAAATTAAAATGTGTTTAAAAAGTTTTACTTAGAGAAATTTCTTCAACTTCACCTCAAAATCCTCTGCAGAAACAGAACCAATAAATCTTTCAATCTCTTTTCCATTTTTAAATAAAATCATATTAGGTATAGAAGAAACATTATGCTTAGCTGCTAGGCTTTGATTATCTTCAACATTGACTTTTCCGAATTTAATTTTTCCTTTGAATTTTTCAGAAAGTTCGTCAATAATAGGACCCATCATAACACAAGGCATACACCATTCTGCAAAAAAATCCACAAGTGCTAAACCTTCTTTAGTAAAATCATTAAATTCTGCATTTGTTAGTTCAGGAACTTTATCATTTCCAGCCATTTTATTTTCACTCATTATTTAATTAAGGAAAAAAGATATTTATAAAGGTTTTGAAAATTATGGCTTTGCACTTAATTTAAGCATATTTATGTGCAGAATCATTTAAATGTGCAAAGCCGAAAATTATGTCTACTTTAACTCTTCTCTAATCTTTTTAATCCTTTTTTTATTAAAATTTTTATGAAACTCTTTTGTATATGAAGGAAGAAATTTTTGAGTAATATTCCCGCAAGTATTTATTTCAGGACAATAACCAATATACTCACATTTAGGTTCTAATAAGCAACCAATTTTATAATCAACACTTTCCTTTATTAATTCCAATTCTTTTCTTGTTATTTCTTTCATTTTATTCTCTACTGAGCTACATTTTCTTAAAGACCCATATCCTGTTGTAGCGTTGTACAAATCATAGGTTTTAATATTTGCAAGTAAAAGTGCTCTTGGAACTATCATAATTGCATCACTTTTTTCAACACCCATCTCAACAAGTTTTTGATAAGCTAAAGCAGATTTATCCCAAGCATTAATCCATAACTCAAGATTATCTTCATTTCTTTGAACAGGGATAGGGATATCAATTATTGGAAGATAAGCATCAAGTATTACTTCTACATCTACATTTCTCTTATGTAACTCAAAATTGTGCACAACTTCTAAAGTTTTGTCCATTGCATTATAAACTGATTCTGTTGTTTGAGGCATTGTCCTGTGTCTTTTTACTTCACCCCAAACTCTCCAAGGAATTTTAACACCCATTTCAAAATTAATCAATCCATTATTATCCACAATAATCTCATCTAATTTGTCTAATAATTTTTTTCCTTCATTTTTGAGTCTATCTGAATCAGAAAAAATTTCCTTTCTATAATCTAACCACTGTTGCATCCTATAAATAGTTTCATTATCTTTTTCAATATTTTTATTTAATATCATAGGTTCTATTCCTATTCCAAGTTTTTCTTTTAATTTTTCGGCTCTGTTTCTTCTAAATGTAAAAATATTCGGATTAACACAACTTGTTCTAGGAGCTCTTAATTTTCCCACATAAATATTTTCCATTCCACTACCATCCCTAATCCAAGAATCTAATTGTGATATGATTTCTTTGCCTTCTCTAGGAATAGCATTATCAAAATCATTATCCATCAAATTTTTAAAATAAATAATTGTGTCTAAAGGCATTTGTAATCTTCCGCCTCCAGCATGGCCATAATGAACTATTTTGCTTGCATCTTGGGTTTCAACATTATTGTTCTGAACTTTTTCATAGGTTTCAACATTATTTTCAGCTGATTCAACATATATTTTTTCAGCTCTCCTACCTTTTTCCTTAACTCCTCTTGGTATAACAATATTTTCTTTTGTTATTGGAACTCTTCTACTTGAAGGCATTAAAAAACTTCCAAATCTTGCTCCAGTAAAAATAGAGTCAATTAATTTTGAAGAATTCATAATATCAAACCAGACAACAGGAGTTGTAGCCATAGAAGCATGACCTCTTGCACAAATACCTAAAATTTTATTTTTAATTTTTTTTGGACTATAATCTAAATCTTCTATTTTTGCTTCAAGATTTTGTTTTTTAGCAAAATCTGTTGTATTATCTAATCTTTTTTTTAATTGAAAATATTCTTTCTTTTTATTTAATAATTCTTGCATAGAATCAACATCTTGATAAGTTGCTATAGCTCCTCCATAAACAAGTTCATCAGGGGTAAGAATTACTTTTCCATTTTTACTCATGATTTTAGGACCATAATCAAGAATTTTTACTTTTGGATTAACTAATTTTACCATTTTCAATAGAATTATAATTTTTTTATAAATATAATTGTGTTGGAAAAGTTATTTCAACCCTGTACTTCCAAAACCACCTTTACCTCTTTGTGTTTCTGAAAGTTCATTAACTTCTTGTATTTCTGCTGTTTCAATTGGTTGAATAAGCAATTGAGCTATTTTTTGTTTTTTATGTATTTTAAAAGATTCTTTAGTTGTATTAAATAAAAGAATTTTATATTCTCCCCTATAGGTATAATCTATTACTCCTGCCATTGTAGTTATTCCAAAATTAGATGCAATTCCACTCTTATCCCAAACTAAACTAACATATCCTTTTGGCAATTCAATAGAAAGTCCAATTGATATTAATTTTTTTTCACCTGGAAGAATTTCTGTTTCTTCACAAGAAAACAAATCTAATCCCGCATCACCTTCATGAGCATAACTTGGAATAATAGCATCTGGATGAAGTTTTTTGACTTTAAGAATCACCATTTCTAGCCACATCCACCATTTTCATATTCTCCGCAATTTATACATTTGGGATGATTACATCCTGCTTCAAATGTATACTCTTCACAAGAACAATTTGCACATATAAACTTTTTTCCTCTTTTACCATAATTTCCAGAAACAATAAGTTCTTTATCAGAGTGAATAATTCTTACTTGACTCATTATATCCATCCATTCCTCACTTCCTCTTTCTACTCTTCTTAGATCTTTTTTCCTTACACTATTTTTTAATTTTGGAGGTGTGAGTAATTTATCATACTCAACAAGACCATTTCCTAGTAAACAATTTTCAAGAACAAGACCAACAGCATGTTCTATTGACTTTATTTTATTAGGTCCTATTCCTTCTTCTTCATTTGAAGATGCTGATTGCCATCTTGTTATTAACTCCACATAATCTGGGTTAGGTCCTCTTAATATTTCTGTTCTATCAATTCCTGATTGTTGAAAACTAACAGTTGAACAATCTCCTAGGGGAGCTCTTTCTTGAAAAATTTCTGAGGGTATAAAATATGCTTTATTTGTTTGGTCATTAACATGTAAATCACTTGCAATTGTAATATGCAAATTATCCCCATTTTGAGGTCTTTTAACTTTGTATTTGAGTGCTTGATCTTTTATCTCTATTCTAGGGTCATTTGAAACATTATTCTGGACTAATTCTATTTTTTTTTCTATTCCACTTAATACTCCTTCTTTTGAACCGTCTCTAAAAATAGTAATTCCCATACAGCCCTCATCATAAGCTTTTTTATAAATCTCTTTTACATCTTCAACTGTAGCACTGTTAGAAAGGTTAACTGTCTTAGAAACAGCATTATCTATTCCTAATTGAAATGCCCCCTGCATTTTTACATGTATTTCTGGAGAAACATCATGTGATGTTTTGTATCTCTCTCTTATCTCTTGAGGTATTTCGGGTATATCTTGAATACTTCCTTTTTTATCAACTTCCCTTAATATTCTTTCTAACTTTTCCCCTTCAAAATGTCTTCTTAGTTCATCATTAAGACCTTTATTTCTATAAATTAACTTTTTTTTATCCATACATGTTTTTGTAAAAGAAACTTTAAAATAAGGCTCAATTCCTCCTGTACATCCTGCAATCATAGCTGTTGTTCCATTAGGAGCTATTGTGGTTATTGTTGCATTTCTAACTTCTCTTCCTTGTTTTTCCCACTCACTTCCTTCCCAAAAAGGAAAAACTCCTCTTTCTTTAGCTAATTCTTCTGATTTCTTTCTTCCTGTTTCTGTTACAAAATGAGAAAGTTTTTTTGCTAAATCAACTGCTTCTTTACTATCATAAGAAATATTTAATTGAGAGAGCATTTCTGCCCAGCCCATTAATCCCAACCCAATTTTCCTATTTCCATGAACCATCCCATATATTTTTTGAAATGGAAATTTACTCATGTCAATAACATTATCTAAAAAATGAACTCCTTTCTTAACTCTTTTTTCTATTTCATCATAATTAATTTCACTATTTTTAACACAAGTAGCTAAATTTATTGCTCCAAGATTACATGCTTCAAAAGGAAGCAAAGGCTGTTCCCCACAAGGATTAGTAGATCTTATCTGTCCTATATGTGGTGTTTTATTATTTTTTTCTAATCTATCTAAAAATATTATTCCAGGACACCCCTCTTCCCAAGCATATTGAGCTATTTCATCAAAAACTTCTCTAGCCCTAATTAAAACTATTCCATTTTCATCTATTTTTCCAACTTCTTTTTTATTGTAAGCATTAATAACTTTATTTCCTAAAACATAAATTGAAGGTTCTAATTCATCAAAATTCGTTTCAAAATCAAGATCATCACTGTTTAATAAATTGTCTGCTTTCCATACTCTTTTTTCTAAGGAAATTGTATTTTTATTTTTAGGATTAATCATTTTAAAATATCCATCATTTTCAACTAATTTCATAAATTCATCATCAACACCAACAGATAAATTGAAATTAGTTAAGCTACCATTTCTTGCTTTTTCTCCTATAAATTCAAAAATGTCTGGGTGCCAGTATTCAAGAATTCCCATATTTGCACCTCTTCTAAAACCCCCCTGATTTACCGCATTTGTTGAAGCATCATAAGACTTAGCAAAAGATACTGGCCCACTTGAAGATCCAAAAGTTGTAGAAATTAAATTTCCTCTTGGCCTTAAATCTGAAAAATTAAATCCTGTTCCCCCTCCTGACTTATGAATCATTGCCATAAATCTTAAAGTATCATAAATACCATTTCCTTGTTTTTCAGGATCTTCCCCAATATCATCTGTTGCCATATAATCTTCAACAGGCAATACAAAACAAGCAGAAAGTTGTTGTAATGACCTCCCAGCATTACATAATGTAGGGGTATTTGGCATAAATTCTTTGTAAACTAAGGATTCTAAAAATCCTTCTGCAGTATTAGTTATGTTTTCAGAACCATATTTGATATCGGCTTCTGCAATATTTACTGCTACCCTCGTAAATAAATCTAAACAATCTTCAACAATCTGTCTTTTTGTATTTTTTTCAAGATATCTTTTTTCAAGAGTAGTCCTTGCATTAGAATCAAAATAAATGTTTTCTTTGTTTTTTATATCTTTTATTTTATAACCTACTCCATTTTCATCATTCCAATTAGAAACATTATATCTGGTTTTTATTGAGTTTTCTATTTCTTTTTTTTGTTCTTGACTTAATCCAGAAAATGCTCTTTCTTGTTGTAACTTTGTAATCATCTCAATTCAACTCTTTTAGTTCATCTTTAAAATCTTTAATATCTTGAAAATTTTTATATACAGATGCAAACCTTATGTAAGCTACATTATCTAGCCTTTTTATTTTTTTAGATACTAATTCACCAATAATATTGCTCTTGACTTCTTTTTTACCTTTTCTTCTTAATTGCTCTTCTATCTCACTTATCATCTTGTTAATTTTTTCTTTTGATATAGGGCGTTTTTCAAAAGCCCTATTTATTCCTTTTTCTAATTTGTCCCGGCTAAATATTTCTCTACTATTATCTTTTTTAATAACAAACATTCCTGTTTTGTCAATTCTTTCATAAGTAGTAAACCTCTTTCTACACTTGAGGCACTCTCTTCTCCTCCTTATTCCCTCAGGAGATGGTCTTTTATCAGTAACTCTTGTCTTTTTATTTGAACAAAACACACAATCCATGTTTTATTTCAACATACAATATATTGTATGTCATGTACCTCCTTATACCCATAATTTGTATGGATTAGAAATCTTGCCTTATTTAGTATTTAAACATTTAGAACTATTTTCCAAAGGTGACAAGGTTTGGCGTTGCACGAAAAGTAAGATTAAGAATTATTTTTGGGTCTTTTTTGTAATCTATCAATTTGTTTTCTTAATTTTAGTATTTGTTTTTCTTTTTTTAATTTTTTTCTAATTTTTTCTTTTTCTTTTTTTAATTTTTTCCTTTCACTTTCCAAATACTTTCCTGCTTTTTGAAGTTTTTCAAAATCTTTTTGTAAAGTTTTTAAATGTGGGCTAGATAATTCTTCTTTTTTAGATTTCTTTTTCATTTTGACCTCCTTTTCTTATTCTTTTTAAGATTTTTTTATTTTTATATTTTGTGTTATTGAGATAAACTTAGACATTTTAAGACACGATTATTAACTATTACAATATGCCCAACATCTTTTCCTTAAATACAGATACATTTATTATCCTTATTTTCTTATTCCAACCATGACAAAAAAGAGAAAATCTAAAATAAAAAACAAATCTAATTTCTGGAAATATCTTGGAAAAGGCTTGCTATTCATAATTAAAATACCTTATTATTTTGTTAAGGGAATCATTACAATAAGTGAAAAAATGTCTAAAAAATCTAAAGAAGATAAAATAAAAAAGAAAAGAGAGTCAATCAGAGGTAAATATGTCTGCTTTAAGATTATTGAAACTCTTGAAGGAGATTATAAAAATTGGTTTAATAAAACAATAGAGTCAGATAGCCAGATTGGAATTATAATTGGTGCAAGAGGTTCTGGAAAAACAGCATTTGGAGTTAAATTACTTGAAAATATTTATTCTAAACATAAAGAAAAATGTTTTGCAATAGGATTTAATCCAAATGAATTTCCTTCTTGGATAAAAGTTGTTTCAGATATCTCAGAATTAGAAAATGATTCCTGGGTCTTAATAGATGAGGGGGGAATTTTATTTAGTTCAAGGAGCTCAATGAGCAGTGCAAACAAGCTTTTAAGCAAGTTAATATTAATAGCTAGACATAAAAACATTAACATTCTTTTTATTTCTCAAAATTCTTCTAATCTAGAAGTAAATATTTTAAGACAAGCTGATTTCTTAGCTCTAAAAACCTCTTCTTTACTTCAAAAAGAATTTGAGAGAAAAATAATACAAAAAATATATTCTAAAACACAAGATAAATTTGAAAAATACAAAGAAGATAAAGGCCTTACATATCTTTATTCTGGAAATTTTAGAGGATTTGTCTCAAATCCTTTGCCAAGTTTTTGGAAAGAATCAATAAGTAAAAGTTTTAAGTGAAAAAATAGGATGTTCAGAAATAAGTAACAAACATTTATTAGTGCAAACTTATTTCTAAAATCTTAAAATGTGGAGCCTATATGAAAATGGCAAATTTCTAGAACCTTTGGTTTTTTCAAATGGAAAATCTCAAGAAGATATTGTTAAAGAAGTATTAAATGAAATAAAAAAGGGAAATAATATCTTATTTATCAAAGGAGTCTGTGGAACTGGAAAATCAGCAATAGCATTAAATATTGCTAAAGAATTAGGAAAAGCCTCCATAGTTGTCCCAGGAAAAAATCTTCAGAGCCAGTATAAAAAAGATTATGAAAAGCAAAAATATCTTCTTAAAGAAAACAAAGAAAAACTAAAAATAAGTATAATAACAGGAAGAGCCAATCATGTCTGCAAATTTTTAAAAAACAATAAAGAATCAGTACCTACAATAAAAAAAGAAGTTGATGCAAAATTAAATGATATTTTTGATGGGAAATCTAAAGAGCTAGATAATAAATTTGAAAAAGATATTTCTGCAAATAATAATTCAATTCCTTGCAAAATAGAAATAAAAGAAAAAAACTACAATAAACTAAAGCATTATATTAAACAAAATAAATACATTGATGTAAGAAACTTTACAGATATAAAACACATAAAAAGAGTTCCTGTTGCAAGTGTATGCCCCTATTGGTCTCCTGTTTTACCTTCAGAATATGAACTAAAAGGACCAATCTTTGATAAAGCAAGAAAAAGAGAATATGAAGGTCTTTCAGGAATAAAATTTAATTATTATGAAAGGAAAAAAGGATGTGGTTTTTATGAGCAATTTGATTCATTTATTACTTCTGATATCCTTGTGTTTAATTCTTTAAAATACAAACTAGAAAGTTTATTAAATAGAAAACCTTTTACAGAAGTAGAAATTATTGATGAATGTGATGATTTTTTAGATAGTTTTTCCAATCAAAAAAACATAAATCTTGATAGATTTCAAAATTCTTTAACAAGGGTGATAAGTGTAAATCAAGAAGTAGATGATACTATTGCAGAAATATTCAAAATAATCTCCAGCATAAAAAAGGACAAAAAAATAAAACAAGCTATTATTTCAAAAGAAATATTGCCCTTAAAAAAAACAGGGATCTATGATTTATTAAGAATGATCTTAAATTGCCCTAAACTTTTTGAAGAAGCAGATGATGAAAATTATGTTTTTGATGTAGAGGAAACTGCCTTAATGTTTAAGGATTTTATGGATGAAACTTATGTAACAGTTAATAAAATAGAAAATAATCTGTTTTTTAGTCTTGTCACAACAAATCTAGCTAAAAAATTTAAAGAAATGATAAATAAAAGTAAAAACATTGTATTGATGTCAGGAACAGTCCATTCAGAAGAAGTCTTAAAAGATATATTTGGTTTGGAGAATTTTAAAATTCTTGAAGCAGAAGTTGAAAACCAAGGTAAAATACAAGTAAAAAGAACAGGAAAAGAAATAGACTGCAAATACTCTAATTTTTCTAATGGAAAAAACACTAGAAAAGATTATCTAAAGGCATTAGATTTATGTGTTGAAATTGCTAAAAAGCCTTGTTTAGTGCATGTTAATTCTTTTGCAGATCTGCCAACACAACAAGAAATAAAATTATTAGATTTAAAAAATTTAATAGCAAAAGATAATTTTAGGTTTAATCAAGAACAAGATAAAATAGGAAGATTGGTTGAAGAATTTAAAAAAGGATATAATGATGTTTTATTTTCTACAAGAGTTTCAAGAGGAATAGATTTTCCAGGAAGTCAATGTAATAGTATTATTTTTACAAAATACCCAAATCCTAATGTTCAAGATGCTTTTTGGAAAATATTAAACAGGGCAAATCCTCAACATTATTGGGCTTTTTATAAAGACAAAGCCAGAAGAGAATTATGGCAAAAAGTATACAGGGGGGTAAGGTCTAAAAATGATCATATCTTTGTGCTATCACCAGATTCTAGAGTTTTAGATGCTTTTGAGAATTATGGTTAAAAACTTCTAGAGTCAATTCTTAACAGATTTCTACATTCGTCCATGTTTTTTAATTTTTCTTCATAACCTTGAATTAATTCAATTAATTCACTTTTAGTTAGTTTGCTCAATTCAGTTTGATTTGTTTCCATATATTATTATGGTATTTGATCTTTATAAACATTACTATTGTTACTCCTTTATAGGTACAATAGTAATGTTTAATCTTTTTTAGGTTTTTAAGCGCAAAGTTTATAAAGAGTTTTTATTTTTTATCATAACGTTTTTTATAAAATGGCAAAATATAACCAATATAAACATCAAGTAGAAGGATTAATTCAAGTAGAATCAGGACGTTTTGTAGATCCGAATAGTGAGGAAGCACGGGAAAGTAGGATAATGAAAAAATCACAAGAAGAAATACAAGGAGTTCAAAATTATTTTAATGCTGTTGCTAGAGATTGGGGTGTAGGAACATCTAATCATTTTAGTGAACAAACTAGGAATGCAAAAGTAGGAGCCAATTGGAAGCATACTTTTGAACAAGATTAATTTTTAATTAATTCGCATCTTTTACAAATTTTTTTCCTTGTAGGTTCTCCGCAAATTTTGCAGTAATTCATTTTTCCAGATTGTTTTTTTATTTTATCTTTTATTTTATCAAAATTATTAATTATGTTTTTCTTTTCTTTAGTTGAAAGTGTCTTAAAAAAATTTCTGACCTGCAATCTATAAGAATCTAAAGCACATGGACAGGGTTCATAAACCACAGGAAGTTTTTTTTGTTTTGCAAAGTTTTTAATATCTTCTTCAAAACAAAAAAACAAAGGTTTTATTCTTGGGATAAATTTTTTATCACTTATGTTTCTTGTTAAGGGTCCTGTGCTTGCACTGAGTTCAGGAGCTCCTTTTAAAATATTAAGAAAAAATGTCTGAGCTTCATCATCTAAATGATGTCCAGTAGCAATTTTATCTGCTTTTAATATTCTAGCTTCTTTATTAATAATATATTTTTTAATTACTCCGCAAATTGCACAATTTTTTAATGCTTTTTTGCTTTGTATAGTAGTTCTTAAATAACACATACTTGATCCATGTTTTTTTGTAAAATCATAAACATAAAGTTTAATTTCTAATTGAGTGCATAATTCCTTAGTTGATTTCTCACACCTTTCACTATATGCTCCTAAACCAAGATTAATATGAAATCCTTCAAGATTATACCCTAATTTGTGCAACATATAAGCACAAACTGTTGAATCTTTTCCTCCACTAAGTGCAACCAGCACTTTTTCATGTTTATTACATATTTTATATTTCTTGATTGTGTTTGAAATTTGGGTTTTTAGGTTCATAATTTATCATAACTTCGAAGCTTTTTGAAGTCTTCGGTTTATTTATAAATAACTTTTTCTTAAGAAAAACATGGCAAAAAAGTATGTTATGTTTTCAATGGATGATGAAAATATTAGGAATTTATCAACAGTCTTAGGAAACAAGAAATGTAAAAAAATACTAGATTTTCTTTCTGAAACTAAAGAAGCTAGTGAAAAAGATATTGCTGATTCTTTAAAAATTCCTTTAAACACAGTAGAATATAATCTTAAAAAACTCCTCAAATCAAATTTAATTGAAAAAACTAAAAACTTTTTTTGGAGTAAAAAAGGAAAGAAAATTCCAATGTATAAAGTCTCAAACAAATCAATAATTATTTCGCCTAAATTAAGAATAATAAATAGTATCACAAATCTTCTTCCAGTAGCACTTTTATCTGGTATTGGAGGTTTAATGGTAAGAAAGTTTTATTTAGCAAGTCAAGAAGCCACTAAACAACTTATTGGAACAAGTACTGAAGCACTTCCTGCAATTAGTGTTGCTTCAAATGATGCACAGGAATTTACAAAAATTATAATACCTGAAGTAATGAACCAATCATCTATTTGGATCTGGGTCCTAGGAGGAATTTTAGTTGGATTAATAATTCTTTTCATAGTTAAAAAAATAATAAAAATGAAAGGGGGTCGAAAATAAATGGATAAAGCAGTTCAAATAACACTAATAATTGTGTTAGGAATTGTTGTTTTAGCAACAATAGGATATACGGCGTTTTCTTCACTTATTCCTTTATCAAATACTGTAACAGGTAATGGAGAAGCCATAGTAGAGGTTATTCCTGATTTAGTTAAAGTGTATTTTAATGTAGAAACAGAAGGTGATACAAGTCAAGAGGCAAAGGATGCTAATGCAGAAATAGTTGATGAATTAATTGTTGCTTTAGTTAGAGAGGGTTTTGAAAGAAAAGACATCCAAACTCAAAATTTTAATATATATCCTGAATATGACTGGAGAAATGGAAATAGGGAATTATATGGGTATCGGGCAACACATTCAATTGTTGTTAAAATGTCTACTGATGAATCTAATAAAATTGGAGAGGCAATAGATACTGGTGTTGATGCTGGAGCAGGAATAAGTTATATTAACTTTGAGCTTAGTCAAGAAAAAGAAAATGAGTACAAAGCAGAAGCAATAGAACTCGCAGCACAAGATGCTAGAATAAAGGCAGAATCCTTAGCAGCAGGCCTTGGTAAAGAACTTGGAAAATTAATTTCTGTATCTGATAGTAATTTTGGATATAGACCATGGCAAGTTTATGGAGCAGTTTCAGGAGCAGAAGATATGGCAGTTGCTAAAGAAGCTACAACAGAAATTCAACCAGGAGAACAACAAATTTCAGCAAGAGTAACAGCAATTTTTAAACTTAAATAATTCTTTTTTAATTTTTTATTCACTTTTTAATTTTTTATTGAATTATCAATGATACACAAGATTTATAAAGACATATGAAATATATTTCATATGAAAAATAATGTCAAATGTAGTCCTAGGTCTTATCACCTGTTTTTTAGAAATTTAGCAAATCCTGTAAAGATATCGATCATATCTAGTTTAAAAGAAGCCCCAGCTTCTGTAGGTGAATTATCAAAAAAACTTAAAATAGAACAAAGTAAACTTTCTCATGCTCTTACTAATTTAAAAAATTGCAGCATAGTTAATGCCAAACAAAAAGGCAAACATAGGATTTATTTTTTAAACAAGTCTACAATCCTACCTATGCTTAATTTAATAGATAAACATAGGTGTAAATTTTGTCCAAATAAAAAATAAAAGAAGATGAAAAAAATATATTTTGATAATGCATCAACAACAAAAGTAGATGGAAGAGTTTTGGAAGCTATGCTTCCTTATTTTGATGAAAAATATGGAAATGCATCATCTCAACATTTAATAGGAGAAGAAGCAAATTTTGCTCTTGGAAAATCCAGAAAACAAATTGCAAAAGCAATAGGGGCTAATAGAGAAGAAATATTTTTTACATCAGGAGGCACAGAGTCAAATAATCTTGCACTTAAGGGATTGTTTTTTTCAAATTATCCTGAAAAAGATCATATTATTACTACAAAAATTGAACATGATTCTATCTTAAATGTTTGTAAATGGCTTGAAAAAAAAGGAGCAAAAGTCACTTATTTAGATTTAGATAAAGAGGGATTTATTAATCTACAAGAATTAGAAAAAACCATTACAGATAAAACATTTCTTGTTTCAATTATTCATGGAAATAATGAAATAGGTACAATTCAAAATCTTGAGGAAATTGGAAAAATCTGTAAAGAGAAAAAAGTTTTATTTCATACAGATTCTTGTCAAAGTTTTACTAAAACTTTTTTAGATGTTAAAAAACAAAATTTAGATTTAGTTAGTCTAAATTCACATAAAATTCATGGACCAAAAGGTGTAGGAGCTCTTTATATAAAACAAGGAATTAAAATAATTCCTCTAGCTCATGGAGGAGGACATGAATCAGGGTTAAGAAGTGGAACAGAAAATATTTCTGGAATTGTTGGTTTTGCAAAAGCAGTTGATATTGCCAATAATAAAGATGTAAAAAATATGGAAAAACTCAGAGATAAATTAATAGAAGGATTATTAGAAGTTTCCAATATAACTCTTAACGGACCTAGAGGAAATAGGTTGTGTAATAATATTAATATTTCATTTAATAATATTGAAGGTGAAGCAATTGGAGGTTATTTAGAAGAGTTAGGCATTTATACTTCAACAGGTTCTGCTTGTATGTCTCACTCTTTAGAATCAAGTCATGTTTTAAAAGCAATTGGAACAAGCCCAGTACAATCTAATAGTTCACTAAGAATAAGTATAAGTAAATTTACAACAGAAGAGGAAGTTGATTATTTTTTAAAAGAAATCCCAAGAATAGTTGAAAAACTTCGGAAAATAAGTCCTTTGGTTAATAAAAATGGATGACAAAAAAGCTTTAGAAAAAGTTTATAAAAACCCCCCTGCAGTTTGGACTTCAACTACTCCTCCAGAGGAACTAGTAGAATTAATAGAAACAAAAAAGATTAAACCTTGTAAAGTTTTAGATGTTGTGTGTGGAGAAGGGTTTTATGCTATTTATTTGACAAAACAAGGATTTGAAGTTACTGGAATTGATATATCAGAAAATGCAATAAATCTTGCAAAACAAAATGCAGAAAAAGCAGGAGTTAAAATAAAATTCATAGCAACAAATGTTGAAGATTTAAATAAAATAAATGAAAAATTTAATTTTATACTTGAATGGGCTATATTGCATCATATTTCACATGAAAGAAGAAAAAAATATGTTAAAGAAATAAATAAATTATTAAACAAAAATGGAAAGTATCTCTCTATTTCATTTAATGTTAAAGATAGAAAATCTGGTAAAGGGAAAAAATCTAAAGAAGTTATTGGAAAACAAAAAAGACCTGAAGGTGTAACAAGACCAGTAGGAGCAACATTGTATTTTTCCTCCTTAGATGAACTTAAAGAATTATTTGACCCTCATTTCAAAATAATTGAAAGTAAAGTGTGTGAAAAACCAGGTGTTGGAGGAAACAATATCTGGAATTATATTTTTATGGAGAAGGAATCATAATGAAAGATAAATTTAAACAACATGCATGTGAGTTCAAGAATGAATCTGAATGTGAAGAAGAATTTGATGAATCTAACATAAATTTAGAAGATTCAGAAAAAGAATTTTATGAAGATAATTAGAAAATGAAAAAGAAAATAACAGAAAAAACAAAACTCAGTGAGCTACTTAGCATGAACCCTAAAGTTTCTGAGATTTTATTTGAAGTAGGTCTTTACTGTGTTGGGTGTCCTGCAGCAGCACAAGAAACACTTGAACAAGGCTGCAAAGCTCATGGAATGAATAAAAAAGATATTGATGAAATTGTAGAGAGGTTGAATAAAATATGACAAAAACAAGGGGATTAAAAGAAGCAAAAAAGAAGCTAGGAGATCTAGAAAAAATAATTTCAATGCTTTTAAAAAAGAAAAAGAAAGTCAAGATATTTGAATCAGGTCCGGGTTATGGTAAGATAATGATGGAATTAACTAAAAAATTTGGAAATAAAGTTGAAATTATTGGAATGAATTTAAAACCTAGTCATGGAAATAAAAAAATAATGGTTGATTTTGCATTAAAAGAAAAAATAATTAATAAAGAAGATTTAAAGAAGATAAAGCTTCCAAAAATAATTTTTGGTGATGCTGGAAAAAAATTACCTTTTAAATCAGGATCAATTGATTTAGTTTATAGTCAAACCTCAACTTATCTTTACAAAGATAAAATTCATTTTTATGAAGAAGTTACAAGAATTTTATCAAAAAAAGGGATAGCAAGAATAACCCTTCATGAAAATCCAAATATTTCTAAAGAGTTTCTTCCTTTATTAAAAATACAAGATAAAATTAAACAAATTCATTTTGAAAAATTTATTAAAACCTTCAAACCTATTAAAATAATCAAGTTAGGTAATGGAAAAAAAGTAATTGAAGTTAAAAAAGGAAAATTAAATTTTAATCTAAATCTAAAATCAACAATAAATACTCATAACATAAATAAAAAATGGTTTGGAATACAATCAATATATGATGTTAAAAAATGACACTAAGATATTCAAAAGAGCTTGTAAAGAGGTTTAGAAACCCAAAATATGTTAAGAAAATTAAAAATCCAGATGGAGTTGGAGAGGTTGGAAATATAAAATGTGGAGATATTATGAATCTTCAAATCAAAGTTGATGAAAATAAAATAAAAGATATTGGATTTCACACTTTTGGATGCCCTGCAGCAGTTGCTAGCTCTGATGTTGTTTGTGAATTAGCAAGAGGTAAAACCCTAGAACAAGCTAAAAAATTAACAAAAAAAGACATAATTAAAAAACTCAAAGGAATGCCACCAATTAAAGTTCATTGTTCTGTTCTGGGTATTGATGCTTTAAAAAAAGCCATAGAGAATTTTGAGGAAAAAAATAAAAATGGAAAATAAAAATGTTGGTCTTGCACCCCTAAACTAAGCTATGGGCACGGAGATTTTTAACAAAAACCACACCATCTATGATGGGCGCGGAGGGAATCGAACCCCCAGCTGGCGGGCTGGAGCCGCCTATTTTACCACTAAACTACGCACCCGTATTGGTTTACAAGAAATAGTGGTTTTTTAACTTTATCTATTTTATCCTCTTTATCTCATCAATTTCTGTTCCAGAAATTGAACATCCTTTAAACTTAACAGCATATAAAAGGGCATCAAGAACCATTTCATTTTTTAAATTTACAAGTCCTTTTTTATAAGCAACATAAACTAGTTCAGCAGATCTTATTAATTTAAATCCTTTAAAATGTTCAAAATTTTGAGTCTTTACACTTATTTGTGTGTGTAATTTTTTTTCTAATAATTTTTTAAGATTTTGAGGTTTTTCACAAAACATTCTCATTGTTCTTTCATCAACAGCAACAACATTTTTAATTTGTTTATTAGTCAAAATTTTACTAAGAGCCAAACAAGATGCTTCACCTGAATGAATTAAATTAAGATTTTTATCTTTTCCATAAAATGTTGTATTAGATATTTTTTTTATCTCTTGCATTTTTTGTGAAAGCTCTTTTTCATCCACATTTAATACAGAAGGCATCTCAAGAATTTTTTCATCTAATAATTGCTTTAATCTTAAAGCCTCAAGCTCAAATCTTTTTATTGTGATTGGTTTGTCTATTATTTCTCTTTTAACATCACTTGTAACAATAAAATATCCTTTGAAAATTGATTTTAATTTTATTAATTCATTAATTAAACCATTCATAGATAAACTAATAAGTGTACTTGCATCAAATATTATTGCTTTGCATTGACTATCTGTAGATGAAGTATCTAACACCTCTGATTTTTGTTTGTTTGTTTTTAATTCTTTTTTTAAATTCATGCAAACATCTCCAGAGCTACTTTAATTCGTGTTTTAGTATCCATTGTCTGTCCTAGTGGAACATCAGAAATCCCTGTTTGTCCTGCATAACTTGCAAGATCAAACATTGTTATTCCAAGCAAACTAGCTGTTGCTTCCATTGAAATACCATGTTCATAAATTCTAGAAGCTTTGTTTATTCTTGCTTTTATAAATACATCTTTTATATATTTCTTAAGCTGTCCAGAAACACCTTCAACTTTTTTTCTTAATCTTTGTAAATTACTTCTTAAATGTTTATCATCCCCTTTTTTAAGAATATTTATAGAATTAGATATTTCAGCTAAAACTCCCTTATAAAATCTATTCCAGCCTGGTTTAGTACCATAATTTTCTTTCCTCTCAATTATTTTTGAAAGTGTGTAAATTATTACTGCAATAACAATATTATCTGGATCCTGAGTTATAGACGCTGTATGAATTGTTTGATTGCTAAGGTCTTTTAATTTAATGATATCCTCTTTACCTAGAGCTTGTTTTGTTTCTTGAAATATTCTAAGGATGTTATTTTTTTCCTGCATTTTTCTTTAGAAAAGTAGAACAGCTTAATAAATTTAATGATTTAGTGAACTTTTTAAAGGATAGCCTATGAAATCTTAGATGAAACTAGATTTTTTAATAAAAACCAACATAGAAAATCTTGTTGATGGAACTTTTTCGGGTTTTATTGAGGGGTGTTTCATTAATTATTATTTTAAACCTGAAACATTAGAAAAACTAGATTTAAAAGAAAAAGCAAGATGTATGTTAGGTGCAACTCTTGTAGGTGATCTTATAGAAATGTTTAAAATGGGAACTTATGCACTTTACAATGACTTTGGGTATTTTTTAGGGAAAATAGTAGGATTGGAACTTTCAAGAAGGATTTTGGGATATGCTAATAAAAATATCAAGATATAACTATCATTCTTTTTTAAATGAGAAACGTTTAAAAACTAATTTTTTCTAAGAGACCTATGGGATTAAAAAGTGCAACAAAATTAAAGAAGAATAGGAAAAAATTTAGATGGAAAGATAGACATTATAAAGTGAAAACCCTAAATCTTTATGCTAAATCAGATCCTTTAGAAGGAGCTAATCAGGCAAAGGGAATTGTGTTACAAAAAGTTCAAAAAGAAGCTAAACAACCAAACTCTGCTATGAGAAAATGTTGCAGAGTCCAGCTTAAAAAAAACAGCAAACAAGTAACTGCATTTATTCCTGGAAATTTAGCTCAAAAATTTATTGATGAGCACGACGAAGTTATGATTGAAAGAATAGGTGGAAAACAAGGAAGATCTAAAGGAGATATTCCTGGAGTTAGATTTCAAGTTATTCAAGTAAATGATCAACCTCTAGCTAGATTAGTTAGTGGTAAGATTGAAAAAGGTAGGAGATAAAATGGGAGCATCTGAAGGTAATGAAGATATGGCAGAATTATATAAACAATATGAGGTAAAGGGATCCCTTATAAATATATTTTATAATACACAAAATAATTCAGAAGATATTCCTAAAAGATTTTTTGAAAACGATTCAGGAAATTTAGAATTAGATCATAAAAAAGAAGGAAAAATAAAAGGCCTTCTTTCAAAGATGAACCTAAGACATAGAGGAGGAATTAAAATTAGAAATAAATGGTATTCAATAGAAAGATTTAAACAAGTTATAAATATATTTCCTGAAATAAACCAAGACAATAAAGTTGCCTATATGGAGGTTATTGAATAAAATGGCTAAAATAATAAAAATATTATCAATAAATAATTCAACTCTTAGTGAAGCAGATGAAATTATTATTCCTATGGAAAAAGGAATTATGAAAAGATGTCCAGATAAAAAAGAATACATTAATTATAATTTAAATGTGGTTAAAATGAATAATAATAATAGATTCTATATTCAAGGAAAAAAGAAAAAATGAGTGAAACAACTATGCTTCCTAACTTCAAAATATTTGATGTTTATGATATTTCAGAAGTTGAAGTAAAAGATCCTGGTTTAAAAGCATCTATAAATTTAGAACCTAAACTTATCCTAAAAAGTTATGGAAGAAATGTTCAAAAATTTGGGCAGACTAAAGTAAATATTGTTGAAAGGCTTATGAATAAACTTTCTGTTGCAGGACACAGAGGTAAAAAACACAGAATCATTCTTGGAAAATCTACTGGAAAATATACTAAAAATATGAAAATTGTTTTGGAAGCATTTAGAATGATAGAGAAAAAAACAGGGAAAAACCCTATTCAAGTTTTAGTTACAGCAATTGAAAATTCTGCTCCCAGAGATGAAATAACTGTTATTGAATATGGAGGGGCAAGATATCCTCAAGCAGTTGATGTTTCCCCATTAAGAAGAATTGGTTTAGCATTAAAACATATTGTTCATGGAGCTTCTGACAAAGCTTTTAATAAAAAGAAAACAATAACTCAAAGTCTTGCAGAAGAGATTATCATGGCTTCTGAAAATAATGGTGAAAGTTTTGCAATCAAAAAAAGAAATGAATCAGAAAAGCAAGCCGACTCTGCACGATAATTTTAGAGTATAGAAATTATTAAATAGTTTAAAGTTCTTGGAAAGATATGAATGGATACATGGAAAAGAATTCTCCACAACCTATTAATGGATGTTGTACTATTTCTGCTCTTTCGGCTTTGTTATTAATTGGGTCTGGAAGTGTTGGAGGAGAAGCTTTATCTGATAAAAAACCAAGCCAATTAGAACAAAAAACAGAACAAGAAGTCCCGGGTTTTAAAAATTTTCTTTTAAAACAAATTAACTACTATCAAAAAGAAATTGGTCCTGAACTAAAAAAAAGATTAGGAAAAGAAGATATTTGTAAATATATTCCAACATGTTCTGAATATGCAAAACAAGCTATTGAAAAAAATGGTTCTTTTAAAGGCTCTTTAATGACTGCTAAAAGATTATGTAAATGTAATCCCCTAAGTAAAGGAGGATATGATCCTGTAGAATAATCTTCATAACAATAAAACTTATTAACCTAATGTTATCTAATTCTTAATGCAATATTTAGTTGAAATTTTAGTAAAGAAAAAAGAAGGGGTTCTTGATCCAGAGGCAGCAGTAATAGAAAAAGTTGCTATAAATTTAGGATATGAGGTTAACGATTTAAAAACAAGTAAAAAAAATTCTTTTGTAAGTAAAAAAAATTCTTCTCCAAAAGCAGAAAAAGAAGCAAATAAACTAACAGATGAACTTCTCGCTAATAAAATTATAGAAGAATATAAAATTTCTGTCATAAAATTTAGGGGTTTGGAAACTCCAAATGAAAAAAAATTAAGAATTGGAACAAAATGAAAAAACTAAAGGGAATTTTACAAGATGCTAAGCAATTATTATTATATACTTCAGATTATAAAATTAAAGTAAGTAATAAAATATTTTATAAAACAATGTGGCAAGGAGAAAATGCAATAGAAAGGGAAAAAAAATTTCAAAAAATAAAAAATAAAATAAACCAAGAAATAGAGGTAAACTATGATGAAAGAAATAGTTTTAAAAATTGGTTCATTGACAAAATTTTCTTTTTAAGTTTTAAGCTTCCAATAACATATCATGAAATTGATTCAATTTCATTTTTAGATGAAGACAAAAACATTACAGAAACTTTATAAACCGATTTCTCAATTTAACTATATTCAAGCAATTAAGATGTCCTCAGAAAAAGAAATTGTCAAATTAATGAAGCAACAAGATAAGATAAGAAATATAGCAATTGCTGCCCATATTGATCATGGTAAAACTACCTTTTCAGATAACCTACTTCTTGGAGCAGGAATGATTTCAGAAGAGGAAGCTGGAAAAGCCCTTAAGCTAGATTTTCACGATGATGAAGCATCAAGAGGTATTACAATTGATTCTGCTTCGGTAAGTATGATACACAAAATTGCAGGTGAAGATTATTTAATAAATCTTATAGACACACCGGGACATGTTGATTTTGGAGGAGATGTAACAAGAGCTATGAGGGCTGTTGATGGATGTATTATTTTATGCTGTGCTGTTGAAGGGGTTATGCCACAGACAGAAACAGTTGTTAGACAAGCTCTAAAAGAATTAGTTAAACCCACATTATTCATTAATAAAGTTGATCGTTTGATTAAGGAAGTAAAGTTAACTCCACAAGACATGGAAAAAAAATTCATAGGAATCATAGAACATGTTAATGAACTTATAGAAAATATTGCCCCTCAAGGGTATAAGGAAAAATGGAAAGTTGGTGTTGGAGAAGGAAGTGTGGCTTTTGGCTCTGCATTTCATAATTGGGCATTAAGTTTTCCTTATATGAAAGAAAAAGGGATCACTTTCAAAGATGTGATTGATGCTTATGAAAATGATAATTATAAATCTCTTGCAAAAAAAGCTCCATTACATGAGGTTATTTTAGCAATGGTAGCTAAACACCATCCTAATCCTGTTGATGCTCAAAAATATAGAATTCCAAAAATTTGGCATGGAGAAATAAATTCTAAAGAAGGAAAAGATCTGCTCAATTGTGACCCTAAAGGAGAACCTATATTTGTTCCAACAAAAATTGTAGTTGACAAACATGCTGGAGAAGTTGCAGCAGGAAGAATATTTTCTGGAACCTTAAGACAAGGAGATGAGGTTCATATGGCTCTTGCAAAAAGAAACGTAAGGTTACAGCAAGTTTCGGTTTACAAAGGAGCTCAAAGAATTATTGTTGATGAAGTTTCTGCAGGAAATATTGCTGGATTAGTAGGATTAAAAGATGTTTACGCAGGAGAAACAGTTTCAAAAAGTAAAATAGAACCCTTTGAAGCAATAAAACATATTTTTGAACCTGTTGTCACAAAATCTATTGAAGCTATGAAAGCCGCAGACTTACCTAAACTTGTTGAAGTATTAAAGCAAGTAAGCAAAGAAGATCCTTCTATTAAGATGGAAATTAATGAACAAACAGGGGAGAGTTTAATGTCTGGTATGGGTGAATTACATTTAGAAATTATAGAAAATAGGATTAAAACAGAAAAAGGGTTGGATGTAAAAACTTCTGCCCCTATTATTGTTTATAGGGAAACAGTAGGCAAAGAATCAATCCCTGTAGAAGGAAGGAGTCCAAATAAACATAATTCTTTTTTTATTAAAGTTGCTCCTCTGGAAGACGAGATTTATGAATCAATTAAATCAGGAGAACTAAGAGAAGGGAGAGTTAAAAAAAAGAGTCAAGACTTAGCAAATATACTTTCTGAATTAGGATGGGCTGGAGATACTATTAGAAATGTTAGGGAAATTTACAAAGGAAATGTATTTTTAGATGAGACAAGAGGAGAAGTTCATATAGGAGAAGTTATTGAAATGGTATTAGATGCTTTTGAAATGATTATGGATCAAGGTCCCTTAGCAAGAGAACCATGCATGAAAATGAAAGTTTCTCTGGTTGATATAAGATTGCATGAAGATGCAATACACAGAGGTCCTGCACAGGTTTACCCTGCTGTAAGAGAAGCAATAAGGGGTTCTATGGAGAAAGGATATCCCTCAATGTTTGAACCTTTACAAATACACCTTATTGAAATGCCTGATAAATTCTTAGGAACAATAACAAAACTTGTTGGAAGTAAAAGAGGTCAGATGCTAAATGTTACTCAAAACGGAACAAATGCTGAAATGGAAGCTAAACTTCCTGTTGCTGAAATGCTCGGGTGGAGCAATGATCTTAGAAGTGCAACAGAAGGAAGAGGTGTTTCTTCATTAAAAGACCAAGTTTTTGAAAAAGTTCCTGCAAGTATTCAAGGAGAAGTTATAAAGAAGATAAGAAAAAGAAAGGGCTTGAATGAAAATCAGTAACCCTAAAACTCCATCTCAATTCTTAATTCCATTAGGCAAAATATAAACTTACTTATCTGCATGAAATGTCTTCTTACACTTTGAGCATCTTTATTCATTGATTCTTTACTTTTAAAATAATCATTGTAAATCTTAAAATCATTTTCACCAAATTTTATTGCAGTTGCCATCTCAAATTTGTAAAATAAATTATAATAAATCTGGAAATGTTCCTTAACAGTCTTAGCAAAAGGTAAAATTTTGTCTATATTTTTTTTTGTAGAAGCTAGGTGAGTTCCAATATACTTAAACTCATCTCCAAATAACTCTAACAAAAACAATGTTGAAAACATTATTGGTTTTTTCTCTTGAAAACTAGAATCATTTATTCTGTTAATTATTCTGCAACAATAATCAACAAATCTATCAACTCCTCTATCTATTGTGTGAATTTCCTTACAGATATTTATATCCCCTATAATTTTATTTTCTATCTTATCAATTATGTAGTCAAATAATTCTTCTATTAACAAAAAAATTCTTCTTAAAGAATTGTCAAATTCTTTAGCTGTTAGCTCCCCCATTTCCCTAATCACACAATAATCTTTTTTATGTTCCATAATTTCAATCCCTACAAACCTACTCACAACTTCCTGCAACATATCTATTACAGGTTTGAATGTTTTTTTCTCACCCATTTTTTCATATGCTAGTTGAGTAGTATAAAAATCAAAAGCACCATCTTGATTTTTTTTATTAGAGTCATACAACACCCTTATTTCATTATAGCCTTCTCTATAGGCAGACTGAAAAAATCTCCAAACCATAGGAATGTTAAATCCCTTTATGTCAATAGTCGTGCTTAAAGAATCAGATTTTTGTAACCCGTTAATAATCAAAGATCCTTGATTCTCACAAATATCAATTTCATCTCCTGGTTTGATATTTAATTCATCTACCCATTTTTTAGGCAATGTTATTGTGAGAGTATTATGCCCCTGTCTAATGACTCTCCTTTTCATGTTTTTTAAAGGAAAAATATATTTATATTACTTGTGAATATATAATATATATTAAATATATTCTATAGTGTACTATATTCCTCACTTACAAGTATAAAATATAAGTGAAATACAAGAAAAATATTGGAAATAATTAAATTTATTAGTTAATTTTTTAGTATTAATGAAGCTCTCTAAAACAACCATTTTCAAATCTACAAAAAAAATTCTTAAAACTTCTTTATTAGCTGGAGCATTAATAATTCCTTATTTACCAGAAAGTACACAAGCAAAATCACCAACTTTGTCTTTTTGTGCTGATTTAACTATTAAATATGAGTCTAAATTAGTAGATAAAATAAGAAATATTCCATTTGAAATAAGAAATGTCCCTAAACATAAAGAAGATTGGTATAGGGAAGATATAGCCCCTATTAAAGATGATTTTGTTGGGTGGTACGACCGAATTGAATTAGGTACAAAACTAGGAGAAAATGTTTCTTTTAGTGATAAAATTGGATTAACCTTGGGGCTTAGTCTTGATTTTAGTTTTAGTACTAAGGAAAAAGGCATAAAGAAGAGGGATCACAATGTAAAAAGAGGTAATGAAAAAAAGGTATCAAAAATTTTTTGTCATCCCACCCACTATGAGAGATCCACTTATTATGATATATATCCAGCATATTTATCTAATAAAAATAAAATTTTTAGGCCTAGTATTTATTCAGAAATTGAAGTCAAAGTAGCAAATGATGTGCATCTTGGTTTAGGATATGAAATATCTAAAGAAATGATTGCAGTTGAAAACGGATGGGATCTGAACGATGAATTAGAAAAAAATAAAACATATACTTTAGCTAATTTAACAACTGGAAAAATTTATACTTCATTAAATATGTCTAAAAAATATCCAGATGAAATTATATTTTATACCTTGGATATTGGAGTCCCCCATATAATAAAAAAAGATTTAACTGATATAGGAAAACAAACAGAAATTGATTTTAATGATAAAACATGGTTTGTTGGTTTTAGAGTAGGTAAAAGATTTTAAAAATTACTAAAATTATTAATCAACCCAAAAATAATAAAATGCAAATAGAACAAAATGAGAATTTTCAAGAGATGTATAGGGAATTAATTGAAAAGGCTGAAAAAGAAGGTCCAATAAAGTTTGGAGTGGGTGACAAATTATTAGTGAAAAAATGTCTAGAAGAAGTGTATTTAGATGTGAATTTAGGACAACAAAATAAAAAAGATTTGGTTATAGAGACACTTTCAACTTATTTAAAAAAATACCACTAAAACTGATTCGAATCAGTCTAAAAAAACAGGTAGTATACTCAAATGGTAGCTGTAGCTCCTTTAAAAAATAACATTGAAAAGAAATTTAAAGAATTTCTAAACAAACCAGGAATTCCTTATGAAAAAAGATTATTAAAATGTTATTCAGAACAAATTCTAAATATTTTATCTAAAAAATGTCCCCCTCCTTATGAAATAGAAATTGAACCAGCTTCACGATGCAATGCTGGGTGTTTGCATTGTTTTGGAAGGCAATATAAGAAATGTGATGAAAAACTTTATTCTAGAAAAAATATGGACAGGGTAATAGAGCAAGTTCTTAAATTCAAAAATAATAAATTTAATATTGAAGTAGTTAAATTCTGCGGAAGCACAGGTGAACCCCTTTTAAATCCTCAAACAATTTATGCAATAGAGATGTTTTCTGGGGAAAAAATTTTAAGATTATTTACAAATGGTATTTTACTAGGAAAAAACAAAAATAATTTTAAATATCTCAAGTCTATCTCTAAAATAAATAAACTAGACCTCAGCTTAGATGTTGGAACAACAAAAACATTAGAGTTGACAAAACCAGGATCAAAAAAAAGCAAAGTTACTGTAAAAGATATTTTAGAAAGTGTTAAAAAAATAAAAGATATTTCAGATTCAAACTTACAAGTTGAAGCTGGATATGTGATTACAAATTATAATTATTCTGAAATTATTGAAGCAACAAAAAAGGTAAAAGATAGTCATGTGGATTTGATAAGATTTAGGATTGATCTAACAGATAGAACAGTCTCAAAAAATCATGGGGATAAAATAAATTTTTTATTAAAACAAGCAAAAAGTTATGAAGATAAAAATTTTAAAGTTATTCCAGTATATTCCGAATCAGAAATAAAGTCAACAGATTCCAGTTGTTTTAGTTCAAAGGAATCAAGATTAGAGTGTTTTGTAAGTAAATTCTGGACATGTATTGGACCTGATGGAAATATTTATCCTTGTGGACATGTTGTTGAAAAAGGAGCAAAAAATTATGGAAATATTCTTGAAAAAGATATCTGGAATATTTGGGAAGGTAAACAAAGACAAGAAACAATTAAGAATCTTCCAGGGGATAAGTGCAAGATTTGTTCTCCATTTTCATTTAGGGCAAATGATTTTATGACTTTCTTATCTAACCTACCTTTTGAAAAATCTAAAAAAATGGTGGAATATTTTAAAAATCCTAAACAAAGACACTTAAAAGCATTAGAATTGCAAATATAATCACAAACCATGAAAAATTAATCTTCTTTGATAATTTCATTAGAAAACTAATTGTTAAAATTCCAAATACAAAACTTGCTAAGAGTCCGTAAATTGCTGTTGAGGTTAAAATTAAATTAGGGATATTTAAAAAAATATTTGCAATTAAAACAATTGGTATACTCATGAGAAAAGATAATTTAAGGGCAGTAGTATCATCAAATTTTCTAAGTAAAAGAGTAGAAACTGTTATTCCTGATCTTGATAATCCAGGAAGTGCTGCAATTCCTTGTACGAGTCCTAAAAGCACACTATCCCCTGTTTTAAGATTTTTTGCTTTTCTTAGTCCAATTTTTCTTTTTTTAATTTGAATAATTCCTGTAAATAATAACATTAATCCAACAGCAAAAGAAATTGTTTTTCCTGTGAGTTCTATATGTGTAAAATAATAAAAAAGCATTACAAGAATAATTCCAAGAATTCCACTAATTAATGTAGAAACTATCAAAAACTTTAAAACATTTTTATCTTCTAATTTAGAGTTTTTATAATTAAAAATGGTTTTGAAAAACCTTGATATTTCTTTTCTTAAATAAACAATTGCTGCAAGAGAAGTTCCTAAATGGAAAAAAAGAGAAGTTGTAACAAGAGCTGAAGCAGAAGTTATATTAAAGAAATTTGCTAAGATTAAAACCAACATACCGCTTGAGCTTAATGGGAGCCATTCTGTAATTCCTTGAACCGCTCCAAGAATTAAATACTGAAGAATTGTGAACTCCATTAAAACAAAACAAAAAACCAGTATAAAAAGTTTGTTGAGGAAAAATTAAATATAATAATATTTAAATAAGCCCAAGACATTTTAATTTTATGGGTACTGATGTTTCGCATAATGGAAAATTTTTAGGAAGATTTAGATCAGATCCATTTACATCTAAATTAAATTTTATTGCTGAAAATTTTGAATGTTTAGAACTTCTTTTAAGTTTAAGTCCATCTTCTGAAATTGACATAAAAGATGAAAAAATTATGACCTATAGAGAATTTAGAAAAGAACGATTAAGTAAAATAAATGGATTTTATCCTAATTTGGATTCATGGATATTTAAAAATTATAAAAGATATGAAAGAGATATTAAATAATGGGTGTAAAAAGAACTAGCTCTGAAAAATAAGAAAAAAAACACTTAACGAAACATTTTTAAACTAATTTTTTCATACATAATTATCTAAAATTCTTAATTGAATTTTAATTCCCAAATCCTTCAGAGGCAAGTGAAGATTTGGCTCACAGGAACAAAAAGGGAAAATACAAAAAAACCATAGGTTGTTTTGAAATGGCTAAAGAAAAACCAAATATGAACACAGTGTTTGTAGGACACGTCGACGCTGGAAAGTCAACAATAGTAGGAAGAATGCTATTCGACACTGGTGCTGTTGCTGAACAAGAAATGAAGAAATTGAAAGACGAAGCCATAAAACACGGAAAAGCTGGTTTTGAGTTTGCATATGTTATGGATAAAATTAAAGAAGAAAGAGAAAGGGGAGTTACTATTGATTTAGCTTATAGAAAAATTTTAACTCAAAAATACCAAATCACAATCATTGATGCTCCTGGTCATAGAGATTTTGTTAAAAATATGATTACTGGTGCTTCACAAGCAGATGCTGCTTTCTTGGTTATTGCTGCTCCTGCAGGAGTCCAGCCACAAACAACTGAGCACCTATGGTTATTAAGAACAATGGGTGTTAAAAATGTGGCTGTTGCAATCAATAAAATGGATGCAGTTGAATATAAAGAAGATAAGTTCAATAAAGTCAAAGATGATGTTTCTAAACTATTGCAGCAAGTTGGAATTAAACCTGAAAACACTCAATTTCTTGCTGTTAGTGGATTAAAAGGAGACAATGTTGCAAAAAAATCAGAAACAATGCCTTGGTACAAAGGTCCAACAGTTTTAGAACAATTTGATTTGTTTCCTCAACCTGAATTACCAACTAATTTACCAATGAGGATGCCTTGTCAAGATGTTTATGAAATTACAGGTATTGGTACTGTTCCTGTTGGTAAAATTGAAACAGGAATTATGAAAGTTGGACAAAAAGTTAAAGTCCTTCCAGGAAGAACAGGAGAAGGAATATCAGGAGAAGTTAAAACAATAGAAATGCACCATGAACAATTATCAGAAGCACAAGCAGGAGATAATGTTGGAATAAATATAAGAGGAGTGGGTAAAAAAGACATTGCAAGAGGAGATGTTATTTGCGATGCTGCCCAACCAATACCGATTGTTGAGGAATTTATAGCTCAAATAGCTGTAATTAATCATCCAACAGTATTAGCAAAAGGATATACTCCTGTATTTCATATTCATACTGCTCAAGTTCCTTGTCAGTTTATAGAACTTATTGAGCAAGTTGATCCTAAAACAGGACAGATTATAAAAGAAAACCCTGATTTTCTAAAAAATGGAGATGTTGCTAAGGTTAGAATTAAACCTCAAGGTAATTTAGCTTTAGAAACACAAAAAGACAATCCATATACATCAAGATTTGCTGTAAGAGATGCTGGAGCTACTGTTGCTGCAGGAATGTGTATTGAAATCACAAAAAAGAAATAATTCTGAAAATGATTAAAAAAGATATTCTTTACCTTGATAGAGGGGGAGAGCATCAACAAGCTAATATAATAGGGTGTTTAGAATGGGCAAATAAAACCTATAACCATCTTGCTCACTATAAAAAAGTCAAAGGATCTCTAAAACATACTAAATACAAAGCAGCAATAATAGCAAATACTCAATTAATTGATTTTTCTCCTAAAAATATTGAATTTATCTTAGAAACTTTCTCAGAAAAAGGGCTTCCATTTTTGGTTTTTTTAAATGGAGAAGAAAAAAGCATTAGGGATAAAATTAAAAAATACTCAGGTCAAGTAATTGATTATGATTCTTGTGTAGCAGAAGGTAATCATGTTTTAAAAATTACCAAATTTATCCAAAAGCTTTAAAGAATTCAAAAAGAAGAAAAAAATATATTTTAATAAAACAAAATAAATTTGAGAGTAAATAATCTACCCCTAAAAAACTAAACAATTTACTCCTTCAAATTTCAAAATAAACAAATACCTGATTTTTACACCATAACAACATTTAAAAATAGAGGAAATAAGGAGAAATTATGGAAGATAAAATTAAGAAGATTCGTTTGGAAGAAATAAGAACAGATGCGGAACGTGAAAGGTTTGTTTTAGAAAATTATCCTGATTATATTTCGGGATATGTTTCAGGAATAGCAAAGGCAGGAGATTTACATAATCCTCCAGAAGGTTTAGATAAAAAAGCCTTAGTTTATTTAAAATATAATTCAAAAACCCAATCTTTTTCAATTATTCCTTTATAATTATTTTTCAATCTCACGCGTCAGAGTGATAATCATTTCATATTCAATAATTCCTCCAAAAACAAACAACCAGATAATTATTTACTAGACCCCATACCAACAACTTTTTAAACCCTCAAACACATAATTTCATATTAGAAAAATATCAAGAATATTATTACTAAATCACATTTCACAATCATTCATTTTTCGGTTTGAGTGAGTTTAAAGGTAGGTAGAAATAAAAGTATTTTTCTAAGAAATCATAAGATTTCAAATAACTAAATTAAGGATAAAACAATAAAATGGCTAAAATAAGTCCAGTATCAATAAAATATATGATACATGCTAGTTTTTCAGTAGAAGGAGCTCTAGAAAAGCCAGATGTAATTGGAGCAATATTTGGTCAAACAGAAGGTTTATTAGGATCTGATTTAGAGATGAGAGAATTACAAAAAGAAGGAAAAATAGGAAGAATTGAAGTTGATCTTGAAAGAAGTGATAAAAGAACATCCGGGATTATTAAAATTCCAACAGCTTTAGATCAATCAGAAACTACCTTAATTGCTGCTGCAATTGAAACAATTGAAAGAATTGGTCCTTGTGATTCTCAGATAGAAGTAGACAAAATAGAAGATGTTCGTGGAAGCAAAAGAGATTATATTGTTGACAGAGCAAAAAAGTTAATGCAGAACATTAAAGGATCTACTGATTCAAGAGAAATATCAAATGAAATAAAAGATTCTACAAAAATGGCTGAAATTAAAGAGTATGGTGAATCTAAACTTCCTTGTGGAAATCTTTCTGATAAAGAAATCATTGTAGTTGAAGGAAGAGCAGATGTTCTTAATCTTTTAAGAAATGGTGTTAAAAATGTAATTGCTATGAATGGAACAAAACTTCCAGGAGAGATTAAGGAATTAGGAAGAGAAAAAGACCTAACTCTATTTATAGATGGCGATAGGGGTGGAAAACTTATTGCTCAAAATGTTACTGATAATGCTGAAGTGAAATATATTGCAACTGCTCCTGATGGAAAGGAAGTCGAAGAACTAACAAATAAAGAAATTTTAATGCAACTAAGAAAAAAAGTTGAAGTAGAAGAGTTTTTTGCCAGGGAGAAAAGGCAAAAAACTCCTCGAAGAGGAGATGATCAGGAAAAATTAGATATTAATGAAGAGGACAAAGAAAAACTTAAAAAAATATTCCAAGAAAATAAAGATTCAGAAAAAGCTATTATTTTAGATGATTCTTTAAATGAAACAAAAAATGTTTCTGTAAGAGGATTGAGTAATTCACTAAGAAACTCAGATAGGAAAATATTTGCAATTGTAATTGATGGTACAGTTACAAGTTCTATTTTAAAAACTGCTGAAGATGCAGGGTGTAAAATAATTGCTGCTAAAAACTTCGCAAGTAATGATACAAATATTCAATTGTTGGGTTTTTAGGATAATCGTACAGCAGAACTAAAAGAATTGTGATAATGCTGGGGTGTATAAGAAAGTTGATTAATAATTTTCTCTATTGTATGTCCACAATAACAATCATATAAAGGTATTTTCCCATTATATTTTGCAAAAGTCACTTTCATATTTTCAACAAAACCTGAGGATATTAAAACAACATCAAAACTATTATCATTCCTTATTTTAGATACAAATTCAGAATCATCATTTAAAAAAGATGATAATTCAACACACCTTGCTAATGCTTCCCTACTAATTGGTTTTGTTCCATTTTCAGGTAATTTATCTATATTTATAATTTCCATAAAAACTAATTTTAAATAGACTTTTTAAAGATTGCTTTTCATATTTCAAATATTCTCAATTAATAAAGCTTCTAAAAGATGTCACCCCCTGTAACTAACATTCAGTACTAGAAGATTAAGATTATATGTTGTCACCATAAAGTTTATAAACGATTTTCATGTCTGTAAAAGCAACAGAAAACAATGTTTTCTGGGTAATTAAATTTTTAAAAATGCAAATGAATACAAAGAAACTTTTAGTTTCTTTCATAGCAATAATGACTGTTTTTTGTTTAGTTGCTACTGTAAGTGCTGCTGATTTCGACATCACTAAAGTAGAAGTTGATGGAATAACAATAGTTGATAGTGGAGAACTCCTTGAAGACACTATTGTCCCTCTTACTGCTGGTGATACAGTTAGTGTTGAAGTTTGGTTTACAGCTGAGTTCTATGACGAAGATGTAACTGTTCAAATAGAGCTTGAAGGCAATAAAGATGATACTAGTGCAGAAACTAGATCTTTTGATGTTAGACCAGACAGACAATATCACAAAACTTTGTCTATAAAAGTTCCATATGAACTTAAAGATGAACTTTTTGATGAATTAACTCTTCATGTAGAGATTGATGGTGCTGACTATAACACAGAAAACGAATATGTCTTAGAAGTTGAAAGACCTTCATATAACACAGACATTAAGTCTATCAGTATCCCACAAACAATTGAAGCTGGTGAAACTTTTCCAGTAGATATTGTTCTAAAAAATATTGGTTATAATGACTTAGATGATTTGTATGTTGTTGTTAGTATTCCAGAATTAGGCCTTCAAAGAGATGCTTATTTTGGAGACATTGTCGCACTTGAGTGTGATGAAGATGACGATGAAGGAGATGACAATTTTCCTTGGACTGACGATACATTAGGAAGACACTGTGATGAAGATGACAAAGACACTGTTATAGGTCAACTATATTTAGAAGTTCCATATGGTGTTGCAGCAGGTGTTTACACACTTGAAGTAGAAGTAGGAAATGAAGACACAGTTTCTAGTGCAGCTAAGCAGATTGTTATTGAAAATGACTTTGAAACAACTGTATTTGTTTCTGGTGATAACTTATGGATTGTAAACCCAACTAACAATGTTATTGGGTATAGAGTTATTCCTGAATCTCCAGCTAGTGTAAGTGAAAGTATTGTTTTTATTCCAGCTGGTTCAAGTGAAACAATAGCAGTAAGTCCAAATGCAGACGGTGCATATAGTTTTGATGTCAATATTTTCGACATGAACAGTCAGCTTGTTAAAACAGTTAATTTTACTGGTGAAGCTAAAACTTCAACCACAAGTAATCCAATTGTTATTTTAACAGTTATTTTAGCAATAATTTTCTTAGTATTGCTAATTGTTTTAATTGTTTTAATAGGAAAGAAACCTGAAAAATCAGAAGAATTCGGAGAAAGTTATTACTAATTTTTCTTTTTTTTATTTTTTTATTTTTTACTTTCTCCTTTTTTTTATATTAAACAAACAAAAAATGAAAAAACCTTACTTAACAACTAGCGAACTTCAACAAAAAACTAATAAATACAATAAAATCAGAAAGTGGTGCCTTGCAGGATATACGGCAGGACTCATTAGTATGTTTGTTCCCCCAATTTATTACAATTTATCGGATAAAGAATTACCACAAATAATAAATGATTACAACAACATACAAAAAACCATTCAAATATTAGAATTTGAAAGAAACAAATTGCAAAAAGGATTAGATTTACCTTATGAAATTAAAGAAGTGGATAGTGTTTTGTGTTCTTTAAATATAGATGCAAACAAAAAAGATTCAATTTTAGAAAAAAGTATTAATATTTATGAAGGAAAATCCAAAGATATTGAAAAAGACACTTTATTTGCAGAATATTCTAATAAGAAATCAGGATTAACAAAAAAAATGTTTGAATGGTCAGGACTAAGCTTGTTAGTAGCACTAATTTTTGGAGCAGGGGTAGTAGTAAGCATCAAAAAAATGAAAAAAGGTTAATCTACAAAAGAAAAAAATAAGTAGGGAATTATCAATATATACTATTATTTTTCAAACAAAAGCCAAAACCCAGTAATTAAAGAAACAATAATTAAAACAATTGAAATTGTTGATGAAGAGCCAGAGTTAGATACTACAAATCCTGTGAAGCCATTAGATAAAGAAAAAATAAATGCTCCTGAAATAAAAATTAATGCGGATGCAAAAAGTTTTTTAAGCAGATTATTATTT
>JAHIWS010000029.1 GCA_018815925.1 Nanobdellota archaeon | reverse complement strand
TTCGTTTAATATAACGGAAGACGAACCTTCCACTGGAAACCTTGCTTAATTTCTTTCTGTTAATCCCTTTATAAAAACCTTCATTTCTCATAGAGATAATATTACTACTTATCATCTTTCCCTCCTTCATGCCCTCTCGTGCCCTTTAGGGTATTAGGGTATAATTGTTCTTTGATTTCTTCAAGTTTTTGTTTCATTTTTAAGCACTTTACCAATTTTTCTTTTTAATTCTGCTTTCCAACCTTTTTTATAAACAACTCCATTACTACATAAACTTTCCATTTCTTCGTCTGTTGTAAATTCATCAATTATTTTATAAATTTCTTTTTTCATTCTAAAGATTTCATCCATTTGTTTAATTCTTTCATAATATTTTTATCTTCCCTGATTTCAGTGATTAATTTCTTTATAATGTTAATTTTATCTTCTTGGAGTTGTGGACTATAATTTGAAAAAACCTGTGTAATAATTTCAAGTGCTTGGTCTTTGCTAATCCAATCTAAATTAGCAAAATCTTCCTGAGCATCTAAAATTTTATCCATCAACTCTTCTTCTAATTTAAATTCTTCTTCTTTAAAAGTCATTCTCCCCCTCCTATCCCATGCTTTTTAGAAAGTGTGTCAATAAACTCTATAATTCTTCTTGGATGGATACTTGGCTCTACTTTTGCTTTCTTACAAAAATCCCATTCATAAATCATTCCCTCTTTCAACTCCTTCAAAAAATCTTTTTCTTTTTGCTTTTGCTCTCTCTCACATTTTCTACAGAATTGATTATTCTCATCAATTTCTTGCTTTTTAGAATCTAACTTTTTCATTAAGTCCTCTATGGTCTTGTTCAATAAATCCCTTCCTCCTTCATAGTATTTTTTTAGTTTTCTGATTTCCTTGTTTTGAGTTTGAGAGCCAGACTTAGTACTTAGCGCCCTATCTGGCTCTGTGTCTGCAGTTTTGTCCTCACTTTTCGCTAAAACGAGTTCGCAATGTACACTCTCGCACTCCCCCGTCAAACTACTTGCAGATTTTGTCTGCAGATTATGATTTCTTCCGAACATTAATTCCATAAAAACTTCTGGACTTTCTTCATTTAAAACCCAAGCATTATCTATCCAATGTTTCCCATTTCTAAAATTAGTTTGTAAAACCAACACATCTATATTCTTTGCATTTCTTACTTTATCATTAACAATAGTTGTTGTAAATTCATATTTATTTGCTAATTGTCTAAACTTCTTTTTACTAAAAACCCTCATTACTGGTTTTGTCTGCTGACTATTTATGCCCTTCGGGGTATGATTTGGTTTAAACTTCTTTTTCCCACAATGCAAACATACAAATCCTTTACTTGCTAACATTTCTACATAATGTCCACATTTACAAACTTCTTCTTTTGGTCTACTTATATGTTGAATAAAAACTTCTGATGGATATTCGTGTTCTTCTTTCATTTTTAAAGTTTTAAGTTCTGTCATTTCCCTGCCTCTTCATATTCCTTTTTTAATTGTGTGAGGTGTGATATTTTATTTAATATATTTTTTTTAACAAATACAGACATTTTACCCCAACTTCTCCATCCTTTTATACACTCTAAAAAATACATTTCTTCCCCTAAAACTTCTGCAAATTGTTTGTTTGCTTTTTGAAGTGTTTGTAGTTTTGTTTCTAATTCAATAGTATCACACCATCCATTATCATCTAATGGTTCAATTTTCAATCTAATTGCTTCTTCTTTATGAATTAGATTTCTTCTTTTAATTTCTTCTTTCAATTCCTCTATTTCTTTTATTGGTTTACAACCTTTAGGTTGATTTTGTTTATTCATTTCAAATCTTCCTCATTTTTGTTAAATTCTAACATTCTTTTTAAGTAAGTTAAATAATTCATAGTAATTGTTGCCTTTTCACCACTTTCTTCTTCTAATTTGATTAACTTTCTTAAAATATCTAATTTCCAATATCTTGTCATTTCAATTTCTCCCTAAATTTATTTCCTGTTTCTGTTCCTTTTAATTCTTCCATAAATAATTCGTGGAATTTCCAGAGCATATTCTTCTTTGAATTTGGATAATTAAAATTAGTTCTTTTAATGTATTTTTCAAAGGTTATTAGTTTTTGTTGTGTGTTTGTCATTTTATTTTTGTTATTAACCATATCAAAAGACAGGCAATTATTATTACTATGAATAGTATTTTATTTAGTTTGTCTTGTGTTATTAAGTTTATTATGTGATTCATTATCCTTTTTTTGATTTTCATTCCAATCGTATCTTTTACAGCGTGGGCAACTTACAGGGTTATCTATTTTACTTTCCCATTCGTATCCACATTTTTTACATTTGTTTGTCATCTTGATTATTAACCTCTTTTAATTCTTCTTTAGCCAACTTATCATTTAAACAATCATCACAAATATCAATAAATTCTTTATCTTCTTTATGACTATGTTCTCCATCACAATCCCAACCACAATATCTACAATCACCTTTTTCTAACTTTATCAAATTATCTAACATCTTAATTTTTAACCTTTTCTTTTTTTGAATATTTTTATTTATCATTCTGATTATAAAAGGACAGAGGAGTGGATACTCCCCTGCTCAACTTAATGAGTGTTATGCTGTTT
>JAHIWS010000028.1 GCA_018815925.1 Nanobdellota archaeon | reverse complement strand
TTATGGTGCTCGATATTATAAATCTGAATTAGGAAGATTTATGCAAGCAGATGTTGTAAGGGGAGGAATTGCTGATCCTCTTTCATTAAATAGATATGTGTATGTTAAAAATAATCCTTTGAAGTATATTGATCCTAGTGGGAATGCAGACGGAGATAGTAATATTCATAATTTTATTAATAAACCTGTTGATAATCCTATCAATTGGGGTCTTAGAAAAATTGGAGAATCTTTTACTCATTTGTCAAAAACACAAGGTGATATGTGGGGTCCTAATCCTTTATTAGCAGGAATTGGAGAAGCCCTTACTTCTATGGGTCAACCAACTTCTTTAAAACAAGATATGCAAAACGGGGATTTGGCTGGAGTTGGAGGAATGATTAGGAAAGTGTATAGGGGGGATGTTATAGGTAAAAAAATGTTGTCAAAAATAATAGAAGGTGAACCTTATTATAACAAAAATTATGGTGGTGCTAATGAATTTGCAGAAGCAGCAAAAGAAGAGATTGAAAGAATTGGGATAGAAAAAGTTTCTCTTTTTCATGTTCATGAAGTTGGACCTAATTCTAATAAATTTGGTTTAAGCACAAGTTGGGATAAATCTGCTGCAGAGGTTTTTTATAGAGATACTAAATTTGAAAGGACACCTGAACCACAATTTAAAGTTTTTATAGAAGCAAAAGTTGATATGGAAAATCCACTTGTAAGAGAAATACCTTATGGGAAAGGAGATTATGAAGCATCTGATGCTCTTAGCTATGAAAGGGAAATATTTGTTGGAGAACCTTTAACAGATTATAAAATTCTTAAATTAAAACCTGTAGAATAGTATTTTTTAGGTCACTAAGAAAGTTTATAAAGGCTTCTAGAAATTAGATTTTATGAAGAAAATCAACCTTTTAAGTAAGTTTAAAGGAGCAGTCTATGGTTTAGCAATAGGAGATCAACTAGGTTATGCTGTAGAATTTATGAGGTATTCTGAAATTAAAAAATTATTTGGAGAAAAAGGATTAACAGATTTTATTGGAAAAAAATATAGTGATGATGCACAAATGAGCATAGCTGTTGCTAATGGACTAATAAAAGCAAGTAGAGAACATTATTCAGTTGATAATGTGATGAAATATGTTTCTAATGAATTTGTTAAATGGCTTCATGATCCTGAAAATAACAGGGCTCCTGGAAATACATGTTTATCTGGATGTAGGAATTTAGAAAAAGGTATTGATTGGAGAAAATCAGGGGATAATAATTCAAAGGGTTGTGGTGCAGCAATGAGAAGTGCACCAATAGGTTTATTTTATTTTAATGGTGAAGAAAAACTTGCAGAAGTTTCTTATGCAGTAAGTAAATGTACACATGGACATAACTCTGGAATTGCATCTGGAATTGCAACAGCTTATCTTACAAGTTTGGCTGTTAAAAATGTTGATCCAAACAAGTATGAAACAATGTTAATTGATTTTATGGAAAAAACAGGCAAAAAAATGAACTTTGATGTTAATGAATTTAATTCAAAAATAAAAGAAATATCTCAAGCTAAAAAATTAGATTTAATTAAAGGTGTTCATTTTCTTGGAGATGGTTGGATAGGAGAAGAAGCTGTAGCAGCTTCTTTATATTGTTTTTTAAGTTCACCAAATGATTATAAAAAATCAGTATTATTAGCAGCTAATACAGATGGTGACTCAGATACAATTGCTTGTATTACAGGAGCAATTAGTGGAGCATATAATAGTATTTCTAAAATCCCTGGAAATTGGATCAAAAATGTAGAAAATACTTCTATGTTAGAAAAATTAGCAACAAATTTATATAATTCCAGTAGGGACTAAAAATAATCACAACAACCATTATACAGGTTTAACCCTTGAAAGAAAAATATTATAAACTGATTTCTATTTAAAATACTATAAAGAAAGAATATAAAAGAGGTATATTATGAAGAAAAAAACAAGAGGTCAAATTTGGGTAGAGACAGTAATTTACACCCTAATTGCCTTAGTTATGATTGGTTTAGTATTATCTTTTGTAAAACCTAAAATAGATGAAATGCAAGATAGAGCCATAATTGAACAATCAATCACTATAATGGAAAATATAGATACAATCATTTTAGAACTAGATGAAGGAGGATTAGGAAATAAAAGATTAGTTGAGCTTGGATTAAGAAAAGGTGTGTTAAAAATAGATTCAGAAAATGATAAAATTGTATTTGAGATGGATAGCAAGGATATGTATAGCCAACCAGGAGAAGATATATCTTATGGGACATTGGTTGTACACACTGAAAAAATAGGTAATTCTAATAAAGTCACTTTAACAAGGACTTATAATAATACATATAATATAACTTTTAATTCAATAGATGAATTAAAAATAATTCCTAAGGCTCCAACACCTTATAATGTATTTTTTTCAAATAAAGGAGGAACACCAACAATAATAGATGTTGAATTAAATTAAAATGTTACAAAAAGAAAAAAGAATAAACATACAAAATTACCAAAGAGTTGAAATAAAATTTACTCCAAAAATACCTCATTTAAAGAAGATTAAAGATAAAAGTAAGATAAATGTAAGATATAGCCTTATATCTCCTTTTTCTTTTGCACATATTTATTGGGATCCTAAAGAATATGAATTAGTTTATGAAGTTGAAGAGCCATATCTTAATGAGAAAGAAATCATTTACAAAAACCAGATAATTTCTGCGATGAGGGATATGATTAATTTTGATACTGTCATAGAAAAAAATCAAGAAACTCTTTTAGACTATATTGATAAAAGATTTAAAATACTTGCTATCGAACTTGGAATAGATTTACCTTATGAATCTTATCAAAAAATATTTTATTATCTTGCCAGGGATTTTATAGGATTTAATGAAACAGATCCTTTGTTAAGAGATTATTTTGTTGAAGATATTGAGTGTAATGGAATTAATACTCCTATTTATATTGTGCACAGACTGTACAGAAACATAAAAACAAATATTAAATTTAAAAACAGTAATAAGCTGTCAAATTTTGTTGAAAAACTTGCTCAAAGATGTGGTAAATATATCTCTTATTCTAATCCTATTTTAGATGGTAGTTTACCTGATGGGAGCAGAGTAAATGCTACATACACCAAGGACATTACTAGCAGAGGTCCAACATTTACAATAAGAAAATTCACAAAAACTCCCTGGACTCCAACCCAATTAATATCATTAAAAACTTTAAGTGCAGAAATGCTTGCTTATCTTTGGATATTAATTCAGTACAAAATGAATCTTCTTATTACTGGAGGAACCTCTTCTGGAAAAACCACTTTGTTAAATGCTATTGTATTTTTTATTCCTCCTGAAGCAAGAGTTGTTTCAATTGAAGACACAAGGGAATTAAACCTTCCAAGAGAAAACTGGCTTCCAAGTATTGTTAGAAATGCTACAGGAATAGAAAAAGCTGGTGAAGTAAATTTATTTACCTTACTAAAAAGTTCTTTTAGACAAAATCCAGACTATGTAATAGTGGGGGAGGTAAGAGGAAAAGAAACTTATGTTTTATTTCAAGGAATGGCCTCAGGACACTCATCTCTAAGCACAATGCATGCAGATTCTGTAGATACTGTGATAAAAAGATTAGAAACTCCTCCAATTGAACTTTCTCCAACTCTGCTAAATATTCTTGATTGTGTTTGTATTATGACTCATGCAATAGTAAATAAACAAGAAACAAGAAAACTTAAGGAAATAGCTGAAATTGTTAATATAAATTCAAATGGAATAGCTTTGACAAATACCCCTTTTAAATGGAATCCTCGTGATGATCAGTTTTACTTTAAGAAAAATAGCAAAATATTTGAAAAAATTTCTCAAAGATATGGATTAAGACTAGAGGAACTTGAACTAGAATTTAAAAAAAGAGTTCGATTGATTTATGCTTTATATAAAAATAAGATTTTTAAGTTTGAAGAAGTTCAGGATGTAATTAACCAATATTATAAAAAGCCAGAGCAGACCCTAAGAAAATTTGGGATTATGTAAAAGTTAAAATATTAAATGTAAAGATTTATAAACATCTGTTAAGTATCCTTTACATATGTTAAATATAATTAACAATCTTTCACCTTTTTTTGAGGACTGTTATATTGAGGTAGGAGTCAGAGAATACTCTAGACTTATGGGAGTAAGCCCACCAACAGCATCAAATTTATTAAAAAAATTTGAAAAAGAAAATTTACTCAAAAAAAGAGGAGAAAGAGGGTATTTATTATTTAGAGCCAACAGAGAAAGTTTTGTTTTAAAAGATTTATCTAGAATATACTGGAAGGAAAAATTAAAAAGAATTATTGAATATTTAAATGATAATCTCCATTATCCTTATATTATTTTGTTTGGATCCCTATCTAAATTAGAAACAAAAAAAGACTCTGATATTGATTTAGCAGTGTTTGGTAAAATAAGTAAAAAAGTTAATTTTGAAAAGTTTGAAAAGGAAATTAAAAGAAACATACAATCATTTAAATTTGATTCAATAGATAAAATAAAGAGTAAAGAACTTAAAATGAATATACTTAATGGATATGTTCTTGGAGGGGAAATAATATAATGGATTGGAAAGAATGTAAGGATAAAAAACTTGTAAAAAGAATTAAAATAGATACAAATCTAATTAACTCACTTATTAAATCAAGTAAAAAGAAATTTGAGAGCAATAAAAGATTAGAACTTGATGAAACAACTGCTTCTACTAAAGTTAGTGTGGGCTATGAATCATTAAGAGAAATTCTTGAAGTTTTAGTAATAAAAAAATGTTTTAAAATATATAATCACGAATGTTTTTGTGCATTTTTAGAAGAAATATGTCACGATAAAAGCTCTTCTGTAAATTTTAACAAATTTAGGAAGATTAAAAACCAGATAAATTACTATGGAAAAGATATTCCTGTAGAAGAAGCAAAAAGTATAATAAAAGAGATTTCATTATTAAGGAAAGAAATAATAAAAAAATATCTAAAAAGAAGCGAAAAATGGAAAAAGAGCATATAGAATTTCTTAATCAGATAGTTAATTCTGTTGAAGAAGCTGGGATTCAACTAGAACAAGCATACAATAGTAAAAACTCTGAAAAATTCAACAAAGCAAAAAAATTTATTCTACAGGTACAAAAAAAAATTAATGGAGAAATTAAATGATTTCAAAAAAGGATTTTGTAAAAGAATTAAAAAATAATATTTCAAAAGAGAAAACAATAATTAGGGAATTAAAATCTTTATTTATTTCTCTGGATAAAGAAGATAATCTTGCTGAAAAAAAGATGTTAGATTCTCAGATAAATTCTTTAAAAGATTCATTGAAAACAATAAGTAAAAATATTATGATCAATCTTGAAAGAATAAACCTTTCAAAACCCCTTCTTCAAATAAAGGAAACACCAAATGTTAAAAGAATTTCGGTTCCAATTAAAAAAACATTTATCCCAACTGAAAAACCTAAAATAAATATGGGAATATCAAAACTTGAAGAAGAAACTCTAAAACGATTTAGAAAGAAAAAAGAAAAAGAGAAAAAGAGAAAAAGAGAAAAACCTAGTAGATATCTTCAATTAGCAAATAAAACTTTTTCTGGCCTCGCTACTTCTTTAATTAAAAAAACATCATTCAGGACCTTAGGAAGAGACCTTATAAAATCAAAAATACAAACTACACCAATCACCTATATATCTATAATTTTGTTAACCACCTTGTTTTCAGTATTAGGGGGAATTGTTATATTTTTATTTTTCTTATTTTTTAATATTGGGTCTAGTTTTCCAATAATAACTTCTGTTACAGAAAACCTAGGTACAAGATTTGTTAAGGTATTTTGGATTTTATTTATAGTTCCAATAGCAACTTTTTTAATTATGTATTTTTATCCATCTTTAGAAAAAAAAACTGCTGAAATTAAGATTAACAGAGAACTACCATTTGCTACAATACACATGGCTGCTATTTCTGGATCACTAATTGAACCTGGAAAAATATTCAGTATAATCATCTCAACAAAAGAATATCCTGCAATAGAAAAAGAATTTATAAAAATAATTAATGAAACTAATGTTTATGGATATAATTTAGCTACTTCTCTTAGAAATGTTGCATTCAACAGCCCTAGTAAAAAACTTGCAGACTTATTAAATGGTGTAGCAACAACAATAAATTCAGGGGGTGACCTTCCAGAATTCTTTGATAAAAGATCTCAAACACTTCTTTTTGAACATAGAATTGACAAAGAAAAACAAACAAAAGCTGCTGAAACATTTATGGATATTTACATAAGTGTAGTTATTGCCGCCCCAATGATCTTAATGCTTTTATTAATGATGATGAGTATAAGTGGGTTAAGTTGGATTACTCCTTCAATGATTACATTAATAATGATATTGGGGGTTTCATTAGCAAATATTATTTTTTTAGGTTTTTTGCATTTGAAAGGGTCTACAGAATAAAATGAAAATAACAAAAATACATTGGATTGGAATAATATTATCACTTGCAATGATAATTTTATCAGTCATATTAATCAATACAAAATTTTTCTTTCTTTTAATTGGTTTTGGGGTTTTAATAGGAATCTTTCCATTTATTCTTGCGATAATAAACGAAAATAGAATAGCTTCTGAAAAAGAAGAGATGTTCTTAGAATTTGCTAGAAATCTAGTAGAGAGTGTTAAAACAGGAACTCCTATAAGTAAAAGTATTATAAATTTAAAAAATAAATTTTATGGAGTTTTAAGTGAGAATATTGAAAAATTAGCTAATCAAATTTCTTTAGGGATTCCCTTAAACATAGCCCTAAAAGTATTTTCAAAAGATGTTGGAAATAAATCAATTTCAAGGGCTCTTACATTAATAGGCCAGGCAGAAAGAGCAGGAGGAAATATTGGAGAAATACTCGAATCAGTTGCCGGAGCAGTAAGTATGTCAGATAAATTAAAAAAAGAAAGAAAATCTACAATATCCACCCTTGTTGTCCAGGGATATATTATCTTTTTTGTATTTATGATAATAATTTTAGTTATGCAATTTAAAATACTTCCAATGGTGAGTGAGATTCCAGGAATAAGCAGTGAACTTAATATTTCAAAAGGGGGCGGGGCGGTTAGCACAGAAGAAATATCCAATGCATTTCTATATCTACTTCTAATTCAGGGTTTTTTTAGTGGGTTAGCAATTGGAAAACTAGCAGAAGGAAACATAAAGGCAGGAATAAAACATTCTTTTACTCTAATGCTAATTTCATTCTTAGTCTCGGCTGGAACTAATTTATTTTTTGGGTAAACACATATTTAATAAATACAAATTCCTTTTATTTTTTATGAATAAAAAAGGGTCACATATAGGAATCATGATTTCATTTACAATCTTTATAGTATTTTTAATTTTCTTATATGGTATTTTAGAACCTTCAATAAAAACAGAAAAAGACACTGAACTTATTTTAGAGGACTTAAAAATAAACTTAATAAAGGAACTTTCTGTTGAAGTAAATATTACTACTCTTAAAATTATAGATTATCTAGGAAGTGCTAGTTGTATTGAAATAATAAATCCTAATTTTATTTCTAGTTCAAATCTTGTAATTAAAGACAAATTAAATAATGAATTAGGTTATGAAAAAATAAGTGCTTTGAAAATAAATAGTGATTCTAACTTCTTTAAAATTTATGAAGCAGAATTATTTGGTGATAGATCTGTTTATTTATCTTCATGTCTAGAATTAACACCAATCAACTATACACTTGGATTAACAAAAGCAAACAAATATGTTTCTATAAATAAAATATCTGAGTTAAAACAAAAATATGAAAATGATTATGGAGGATTAAAAAATGAATTAAACCTTTATGCTGGGGGTGAGTTTGGATTTAATTTTATATTAAATAATAAAACATCTATAGGGGTGGAAGAAAAAGATGTTTCTACTAGTATTTATGCTGAAGAAATTTCAGTGCAATATGTTGATGAATCTGCAAATATTTTAATTGGAACCTTAAACATCAGAACTTGGGGGTAAATCAACTAAAACCAAAAGAAGAAATGAATTTGTTTATCCAATATTATGTAGAAATGTTTATAAACTAAAATAGACACGTGTCATATATAATGGACATGTATATTATAAAATGGACAAGACTGCAAGCAGAAATATTTAGGTTTCTCTGTATAAAAGCAGGTCATAACTTCAATTTAAGAAGCATCGCCAGACCATTAAAAAAATCTCCTACAGCTGTTTCTAAAGCTTTACAAGACCTAGAAAAAGAGGGGTTAATAAAAATAGGAAAAGCAGATAAGATTAGATTGCTTTCTATTGGATTTAATAGGGATGATGAAAAAGCAATTGAACTAAAGCGAATTGAAAATTTAAAACTGATTTATGAATCTGGACTTGCTAAATTCTTAGAAGAAAGCTTTCCTGGAACAACAATTATTCTTTTTGGAAGTTATTCAAGAGGAGATGATGTTTGGGCTAATTCAACAGAAGAAAATAGATCTGATATTGATATTGCAATAATAGGAACAAAGGGTAAGGATATAAAATTGGCAGATTTTAACAAAAAACTTGAAAGAACAATTATAATTAATTTCTACCTTTCATTTAAGAAAATTCATAAACATTTGAGGGATAATATTCTAAACGGTATTGTTTTGTCAGGGAGTGTGGATCTATGAAAATGCCTAAAGAATTTGAATATTATTTGCAAAAGGGAATAGTAAAAAAGCAAGCTGCAGATAAACCAAGAGCTGATTTTTTGCTTAAGGAAGTTGAAACCTCTTTGAAAGGATTGAAGAATAGGGTTAAAATAATGAATATAGATGAATTTAATGCTAATTCTATAATAAAAGATTGTTATGATATAATTATGGAACTAATAAGAGCAAAACTTCTTTTAGAAGGATATTCTGCATCTGGAAGCTACGCACACGAGGGAGAAGTTTCATATCTTAAAAAATTAGGTTTTCCTGACAGTGAGCTATCTTTTTTGAATGAATTAAGATATTTGAGAAATTCAATAACTTATTATGGAAAGATATTAGATAAAGAATATGCTGAAAAGGTTTATGCTTTCCTTAATAAAATTATTATGAGGTTAAGAAAGATTGTGAAATAATTACTAAAGAACAAACAAGAGAAATAATGGAAAGAGTATATAGTATAAAAAGAAAAATTAAGGAATTTTATGAACTGAACACTAGAATGAAAAAACTTATTAAAAATAAAAAAGGTTGGATAAAAATTGTAGAAGCATTTATTGCTATATTATTAATAACAAGTGTTGCATTAATAATCATAAGTAAGAGTGATGTCACAAATAGTGGTGTTTCAAAAAAAATATATAATTTAGAAAAATCCATACTAAAAGAAATACAATTAAATGATTCTCTTAGAAGTGATGTGTTGAGAATTAGTCTTTCTCAAGGAATTAATAATACAATAGACCAAAAAATTCCTAGTTATTTAAAATGTGAGGCAAGAATATGTAGCACAATTCAAGAAGAATGCCAAGTTGAAAGTTCTCCTATGAGAAATCTTTATGTCCAGTCAACAATAATCTCTGCAAATTTAACACAATATACTCCAAAACAATTAAAGATTTTTTGTTGGGTTATTTAGTGCTAATCTCAAAAAAAATTTTAAATTAAATATGATAATATTTAAATAACTATTGGAAAAGTGTGATAATTATTTGGAGAAAGCAACACTTTCTTTGAAAAGATAACTTTTTATACACTATTTTCCTTTATTTTTAATGAAAAAAGAAGTGATAGTCTTAGTTTTATTAGGCATATTATTCTTTTCACCCTTAGTTCTTGCTAAAGAACAATCTCAAAATGAGGATCAAATAAAAATTTATTCTGGATTTAATAGATTTGTTGACAATGTTAAATTATTTTTTTCTTCTGGAGATAATAAAGTTCTTTTAGCTTTAGAAATTAAAGAGAAGGAAGTTTATTCTGCAATAGAGAATAATAACAATGAAGATGAAGAAGACACATCTAGGAATTTAAAAAATGCTTGGAAAAAACTTCAATTAGTTCAAGAAAAAGTTTCTTTGAATATTGCAGAACAAGTTCAAGCAAGTTCTTCTCAAATTAAAGAAAAAATAAATCAAGAAGAAAACTTAGCAGAAGATTTTGAAGTTTATATTTTAGAAGAAGAAAAAACAGAACTTACAGCAGAATGGGTTGTGGAAGTTAATGGAAAAGAAGGGCAGACATTAAAGAGAGAAGTAGAAATAGTTAAGGGTGAGGATAATGGGCAAAATAGAATTATGGAAATAGAAACGAGGATTGGAGAAATTGACAATGAAATTAAAAATTGGGTTGTTAAAAATAGTGTAGGTAAAGATGGGGGACGAGATGAAGGTTTAACATGGGAAGTTAAAACAGAAGTAGCAAATGGAGATGATGGATTAAAACCTGAAGTCAAAATAGAAGTTGCTAAACAAATAGAAAAAAGAGAAATGGAAATCGCAAAAGGAGAAAATTCTGTGGAAAATCAAATTACTAAAGATAATGAAGATGTAACTCCTGCACCTAATGTAATTGATAATGATGTTGCTCCAGGACCAGACGGAATTGTGGGTGTAATAGTCCCTGAGCCAAGAGAGGATGGTCCGCCCTCTGATTCTATAGATAATTCAGTAGAAGATAGTAGCGAATCAAGTTCGGATGGAAATAGTGGAAGTGAAAGTAATAGTGAAGATTCTGGAGGAGATGGTGGAATAACAGGAGAAGTTGTAAAAAATTCTAATTCTAATAATATAATAAAAAAAATATTTGATTGGATGTTTTAAATGAAAAAGGGTGTGGTAATTGAGATAGTTGCAGGAATTGTCATATTAGCTATTGCTGGGTATTTTTATTTTAGTGGAGAAAAAGAAGTCTTCTGTCCAGATTATGATGGTAATCAAGACGAATGTTTATTGCATTTAGAATGTGAATGGGATTCTCAAGAAAATAATTGTGATATGCTTGAGGGTATTGGAGAAGGAGATAATGAAGATGAGGGTGATGTAGATGATGGAAATGGAGTGGATGAAGATAAAAATTGGCTTGTTTCAGAATTAGAAGAAATAGTTATTCCAGATAATCCTTCAAATCAATTATGTAAAAAGATTCCTTTATCTGGTCGACCCCCTTATGATCAAAGATATTATTGTCTCGCCATAATTAATAATGATGCCAAATTTTGTGAATCAGCAGATACAGAAAATGAGAAAAATCTTTGTTTAGCTCATGCAAATGAAGATTCATCTTATTGCAAAAAAATTGAAGGTCAAGATGCAACCCATATTGGTGATGATACAAAACATGTTTGTTATTTTATGCTTGCTGTGTCAAGCGAAAATGTTAATTTTTGCGATGATATTGATTATTTAGATACAGCACAAGAAAACAAAGAAGAAAGAGAACAATGTTATTTTAGTTTTATGAGTAATTTATATCAATGGGGGAAGTCTGATGAGATAACTACTGATATGTGTGGGCATCTTGATTCTGCTGATGAGAATACTTGTCTTGCATTAAAAGCGAGAGATATTTCTATGTGCGGAGATAATCCTAATTGTTTAACTTTTTTTGAACAACCATTATCTTTTTGCGATGATTTTCCGAATAAAGTTTCTTGTATTAAAGACAGGGCAAAGTATAGTAAAAATATTTCAATTTGTGAATCACTTTCTCAGCCAGATAGAGATGTTTGTGTTGGAGTTTATTGTACGCATATAGAACTTGATGCGAATGTTTGTGATAAAATTGAGGATGTTAAAAAAAGACAAGAGTTTTATGTAGAACTTGCAAGGACTTTAAAAAATTGGTAAATTAAATAACTTCTTAATTCCTTACAAAATCCCTAAAATATTCTCATGTTTTAACCAGAATATTTAAATACTCTTTTTATAGGAATTTTATATGGGTAATCTATCAAGAAGGAATTTTATGATCAAAGGATTAAAAGTAGCAGGGGCAGTTGTTACCCCCCTTATTCTTTCTAGAATTTTAGGGTGTAAAGAAATTTATAGGGATGCTGACATAAGCCAACAAAATTTATTTTATGAGGGAGATGTTAGGGGGAAATATGTTAAATTGTATAGGGGTAATAAAAACTCTCCTGATAGACTTGAAATATATACGCAAGAATTTACAGGCGAGAGTAAAGGAAAAGGCTTAATAGAAATAATAGAAAATTGGGAAAAATCAAGCGAGGTAATAGGAGACCATAAATATGATAAATATATTATTGCAAATGGGGGAAATCCAATAATTTTTACTAGAGATTATACTCAAGATGCTAATAGAAATAAAATTAAACATAAATATCAACAAAATCCAAAAAAAGACAAGATGATTGCAAATGTTTTAAATAGTAATAAAATAGAATTAATAAAAGCAACAAAAACCTGGCATGAATATACTGAACAAATATACAGATTAAAGGGCAAAGAAAGAAGGCAAAGAGGAAAATAAAATTCATTAAAAATATAAAGTCTTTTTACTCTTTCTTTTTATGGTTAAATTTAAGTTCCTTGAACATACTGCAGATATAAAATTTCAGGCATTTGGAAAAAGTTTAGAGGATGTGTTTAAAAATTCAGCATTAGCTATGTTTAATGCTATGTATGATGGAAAAGTTCAGGAAAAAGAAAAATTAAAATTTAAAGTTAAGGGTAAAGATTTAGAAGCTTTAATGTATAATTTTCTTGAAGAATTATTATTTTTATTAGATACAAAAGATTTTTTTCTTAGTAAAATCAAAGTTAAAATTAATAAAGATAAAAAATCTTTAATTGCAGAAGTTGTTGGAAATCATGCAGAAGATTATGAAATTCATATTGATGTTAAGGCAATAACTTATAATGAAATGTTTGTGAAAAAAATTAAAGACAACTGGGTTAGTCAAGTTGTTTTGGATGTTTGATTTACTCAAATAACTATATCTTTATAAATAATAATAGCCCAATATGATTATGAGTAGCCGTGATCCTATGGGGGCTTTTGTTTTTATTCCAATTGCTATAGTGATTGCAATTATAGGGGCATTTACTATTGAGTTTCCTGATTATCCTCAAAATAAAAAAAACCAACCTATAAAACAAGAAAGAAGATTAAAAAGAACAAGAATTATTGCAGATTCAACTTATAATCAATTTACTCTTCCTAAAGATTATAATAATCCTTTATCTTATAATTTAATATATAATCCAGATTCAAGTAGAAATAGTACTAATTCTTTAGATTTGACAAGACACATTGGACCAGAAATGAAATAAAAACTAATCATTAATTTAATAAAGGATAAATTATGAGAAAAATATATGGATGCGAATGAAATTTCAGGATACTTAGCTAAAGGACTCACCTGGCTATCTGTTGGTGGGGGCGGATATATGGTCTCATTAGTTGGTTTGGGGCTAGCGCATGCCTTAAGTCAAGAAATAAACTCTCAAACAGAATTAGAACAAGTTGTTAATCAAGAAGTATCTAAACTAGGATTAGATCGCTCAAAAATTAAGGCACGTTTTGGTGAAAATGGTATTGATTATGTAGTAAAAAAAGCAGATAAACATTTGTTAAATATAGGAGGGAGCATTGTATCTACAAGGGCAACAGTCAGGCATGAATTATACCATATATTGAAGGGAGATACAGAACATAAATCATTTCTTAGAACCATATTTCTTGAAGAACCAAGAGCATGTGTTTATGGTTTATTTAAATTAAAACTTTAAATGGATAAAAATCAATTACTCTACAATAAAACTCCAAACTACATAAATTAAAACAAAAACAATTATTGTGGTTAATAAAAATAAACCAAAGTTTCCAATAAGATTATTAACATATTTATTAAAGGTTTGAGGACAAGGATTTGGGCCACATAATACAAGAAAAGGGCCACCCCACAATGTTAAATTAAATATTATTGATATTAAAGAACTAATATTTATCTTCCACTTAGTTGGTTTAAAATCCATATTACTATTTAATCAGAAAACTTTATATTCTTTTTCATACTAAATTAATCATCATGAAAATCAAAAAAATATCAGAAAATGTGTATGAAATTCCAAAAGAAGGCAAAATGCTAGTTCCTGGGAGAATTTATGCTAGTGAAAAAATAATTGAAGCTATTAAAGAAGATGGAACTTTAAATCAGATTCAAAATGTTGCAATGTTACCTGGAATATTAAAGGCAAGCATTGCATTAACAGATGCTCATTGTGGATATGGTTTTAGTATAGGAGGTGTAGCTGCATTTGATATAGATAAAGGAATTATTTCTCCTGGAGGAGTTGGTTATGATATTAATTGCTCAGTTAGATTATTAAAAACAAACCTAATGAAAAAAGACATTGAAAACAAAAAACAAGAAGTTGTTGAAGCTCTTTATAGGAAAATTCCTTCTGGAGTTGGAAGAGGGAGCACATTTCAAATAACAAAAGAAAAACTAAAAAATGTGTTAGAAAAAGGAGCAAAATATATTGTTGAGAAGGGTTATGGTGAAAAACAAGATTATTTAAATATGGAAGAAGAAGGCTGTATAAAAGGAGCAGATGCTAGTAAAGTATCTGAAAGAGCTATAAAAAGAGGTCTTGGGCAATTAGGAACTTTAGGAGCAGGAAATCATTTTTTGGAAGTTCAGTATGTTGATGAAATTTATGATGAAAATATTGCTAAAGCTTTTGGTTTAAAAAAAGACCAGATTACAATAATGGTTCATTGTGGAAGTCGTGGACTTGGACATCAGATTGCAAGTGATTATATTAAAAAAATGGAAGATAAATATGGTTTTAAAGATTTACCAGATAGAGAATTAATTAATGCTCCAATAAAAAGTCAATTAGGAAAAGATTATTTTGCTGCAATGGCTTGTGCAGCAAATTTTGCATTTGCAAATAAACAATTAATAACTCACTGGATAAGAGAAGAAATGAATCATTTATTTCCAAAAATAAAAATTGATGTTGTTTATGATATTTGTCACAACATTGCAAAGTTTGAAGAGCATATTGTCAAAGGTAAAAATCAAAAAGTATGTGTTCATAGAAAAGGTGCGACTCGGAGTTTTGGGCCAGGAAGAAAAGAAATTCCAAAAACATATAGAAAAGTTGGACAGCCTGTAATTATTCCTGGAAGCATGGGAACTGCTTCTTATGTTTTAGTTGGAACAAAAAAAGCAGAAGAATTAACTTTTGGTTCAACTGTTCATGGAGCTGGTAGAGTTAAATCCAGGAGCGCTGCATTAAAAACACTAAGAGGAGAAAAAGTAAAACAAGAACTTCACGATAAAGGAATTGAAGTAAAATCAGGAAGTTGGAAATCATTAGCAGAAGAAGCTCCTGATGTTTACAAAGATATTGATGAAGTAGTAAGAGTTGTAGACGAATTGGAAATAAGTAAAAAAATAGCAAGATTAAAACCAATGGGTGTTGTTAAGGGATAAAACTTTAAAAAGTTCTTTTTACTAACTTATTTATGAAAAAAGTAGGGGTGAAATTATTGTTTTTAATAATTATGATAGGGGTTGTGTTGGTTAGTTCTGGGAGAGTGGATTCTCAGGGGGGTTGTAGTTGCAGTTTTTTTGGTGTAAATAATTCGGCAGGGGGTTTATGTATTCCTGATACTGAAATTTGGGACATTCCAAACACATGCGAGGAATGTTATTATCCTCATTGTAGTACTGGTTCTGGTCAAGATTGTGGATGCTTGTGTCAATGGGATTTTAATGAGTGTCCAGATTATAATTATTGTGATGAGCAAGATAAGTGTCATGGGTGGGAAATATATGAAGATTATGATCAAAATAATTGTCAACCATTATATTCTGAAACATGCAACAACTTTACACAATGTCAAATATCTCAAGGATGTCATCAAGCTCTTAAATGTGCTGAATTACGACCAGGATATTATCGTTGGTGGTCAATACTAAAATTAAATGAAAATATAGCAGTATTTCCAACTATGTGTGGTGATAATTTAGATAATGATTGTGATGGTGAAATTGATTGTTTAGATTCTGATTGTTTTAGTAAATATGATGCTGATTTTGATGGATATTATCAAGAGATATCTAATTGTGATGGACCTTTTGATTGTGATGATACAACAGGGGGAGGAGAAATTTATCCTGGAGCAATAGAAATATGTGATGATAATGTGGATAATAATTGCGATAATCTATGTGATACTGATGGATGTTGTAATCAACGTTATGTAAATGGAGCTATACTAAATCAACAAGATTGTGAAGCACTTTCAGGACTTGGATATTATTGGCTTGACCCAGATCCTGCTTGTACAGGAGGAAATCAATGCAACTTAACATCTGCTTATTGGAATCAAACAAGTGCTGTAGCAGGAGATAAAGTATTATTAAAATTAACAGGAACAGATTGTAGTTCCCAACAAGTTAATTTTACAATTTATGAATTTGATGGTGCTGGAGGACAAACTGACTATGTTACATCTTTTATTGGAACCTATGATTCAAAAGAATGGACAACAGTATTTACAGATGATAGTGATAGTGATGGAGGTAATTCGGAATATTATTTTAGAGCTTTTCTTGTAAATAACCCAAATGAACAACAACAAACACATAGTATTTTAAGTGTATCACAATCTTCACAACCTCCTTCACCTGGATGTGTCTTAACTTCTGCTCATTGGAATGCAACTAGTGTAGAAGAGGGAACTTTAGTTGAATTAATTGTAATTGGAGATAACTGCAGTAGTGTGACAGGGGTGGTGTTTGATATTGGAGAAAGTGATGATATTATTTTTGGAGACTATGCTCATAAAGATGATACAGATACTTCTAAACTAACAATCAACAGAACAGCTCGTTTGCTTATTAATGGGCAAGCTACTGCTTATTGGATAGCTGAATGGGTAGGAGATGAAGGAGGATCTAATGATAATTCAGAATATGTGTTTAAAGCATGGTTAAATTATAATGCAAGTGAATTTATAGATGAAAGTGGTAAATTAAGTGTTACAAAATCTGATTCTCCACCACATGAAATAATAATTTGTGCTAATTATACAAATCCTACAGATTGTGATGGTGATATAGAACATGTGGGAAACTTTACAGGAACTTGGTATAATTACACTGATGATCCTCAATGTTGGGTAAGAAGAAATGGAATAGGTTGTGAATGGGATGATAGTTGTGAACAAAAAACAGATTATGAATATGATCCTAACAACCATTTAGATTGTTCTCCAATCGGTCCTGGTGATAGTTGCATTTATTCACAATCAATTATTGGAAATTGTGCTGATGGAGATGAATATATTATAGTGCAATATACTTCTACAACACAAGGATGTGACTCATTTTCAAGAACTTTACCATGTGTTGGGCAAATAGCACTTCCATTTTTTGGAATTTTTAATTTTATAATTACTCTTGTAATTGTGGGTTTTATTTACTTATTTCTAGTGAAGAGAAAAAAATTTGCTGTAAATTAAAATTAGTGCTTTGTGATATTAGTTGATCAAGACTGACTATGTCAAGTCTTTCACTTGATAAATTTATTAATGAATTATCTGGCAAAACTGATTGGGAGTATACTATTTAAAAAATATCTTGGGAATTAAGATGTCTTTAAGGTTTAATTTTTTCAAAAACATTGAAAGTTTTATAAATAAGTTTTGCCTATAAAAATCATGTTAAAACGAGGTGTAGTTAGTATCCTATTGTTTATATTTTTAATTAGTTTAATCTCTGCTGGTTTTGATATTGGGAATCTATCACATAAGTTAACTAAAACATATTATGGACCTTCTGAAAATATTAAAGCATGGATAAATATAAGCATGGATAATGAACCTGCAAATTCTATTTTTGAGGATTCAGAAGACAACACAATAACTTTAATTGAATTATTAAACTTAAATACTCAATTAGAGGAAGGTATAGAATACACTTGTAATGTACCTGGATGTAAATCAGATTATAATACAATAGGCAGTGGAGAATCAACAAAAACTTTTACTCTCGGTACAAATGAATCTAAAATTATTGGATTTAAAATCAATGGTGACAATGTAGATATAACTTCTGCAAATTTTATTATAGAAAGTAATGCAGTTAAATCCTGCGAAAACCAATTAAAAATAGATTTTTTTAATGATGAAACCCTTTTTGTAAAAAATACTAATGCCTCATCTGACGAATTTTGCTCTACAAAGAATTATGGATGTTTTGATGAAAACAAAACCAATAGTGAAGGAGGCATAGGCAGTGTTCCTTATTGTCAAAAAATTCAGCTTTCTGAAGCTCCTGGGTTTAAATTAGGTGCATGGATAAAAGAATACACTGCTGGAAATAATAAAATAAAAATGACACTTTACACTAAAAACGGCGTAAAGGCTATAGGTGCAGATTGTGAGATAGATGTTCAGGAAATTAGTACTTCTGGGGGAGATGTTTCTTGTAACATAAATTATTTAGTTTTAAACCCAGATAATTATTATGTGTGTGTTTCTTATACTGGCTCAGGAATCTACAGAATAAAAGGATATCCCGACGCAAATGGCTGCGGTTTTAATGGTTTTCCAATTAAATCTGAAACAGCATCCTATAAAATATTTGCCCAACCAAAAAAATTTGAAGTTGTTGGTAATTTGAAGATTAATTTTAGCAGTAATCTTTTAGAAAACTCGATTGAAAATTATCTTGCATCAAAATATGGAAATCTTGATTGTTCTAGGGGGTGTATTGTTCCTATAACTTTTGAATCAAAAGTAGGTCAAACTATAATTTTAAAAAATCTCTCTATAGGATATAATACTGAAAGTTTTCAAGGACAAATAGAAACAGATTTTTATGATTTAGTTGAAACTGCTTCAAAAATCAGCTCTAATTTTCATAAAATCTCTTTAGATAATAGTAACTTAAGTGTTAGAAATAATTATGGGAACTATACTTTTTTTTTAAAATTAAATAATGAAAAAATATTTTCAGAAAAAGTAGTTATTGAAAAAATGCCAGTAATAAATTTTATATCACCCACAACAACAGCATCAGCATTTCCAACTACTTTTACTGTAGAAGTTGAAGCTTCAAATATAACAAGGTATATTTGGGATTTTGGAGATAATTCAACAGATACAACAACTACAAATAAATCAACCCACACTTATGCATCTACAGGAACCTATAATCTTAAAATAACAACAATAGATTATACAAATAGAAATGCTTCTAAAACCTTTAGTATTCTTGTAAGAACTCCTGAAGAAGAAATTAATAAAAGTTTAAAAAAGAAAATAGAAGATTTGACTAATGTAAACAACCAAATAAACAATTATGATGTATTTATTCAAAATAGTTTAAAATCTGCATTAAAAGTGCAATTTCTCGATGATTTTTTGACAGACCTTCAAAGAAAGTTTACACAAACAAATTCTGAAGAAAATTATAATGAAATTATGTCTGCTCTTTTAGATTTAAAAATTCCAGAATCATTAATCACAAGCACTAGTATTGAATCATCTATTTTTATTATTAATTCAGCTAATATTGATTTAAGTATTGTAGAAGAAATTAGTACAAAAGATGTTGGTGAAAATAAGCAGGATTATATTAATGCTATTTTGGCTTGGAATCAGGAAAATCTAGAGACAAAAATAAGTTTTAAAGAAATCTCAGTTGAATATATGTTAGAAAAAGAACCTCTTTTAAGAATTTTTGAAATAAAAACAAATGAAAAAAATTCTTTGACAACCAATCCTTATTTGATTTTAGATAACCTTGAAAATTTGAGGTTTAAGAATGATTATGGTAAAACAGAAATCCAAGATTCAGTGTATATTGAATTACAAAATCCTCAAGAAACCTTTATTTTTTCAACAACAGAAAATGTGGATTTTATTGATCTTCCAATTTTTATTTCTCCTAAAATTAGTGAACTAGTAGTAATTGGACCAATTGATCCTAATGAAGAAAAAACCTCCAAATGGACTGTTTTTGCATTGATTCTTGGTCTTGTTCTTGTATTTGGATTCACAATATATATTGTTTTGCAGGAATGGTATAAAAGAAAATATGAACAATATCTGTTTAAAAATAGAAATAATTTATTTAATCTTATTACTTATATTGAGCACTCTAAAAGAAAAGGAACCACAAATAAAGAAATTGGATCTAAACTTAAACGAGCTGGATGGAAAGGTGAACAAATAATCTATGCTATGAAAAAACATGCTGGAAAAAGAACAGGAATGGTTGAAATTCCTATTAAATTTAAGAAAAAAATGCTAAAAGAAGAATCTGAAAAAAGATTTTTTTCACAACCCCCTCCTGAAAAAAGATTCAAAAGATTTTGAAAACATTAAGGTTATAAAAAAGTGATGAAATATTTATAAACTCCTATGATAAAATTATAATATGGTTATAAAAGTTTTTAAGAATTTTTTCAAGAAAGTTTTTTCCAATATGTTCCAGAAAAAAGAACATATTAAATTAGGGTTTTATGGACCTCCAAATGCTGGAAAAACTAGTCTAGCAAACAGAATATGCAAAGATTTTGCTGGAGAAGAAATAGGAACTGTTAGTAAAATACCTCATGAAACAAGGAATGTTCAATTCAAAGAAAAAGTTGAAATAAGCTACAAAGGAAAGCAAATGACTTTCAAAATGATAGATACTCCTGGAATTGCTACTAAAATAGATTATGAAGATTTTTTAAAATTTAAAGTAAAAAAGAAAGAGGCTAAAACCAGGGCAAAAGAAGCAACACAAGGAGTTGTTGAAAGTATTAAGTGGCTCGATGATATGGATATGGTTGTAATTGTCTTAGATGCTACTGAAAACCCCTATAATCAAGTAAATATAACAATAATAGGCAATTTGGTTGCAAGAAACATACCTGTTTTAATTGTTGCAAATAAAATTGACCTTAGAAAAGCAGATATAAAAAAAATTGAAGCAGCATTTCCGGAATATGATGTAGTGGGAATAAGTGCAAAATATGGGAAAAATCTTGAAGAATTTTATGAATCTATATTTAAACTCACAAAAAAAATTTAAAAAGCAAAAAAACTTAATAATAAGTAATTCAAAAAAGAGGGAAAAATGTCTAAGAAAAAAAAGCTGGGAAAAATTAAGGGGTTTTCAATACAATTCCTTCCTTATTCAGAAATAAAAGATTTAGATAGTAATGAGAGGATTAAAAAAATTTTAGGGCTTATTCTTGGACAGAATATTTTAATTCTTCAAGGAAAATTAAGAGCAGAAGAAGAAACAAGGCTTATTGGAGATACAATGGCTATGATAGGGCATATAAATAATTTCAAGGGAATAGAGCTTGCAGTTATTTCTGGAAATGGGTATGGGGGGTTCTTTTCAAAAATGAAACAAGGTCTTGCAAATGCACTTAGTGGAGGAGATTTAGGCGCTATAACAATTATTGGTCCTGCTACTGTTGTTAAAGAAATAAAAAGAAATCCTAAAAAGATTGAGTTGATGTTGAATAGATGACTTTTTATCTCATAGACGCTCGTCAACATAGTTACTTCGCATAAAGAAATAAAAAGAAATCCTAAAAAGATTGAGTTGATGTTGAATAGATAACTTTTTATCTCATAGACGCTCGTCAACATAGTTACTTCGCATAAAGAAATAAAAAGAAATCCTAAAAAGATTGAGTTGATGTTGAATAGATAATTTTAATTTTGAATGTATTATTTATTACCATTAAATTTATTAACTTTAAGTTTTTCTTTGTAACACAATGCTAATGACATTCTTTAACATATCCTTAATAAATAAAATTAGTCAAATCAAAAAATGCCCCACCAGTGTGTAAAATGTTCTAGAATTATTCCAATTGCAAGTAAAGAATTATTAGAAGGGTGTAGTGAATGTGGTGGTAAATTTTTCTTTTATATTAGGGAAGAACAATTACAAAAAATAAAAGAAAAACCTATTGAAATTCCTGAAAAAGAAAAAGACAAAATAGAGCAAGATATTAGAGAGATGGCTGGAATCCCAGAAGAAAATGCACCAGTCATACTTGATCTTGAATCAATTAGAGTCAAAGGGGATGGAAAATTTGAAATTGACATTGTAAATCTCTTTAGAAAAGATAGACCTTTAATTTATAAGCTTGAAGAGGGAAAATATATAATTGATTTAGCTACAACATTAAAACAAAGTATGAGTGAGATAAAGGAAATTCAAAAACCTGATAAGGAATAAATTTATTAAGTATATTCTCTTACTTTTTTTATGAAAAAAATTAATTCTATTTTAAATAATGTGTTAGAAAAAATTAAACTCACAAAAGAAGATTCAACAAGAATAGAAAAGTCCTTAGGAAATTTTTTGGAACAGATAAAGAAAAGAATAAATGAACTAAAAATAGATGTAGAAATTTTTGTAGGGGGAAGTTTTGCAAAAAAAACAGTTATTAAAAAAGATATTTATGATATTGATATTTTTTTAAGATTTAATAAAAAATATAAAGAAGAAATATCAAAAATAACAGAAAAAATTATCAAAAATATTGGTGGATTTACAATAATCCATGGTTCAAGAGATTATTTTAAGATACAAATATTTTCTGATTTTTTTATTGAATTAATTCCTGTATTAAAAGTTAAGAATCCAAAGCAAGCAGAGAATATTACTGATCTTTCTTATGCTCATGTTTCATATATAAAAAGAAGAGTAAAAAATCCTAAACTTTTAGATGATATAATGCTTGCCAAGGCATTTTGCTATGCAAACCATTGTTATGGAGCAGAATCTTATATTAATGGATTTTCAGGATATGCACTTGAACTTTTAATATATTATTATAAAGGTTTTATGAAGTTTATCAAGGCTATTTCTAAAATAGATATTAAGAAAAAATTAGTAATTGATATTGAAAAATTATACAAAAATAAGTCCACAATATTAATTGATATTAATAGTGCCAAACTTGAATCACCAATTATTTTGATAGACCCTACTTATAAACAAAGAAATGCTTTAGCTGCTCTTTCTGATGAAACACTTGAAAAATTTAAAAAATCTTGTAAAGATTTTTTATCTGAGCCGTCTGAAGAAGCATTTGAACTTAAAAAAACAGATTTAGAACAAATAAAAAAAGATGCAAAAAGTTCAAAGAGTGAATTTATTTTACTAGAAGCTCATACAAATAAACAAGAAGGGGATATTGCTGGATCTAAATTATTAAAATTTTATAAACATTTTTCAGAAGAAATACAAAATTTCTTTTTAATAAAAGATAAAGGGTTCAATTATAATAAAAAAAATGCTGCAAGATTCTTTTTTGTTGTTAAAAACAAAGGAGAAATACTTATTTCTGGACCATGTTTAAAAGATGAAAAAAATGCTAAAAAGTTTAAGAAAAAACATCAAACTTATTTCACTAAAAAAAATAAATTATATTCTAAAAATAAAATAGAAGATAATATAAATAAATTTATAGATAATTGGATATTAAAAAACAAAAAAAAGCTAAAAGAAATGTGTGTTGAAAAACTAGAAATTATAGAGTAAAATCAAAAAAATCATACTTTTACTATTTTTGTTGCTATTTTTTTAAGGGGATTTTCTTTAAGTACATCTAACAGGTATTCAGAATAACTCTCTATTAAAGTTCTCTCAACCCCATTTTGTACAGGAACCCTTGAATCTCCTTTAAAGACTAAAAAACTAACATCTGAATCTGTGTGATTAATAGTCCTATTGGCTTCAGTTCTATATGGGTTTTTACTCCCTTCTTTTCTATAAGCTTCTATTAAATATGTGTTCATTTTATAATTCAATCTTTGCCATATAGTTGGCTACTTCTTCTTTTAATTTATTAAAAGGAATAATATTGGTTAAATAATTCAATTTTTCATCTGAAGGTGTAGAACAAATAGATATTCTATATCCTTTTTGGAAACTTCCTATAGTTAGATTAAGTGTAGGCAAATTACTTTTTGCACTTCTACTAAACTTTACTTCAGGAACTCTGATAGTTTGGTCATTTTCAGAATAAATACTCAACCTTAATTCTGTCTCTTTTATAAATCCATAATTGTCAAACATATCTAAAGGTAAATTATGTGCATTCATTTTATTTGCCCCCATCCATTGCTTTTTCAAATAAAACCGCAAAAGACTGCGCGAAAAATTCAGAATTTAACCATATAGCAACATCTTCTTTGTCAGAACTTTTTGAAAGATAAAACAATATTTCTTTTCTGTCTATTATAAAGAATTTAGCATCAATAGTTATTGGTTTTATGCTTATCTTAAATTTATCAGATATTTGTTTAATTAAATTTTTATCTCCAGATAAAGCTATTTTTACTTTTATGTTTGCTTTTTTTAAAATATCAAAAGTTTGTTGAAATAATTTTGATTTTTGATCCATTTCTTCAGCATTTGTACAAATTATCACTTCTTTTGCTGCGTTTTGAATTATTTCTCTTAAATAATTAGAAATATTTGATTTGCCTTTTAATGCTGCAGATATATCTTCTCTTTTAACAGGATTTATTCCTTCTCTATAAATTTCTTCAAGTTTTGCAAATTCTTCTGTGTCTTTAATGTTTGATAAACCTAATACTCTTTCTTCTGCTTCTTTTCTTGCATTGTTCTTAAGTTTTTCAAGAATCATCTTTGGTTTAATCCCAAGATATTTTACTGGTTTTCCTAATTTTACTATTGCAAATCCTTTTTTCTCAAGACTTTCAAGAACATCATAAGTTCTTGACCTTGGAACTCTTGAAATCTCTGCAACTTCTCCTGCAGATGCAACTCCTTTTCCAAGCAAAGCTAACCAAACCTTTGTTTCATATATATTAAGGTCAAAAAAATCCTTAATTTTACTAATAAGTTCATGTTTTACGAGCATTTTTATTGAATTACAAATTTATTATCAGTTAATTTAGTATAAAGAGCATTTAAATCACAGCTTGAATCTTGTGTGGTTAGCTCACAATAAATAGTACTTGAACTAGGATCATAACCTTTAATTTTAAACCCTACTAAATTATCAATAGATTCTTTAACACATTTTTTTAAAATTCCTTCTTCGGTATTTCTTATCTGATCTTTATTCAATTTTGAATAATCAGGTATTTCTATTTTTAAGGGTGAATAATCAGAGCTTTTTCTTTCTGGATGGACTAAAGTAAGCTTTCTAGTACATTCTTCTAACTTTAATTTTTTTTCATTATCCTTTCCTTCAGATTTCTCGTCTTTCATTGTAAAAATCCATAGAATCAATGCTTTATAAAGCTTACTATTTGTCACCTTTCATCAGTAAGAACATCTTGCGAAATAAACTTAATAAGCTTTATAAAGAGATATGAGTAAAAGAAGGCATGGAAAATAATTTAAAAAGAACAGTGGGGTTTGATTCAGAACCTATTCAAAAAGAAGAAATTGATCCTACAAGGTATTTAAACCTTAGAGTAGCTCTTCTCCATAAAAAGTGGGGATCTATAGATTGTATTGTAAAAGGAGTTTCAAACCATAATGTTTTAGTAAATCTCGATCCAAGGGTATATGGAACTGATGAGTTATTAGTAGATAGAAATGGAATTGAAACAATGTATCCTAAAAAAATAATTCTTTAAAAAACAAAACAACCTAAAATAATCCCTATGAAAATTCCTGCTGTAATAAAAGGCATTGCAGGATAAAACTTCTTCTTCTCTGCTAAGAAAAACAATGTTGCAAGGCCTAGTGTTGCTCCTGCTATAACAAGCAAAGCAGAAATTATTCCAAGGGTTCTTAACATTACTCCTGCTGTAATAATTGGAAAAATAATATCCCCCCCTCCTAAAATAGCAACATTTGCCTTTATTTTTTTCTTTTTTAACTGGGATTTGCTAAGTTTTTTTAATTTAATCTTTACTTTTTTTGAAACATAAGGTACAAAAAATCCAGAAAAAATCTTAAGCTTATCTATCTGATATTTAGCCATACTTTGCATTATTCCTGAATGCCAGACAGCCCACATATCATATAAGGAAATTACAATTAAAAGAGCTATTATTGTCCAAAAACTCAAAATAGGAACAAAAACAGCAGCAATTCCAGGATAAACTAATAACTCTGTAAAATTATGAACTAAAAAATTCCTTCCAAATATTTTTTTAATGGCTAAGGGAAGTGCTATGATTGTTGGAATAATCAGAGCCAATGTTGGAGAAATTACAAAGGGAACAAGTATTTCAAAAGAATAAATAGTGAGCCAAATAGCAAAAGTCACAACAAGAAAGAACCATGCTTTTAAGATAAATTCTAATTTAAATTTACTTAATAAAAATAATAAAGATACTGCTACTATAAATGCTATAATAATTGAGGGAAAAAACTTTGTCCAAAAATCACTTCCTGCTTCAGCTTCTGGAGGAGAAATCCAAGATAAAGAAGGATTTGGAACTTTTTGAATTGTTCCATTCACAACCATATTAATATTAAAAGGATCTGCATGAATAACACCTAACCCTATAAATTGTGTAATAAGAAACATTGACAAAAGAATAATTGTTATTTTTAAGTTGTGTTTCATAGTAAAAACCCCATATTATACTAAAGGAAATAAAGGTTTTTAAGTTTACTCTTAGCACCTAAATCTTAAAAAAAGAAAAAAACAAAAATTAGGTATGAATTGGAAACTAATTCCAGGGGAATATGAAATAGGTAATAAAAAAAGTTCAGTAGCTGTTCTAACTCTTTTAGATAATTTTTCATTTGATAAAAATAAAGTTGCAATTTATGGTAAAGTAATGACTGAAAATCTTGGGGTAACAAGAATACTTGCAAATATTCTTTCTAATAAAAACATAAGATATTTGGTTGTTTGTGGAAGAGATGTTAATGGACATTATCCAGGAGATGCATTAATTTCTTTTTATAATCAAGGCTATACTGAAGATAAAAAAACAAATATAATTACTATAAAAAATACAAGAGCAAAAGACCCAAAACTTCCTATTGAAGAAATTGGAAAAGTGAGGGAGAGGTTTAGAAATCAAATTACTTTAGTGAATATGCTTGGAGAAAAAGATATTAAAAAAATAAAAAGTAAAATAGAAAAATTATTAGAAAAAAACAGTTCACCAATGAGTTGTCCTTATAAAGTTAAATTAAAAAAAGCAGAAAATTTAGGTATATTCATTCAAGATAATATTGCTATTCATTCAAAAATAAATTTAAATAATTTTTATATTATGAGAAGATAAAATGTTTCATTTTCAAACAAAACCAAAAATTTGTAAAATAGAAAATTGGGAAATTGGGGGGCAGCCAGGTGAATATTCTACTGTGTTGTTTGGAGGAATAAGAAAAATCACTGAAAAAAACAAAGAAACTATTATTGAAGGACTTAGGACACAAAAAACTCTTTCTGATAATTTTAATATTCCTGCTTCTGTTGATTTATTTATAAGAAGAAAAGAAGATATTAAAACTAGTCTTGATTTTATTGCAAAACAAATCTCAGAACCATTTTTATTAGATCTTCCATGGGGAGAATTAGAATTAAAAAAAGATGTTTTGGAATATGTTACAAAAAACAATTTACAAGATAGGATCATCTATAATTCCATAAATCCTCTAACAGATGAAGGAGAAGTTAATTTACTAAAAAAACATAAAATAAAGTCTGCTATATTACTTGCTTCTGATATAACTCATCCAAATGCAGATGGTTCCTTAAATTTATTAGAAAATAGATTAGTCCCTTATGCAAAAAAAGCAAATATTGAAAATATGCTTGTTGATCCTGGAACAAAAGCATTTGATAATGAAAATATGGCTGGAGAAGTTTTAAGGTCAATAATGGTAATTAAATCAGAAACAGGACTTGCAACAGGATGTGCAATGATAAACCTTATAGAGTCTTGGAAATATATCAAAGATAAAAAAGATACTCCTGAATATACAAACTCAATTGCATCTGCTAATTCTTTGGCTCAATTAATGGGTGCTGATTTTTTAATTTATGGTCCTTTAAAAATTGCTGAACACATTTTCAATAGTGTTAAAATGACAGATAAAATAAATGCAGAAGCCAATAAAGGATATTTTGGGCTAAAATCAAAAATAACATGATTGAGACAAGTGTTGTTGGAAGCTATCCAATACCAATTACAATAAAACACATAAGAAATGCACAAGAAAATAAAACAAGTTGGTCTGAATTTTTTCTTCCACATATTAAAAAAGCAGTAGAAGATCAACTCTCTGCTGGGATTGATATAATTTCAACAGGGCAGGTCAGGACAGATATGATTTCTGAATTTACAAGAAGAATCTCTGGAATAAAAGAAATTAAAGGGGAAAAATACATAATATCAAAGCTAAAATTTGTAAAACCCATAACCTTGTATGATTTAGTTTATGCTAAAAATTTAATACCAAAAAACAAAAAAATAAAAGGCATCCTTACAGGACCTTATACACTTTCAAAAACCTGTAAAATAACACGTGATTCTGGTTATAAAAATATTGAAGAACTTGCTTTTGATTTTGCAGAAATTTTAAATAAAGAAGCAAAAGCAATTGAATACGAAGTAGATAATATACAAATTGATGAACCTATGTTTTCTATAGAATATCCTGAATATGGAAAAAAACTAATATCAATTGTTAGAAAAGAAATAAAAAAACCCATTGCATTGCATGTGTGTGGAGATGTTTCTAAAATATTTGAAAAATTAACAAAATATCAAGTAGATATTCTTGATCATGAATTTGTAGCAAATCCAGAATTAATCAACCAAATATCAAAAACAGGGTTTAGTCAGAAAATAGGGTATGGGTGTGTAAACTCTTACGATGGTAGGATTGAATCTGTAGAAGAAATTGTTAAAAATATTGAAAAAGCTGTGAAAGTGTTTGGAGAAGATAAAATAATTCTTGATCCAGATTGTGGGTTGTTTGGACTTGGTTTAAGAAAAATAGCATATCAAAAATTAGAAAATATGGTTAAGGCAAGAAATAAATTTTATGGAATAAATACAATAAAGGCTAAAAAAAAGAAATTAACAGACAAAGATTGGGATAAAAAAGGATATTTTTATATTCTTCTTGATAAACAAAATAAACAAATAAGAGTTGAAAATTATGATTATAACCACATTCTTCAAAAAATAATATATGGAGATAATGCAGAAGCCATACTTAATTCTGTTCTCAAATTTAAATTGACAAATGAGGATCAAAATGGTAAAAGACATTATGGATATATTGCAACAGAACTTCAAAAAGCAGAAACTGCTTTAAGAAATAACTTAGATTATATTCAAGACAGAAAACTCAAGATTTCTTAAAATTTAAATTATCAAGAACTTGTGAAATTGCTTCTGGATCTTGTTTTTCATAAACAAAAAAGTGCAAAACAGGAAATTTATTATTAATTAATTCTTGAGCTTGTTTTGTTAGCTCTTCTATCCCAATTTTCACTATCTCTTCTTTAGTTGAATTATCTATTTTTTCTGAAATCTCAAGAGGAATATCTACATAAAAATTTTTAGGGATGCTTGTAAACTGAGATTTTTTAAGTATTGGTTTTAAACCAGGAATGATTGGGACTTCTATATTATTTTTTCTACATTTATCTATAAATTCAAAAAGTCTTTTATTGTCAAAAACCATTTGGGTTACAATATAATCTGCCCCTGTATCAACTTTTTGTTTAAGATATTTTAAATCTGTTTCTGGATTTGGTGAACAATAATGTTTTTCAGGATATCCTGCTACTCCTATACAAAAATAATTTCCAAAACTTTCTTTTATGTAAGGAATCATCTCTGAAGAATGTTCAAAAATTTTAACTCCTTTTTCTTTTGGTCTTCTATATCCTGTATCATCCCCTTGAACAACCAAAATATTATTTATTCCGTCAAACTGTGTTTCTCTAAGATATTCTTCTGTTTCTCCTTTAGTAAAACCCCTACATAAAACATGAGAAACAGCATCTATTCCACTTCTTTGTATACTTGAACAAATAGATCTTGTTCCCATATTTTTTCTTCTTAATATTTTTTCTATTCCACCTTCATTTTCTTCGTATTCAATTCTAATTGGATGATAAGTAACATCAATAAAAGAAGGGTTATATTTTTGTAATCTTTCAACAGGTTCTAAAACATCATTTAGAGAACCTTCTCTTTTGGGAGGTGTTATTTCAAAACTAATTAAAGTAGAATCTGCTCTCTTTATATGATCTATCACCTTCATTAAAACACTAAAAACAAGTTCTTTATAAGAATTATTGGAGTCTATCTCAATCTTAAGGTTTCTAGAGTCCTTGGAACATTTGTCTCAACTCTATTTAATTTGTAGAGTGCAGAAGCTAAATCTAAAGATTTTGAAACTTCACCATGGTTTACAATTATTCTTTTTGGTTTGGGCCTCATATTATTAAAAAATGCTAATAACTCATTTCTTCCTGCATGGGGTGACAAACCTGTCAACATTTCTATCCTCATTTTTATCTCTATTTTTCTTTTTCCATCTTCATCTTCAATAAGAACTTCTCTTTCACCATCTTGGATTTGTCTTCCAATAGAACCTGGTCCCTGATAACAACTAAGAATCATAAGATTATTTTTATTTTCTGCTAGATTTTTAAGATACTCTACAGAAGCTCCTCCAACTAACATACCTGACGTAGCGATTATAATACATGGACCTCCTTCAATTACTTTTTTTCTTTCTTGAGGTGAACCTACTCTTGTAAATATATCTGATATAAAAGGATTATTATCTTGAAAAACTTGTGATTTTACTTTATTACTTAAAAAATCAGGATAAGCTGTGTGAATTGCATCAATATCCCATATCATACCATCTATATACATGGGAACTTTTGGAAGATCTCCTTGCCTTATAGCTTCTTCGACTCTTAAAAGAGTTTCCTGGGCATGACCCAACCCAAGCTCTGGAATTAAAACTTTTCCTTTTTTTTCTATTGTTTCTTTAACCATTTGAAGAAATTTAGCCTCTGTTTCTTTTCTAGGTGGAAGAACATCATTTTTTGATCCATAAGTTGATTCTGTAATCACTGTTTCTACTCTTGGAAAATTAGTTATGGCAGGATCTAAAAGACGTGTTCTTGAATATTTATAATCTCCTGCATAAAGAAGATTATGTGCTCCATTCCCTATATTAAGATGAATCATTGCTCCTCCTAAAACATGGCCTGAATTATAAAAAGTAAGCCTTACATCAGAAGCTACATCTGTAACTTCATTATAATTAAGGCAAATACTATGTTTAACCATTTCTTTTATATTTGTTGAATTAAACAGTGGCTGTGCTGCTTGTTTATAAGCCACCCCAATAAAATCTAAAGAAAGCAAAGCTGCTATATCCCTTGTAGGAGCAGTCATATACACAGGTCCTTTGTATCCCATTTTATAAAGATAAGGCAACAACCCAACATGATCAAGATGTCCGTGTGTAATTATCACTGCGTCTAAATCATTTATATTAAATTCAGGAACATTAAGGTAGGGAAATTTATTTGCTCCTTGAGCAGCAACATCAATACCACAATCAAGAAGCACCTTTGAATTAGGGGTTTGTAAAAGAATACAACTTCTTCCAACTTGTCTTGCCCCTCCTAAAAAAGTAATTCTTATCCACTCTTCTGATTTTTCAGGATTCCATTCCCTATATATTTTCTCACCTATTGAATTAAGAAATTTTCTCCTATAATTATTATTGTCATATAAAACCTCTCTTATATTCTCAGTAATTTGACTCTTAATTGCAGGTGATCTTTGAATTTGGGGGGACCAGAGAGTTTTCTTTTTAATTTCTTCTAAAATAGAACCTTGTTTACCTATAACCATTCCTGGTTTTTTAGCTTCGATGATGACAACACTTCTGTGGAAATCAAAATGTAGGTTTGTTATTTCTGCTTCTTCAGGAACTATTTTTCTTACTTCTTGCTCTGCTTTTTCTTTATCTAAAAGGATTTTTTGATCTGCTCTTAACTCTATTCTTTTTTTTATCTCTTCTACAACTTCTCTTATCCTCCCTTCTCCTTGCTTAAAGAAATTCTCATTATTTGTATAAAGAACTATATTAGCTCCTTCAAACATTGCATCAGTAATTTCTGGAGGAAGTTTTTCTTTAATATTTTTCAAAATATCCATTTTATATTATTAACATAAAATATATAAGCTGTATAAATCACCTGTCTTTAAATTCAGATGTTATTGTTTGGTCAACCACTTTTTTAATTCCATCTTTTGTTATGGTAAAAATGTCAATTCCATAACCAGAACCAACATCCCTTTGTGTAGAAGATTTTAAAGATTCTTTAGCTAGTTCGATGCCTTCTTTTAAACTCATATCTTTTTTATATTGTCTTTCTAAGAGCCCTAAAACAAAAGGCATTCCAGAACCCATATTTGCATCATAATCTTTTATTATATCTATTGTCCCATCTGCTCCAATTGAGTATAATTCTGTTGAGCCATCTTCATTATATCCTGCAACTAAAGTCCCCACTATACTTGGAATCATTGACATTTGTCTAACATTTGAAAAAGTAACAGAAGCTGTAAGTGAGGCTCCTTGTTTAACTGTTGGTCGAGACTTTGACCTAAGTTCTTTAAGTCTAAGTTCTGCAGCAATAACTTTTACTAATTTTTGAGCATCTGCAGCGCCTCCACAAACAGAAATTGCCAGATAATCATTAATTAAAAAGGTTTTTTGAAAATCTTTTTTTCCAACAATATTTCTTCCCATAGTCACTTGTTTATCTGAAGCCATTACAACTCCATCTTTACAAACAATTCCTAAAATTGTAGTACCTGTTTTCAAAATTGAATTTTTTAATTCTTGATCCATTTTAATTAGAACAGAATGATCTTACACTTTATATGATGAAATAAAAGGTATTTAAAGTTTTCGGATTAAGTTCATTGGTGCATAAGCGGTTGGTAATTTTGAGATGATTCCATTTTCAGGTCTATTACCTAAAAACATGTAAATCAAACTTTTTTTCTAAACCATCTTTTATCTCTTTATCTATATGTTCTTTTTAACTCATCCTACTAACATCATGATTCTTCTCAAATCTAATCACATTTTCTACAAAACTTTCTATTTTTTGCTCATGACTTACAATAATGAGTTGGTCCACATTAAGTTGTTCAAGAACATTCCTCATCTTATCTAATTGTTGATCAGAAAAACCATCTGTAGGCTCGTCAAGAATAACAAAATTTTTAGTTTTTATTTTACTCAAGAGTGAATTAATAACTTGATTAAGTGCTAACCTATAAGCTAAAGCAATTGCAGTTCTTTCTCCTCCTGAAAGATAAGCATAATCAATTTCATAATCATGTTGCTCAATTATAGGAGTAAAATCATCTCTAACCCCCACATTAAAAATTCCAGAAACTAACATAGAAAACCATTCTTGAAATAATCTTGAAAAATCAGATTTAAGTTTAAGCATTACATTTCTTTCAATAAAGGAAACAAGGAAAACAAATTTTTGAGAAATCCAGGACTCTAATTCTGAAATCTGAATTAATTCTTTTCTTATTTGCTCTGTTTTTTTTATTTTCTCTTTTAACTCTTCAATTTGTTTAGAAAAAACCTCTATTTCTTTTTTTAATTCTGCCACTTTTATCTCAACTATTCTTTCTTGATTCAAAGCCTCCTCTAGGTCTCTTTTCTTTGCTTCAAATAAACCATCAAATTTATTTAATTGAAAGACAGCAGTTTTCAAAAAGCTTAATTGTTCTTCTAGAAGAGATATATCTTTTTCAATTGAAGAATTTAGGTTCCTTAATTCAGTAATCCTAGTTTCTTTTTCCTTAAAATTTTCAAACCTTATTTTTAATATCTTAAAATCTTGGAGCATTTTTTCACATTCTGATATTTTCTGTTTTAAAGAAAAAATCTTATTAGAAATTTTGTTTTTTTCCAAAGTCAAATTTTTTATTTTAAAAACATTCCCGGATATATCTGAATCTAACTTATTCGATACATTTGCTTTGTAGGATGAATCTACATCTTGCAAACAAGTTGGACACATTTCTATTTTTTTTAAATTTTCTTTTAATAATTCAGATTCTTTATTTTTTAGTAATAGAGAACTAATTTGGGAAGAAACTTCTAAATTATCTTCATTTAATTTTTCCCTTTCAATCTTTAAAGACCTAATTTGAATTTCTAATTCATTAATTTTTGAATCCTCAAACTGCTGATCATTTAAACTTTCTATCTCAAGTTTCAATTTTTTCACCATTCTTTCATGATTCAATGATGTTTCTTTTTTGTTAGACAACATTATATTTGTTTTTGCTATTTCCCCTTCTAATGTTTTTTTTTCATCTATTTTTAAAGAAATCTCCTCTTTTTCTTCTTGAATTTTTTTTCTGATTTCGGTTTTTAAAAAAAGTTCTTTTTCAATTGAAGAGAGATTATAATGTTTAGACTCTAGTTCATTTTCTTTTTCAACAACCACCAATTTATCTTGTTCTAAATTATAGATTAAAGCTTGCTTAATCCTTTTTTCTTCCCTTAGTTTAGATGTTAAAATAGAGATATTCTCCAAAATCCTCTTATATTTATCTATACCAAATATGTGCCTAAGAGTGTTAATTCTAGTTTCAGGATCTTGTAAGATAATTTGTTTCATTTCTTCTTGAGGGGTATAAACAGTAAATTTATATAGAAGATTTTGCTTCTTTGCAAACTCCTTAGGATAATTAAGAATCTCTAATACTTTATTTTTTAATTCAGTGACAGACAATTCTTTTTTAGATCCTTCAATAGTTATTGAGCAATAATCCTGTGAGATTGTTTTACCTCTCTTTAAAGTTTTTTCAATGATTATTTCTTTTCCATCAATCTCAAATTTAACAATAACCCTTCCTTGGTCTTCTCCATTTCTTAAAATAGATGAACCTCTTTGGCCTGGTTGTAAACCAAAAAGTGCAAATTCTATCCCTAAAAGAATAGATGTTTTCCCAGATCCAATATCACCTGAAAGTAGGGTAGATCCTTTTGGAAAAACTATTGATTGATTTTTATAGCTTCTTATATTATTGAGTGTGATTTTTTTTAGTATCATTTGGAAACAGCATTTTTTCAAAATTTCAAAACTTTATTGGCAATCTCTATAAGTCTTTTGCTAAAATTTTCATTGGTTTCTCCTTCTTGTTTTTCTATTGAAAGAGAATTCATTAATTGTGGAATCAATTGGTTAAAATCCGAGGGATTTTTTTCAGAATAAATTTTTATAACCTCTTCTTCTATGTTTTCTGTATTTTCAAGTTCTATTTCTATTTCTTCTTCTTTTACCCTTAAATCGTGGGTATTTCTCAACCAAAAAAAAGCCTTTTTTTTCTTAATTAACTCCTCCATCTGAAGAAAGTTTATATCTGAAATTTTTCCTTTTTTTAATTCTCCCTTTATTCTCAAAAGAACAATTTTATCTTCAAGGTCTTTTTCATTAAGAAAAGACATTATTTTTTCAGTTGCATTAAGAGCATTATCTATTTCAACAATAACCTGAATTGTTTTTTTTATTGGGATTTCAATTTTTTTAAGCATATTTGGAGAATTTGTATCTACAATATAAAAACTTCCGTGGTTTAAATCTTCTAGTTCTTGAAAATTATTAGGAAAGATTGGACCGGGATAAACAAAATTTTCATATTGAAAATCAATATGCAAATGACCTAAGGCATAATAATCTGCTACAGGAATTTTATCTATCTCTAACGCATCAATTGGAAGAGTTCCTTTTGCTTTATCAATAGTTGTGTGGAGCATAAGAATTTTAAATAAACCTGGAGATTCATTAAACCTTATTCTCCTTAAATCTGGTATTTCTAATCCTGATTTTTTTCCAGGATATCCATAAATAGCTACTCCTTCATAAATTGTGGGATTTAAGATAATCTCATTTTCTTTTTCTTCTATTTTTGTCACATTTTTACAAAATCCTGCTTTTTCTAAAACATCAAGAAAAGTTTTTCCAGAAACAGAATAATCATGAGACCCTGCTATTATGAAACATGGTATCTTAGAATCTTTAAGTTTCTTGAATTGTGCAAAAGTTTCTTTAAGAATTTCAATTCCAGGAAAGGCAGTATCAAAAAGGTCTCCTGCAATTAAAATAAAATCTAATTTTTCTTTTATACAAATATCTATTGCTTTTATAAATGATTGGAAATTAAGATTTTGGAGCTCTGGCTGTTTCCATCCTCCTAAATGTATGTCTGCCATATGTGCGAATCTAACCATTTTTTATTTATAATACATAGGTTTTAAAAAGAAAGTTTGTAATATAACAAAACTTTAAAACTTATTAAATCCTTAAATATATAAAATTGATGGTGATAAAGTGCGATATAATATTCTTTTTGGAGGTCAAGCAGGACAAGGCCCTAATATTTTAGGGGAAATATTAGGAGAAGCACTTGTAAAACAAGGGTATTATGTATTTTACTCAAGAGATTACCAATCCTTAATAAGAGGGGGGCATAATTTTAATGTTTTGACTTTTTCAGATTCTCCTATTCATAGTAATGATTCTAAAATTGATGTTTTAGTTGCTTTAGATGAAAATACTAAGAAGATTCATAGCACAAAAATGAAAAAAGAAGGAATAATTTTAGATGGAAAACATGAAAATATGTATTTTGCCGGAAGATTATTTAAACTTCTTTGTTTAGATTTTGAAACCTTAAATCAAGAATTAAGAGAATTAAAAAAGAAGTATGAAGAAAATTTAAAAAATGCTAAATTAGGTTATGAAGAAGAAACTAAAAATATTTGTCATGTTAAAAATCAAAAAAATAAAATTTATTTTTTAAATGGGAGTAAAGAAATTAGTCAAGGAGCAATTGAATCTGGTCTTGATGTTTATTATGCTTATCCTATGACGCCTGCAACTCCTGTTTTAAGAGAATTAGCAGAAAAACAAATTGAAAAAAATTATCTTGTTTTAGAACCAGAAAATGAAATTGCTGTTATTAATTCTGCAATAGGAAGTGCTATTACAGGGGCAAAAGTAATGATTGGTACTAGTGGTGGAGGATTTGATTTAATGACAGAAGGTTTGAGTATGGCTGGTATTGCTGGAGTACCTTTAGTTGTTTATTTAGCACAAAGGCCTGGACCTGCATCAGGAGTTCCTACTTATACTGCTCAAGGAGATCTAAATATAGCTAGACATGCCGGTCATGGAGAGTTTCCAAGAATGGTTCTTGCACCAGGTGACCCAATAGAATGCAGGGAATTAACAAATCAAGCATTTTATTTTTCACAAAAATACAAAATTCCTTGTATTGTCCTAAATGACAAACATCTTGCTGAAAGTTTTTATAGTTTAAAAGAAATTCCAAAAATAATTAAATCTCAAAAAACAATTTCTCTTGGTAAGTTTAATAGTTATGAATCTACTTCAGAAGGAATATCAACAGAGGATAGCAAAAGAATTGAAAAAAATAATATTGAAAGATTAAAAAAAGTTTGGGATATTGAAAAAGAAGCAGAAAAATTTATCCAGTATAAGAATTTTGGAAAAAAGAATTCTAAAAATTTAATTGTATCTTGGGGTTCTACAAAAGGTGCTATTTTAGATGCTATTCAAGGACTAGATACAGAATTTTTACAGATACTTTATATGGAACCTTTTCCAAAAGAAATTCTAAAATTTCTTAAAAACAAAAATATAATTTTAATTGAAAATAATGCTACCGCACAACTAGGGCAGTTAATAACAGAGAAAACAGGTATTTTTATTGAAGATAAAAATAAAATCTTAAGATTTGATGGGAGGCCTTTTTTAGCTGATGAATTAAATTTAGAGGTTAAGAAAAGATTAAATTAAATTCAAGTATTTTTATGAAAATCAAAGAAATTAAAAAATTTGGAAGAAAAAAGATTATTAAAATTGCAGCAGAAAAAATTAGAGAAGAATGTTTAAAAAAGAATATCAAAGGGTTTAATATAAAAAATTTTACTAAGATAAAAGTTAAGATGAGTGATAAAACAGTTTGTGTTAAATTTGGGATGCCTGTTATTTTTGTTCAAAACAAAAGTAAGAAAAATTTTGTTTATAATGTTGATGTAATTATTTCTGAAAAATTTGAGTATGTTAATTTTTTTGGTCAATTTCCAGGAAATATTGAAGTTAAAAATAAGCGCTTTTTCATACCAACACCAAAAATCAAAAAAGCTATTGAATTTGTTTTAAAAATGGCAAAAAAAGGAGAAGTTGGAACCAGCAATGGAAAAAGATTTGGAATAAACACTACAACCACAATTGAAGACCTGAATAATACTTATAAAGTTAATGAATTTCATCACCCTATAAATGAAGGCATGGTTTGTGAGTATAATAGTTATTATGAAATTTCTAAAAAAACTGGAAAAATTTTAAGAAATTTTCACTCTGACCCTTGTCCTTATCCCCTACTAAAAGTTACTGGAACAAAAACAGAAATTTTTAAAGAAATAAATAATTAAAAGGATATAAAAAGAAGTATTAACCCATAACTAAAAAAGATTAAAATGAATATATCAACAAATGTGAAATCAACATGGTGTCCTGGATGCCCAAATTTTATGATACTTGCTGGTGTAAAAAAAGCCCTTGAAAATAGTGGGAAAAAGCAAAATGAAATGGTTATTGTTTCTGGAATAGGGTGTCATGCTAAAATCTTTGATTATTTGAATCTTCCTGGACTTAATAGTCTGCATGGAAGAGTTCCTCCTGTTTGTTTTGGACTTAAAATGGGAAATCCAAACCTTAGTGTTTTAGGTTTTTCAGGAGATGGTGATGCTTATGCAGAAGGATTAGAACATACTATACACTCTGCAAGATATAATTCAAATTGGATTTATATTGTTCACAATAATCAAGTATTTTCATTAACAACAGGTCAACCAACACCTACAACTGAAATAGGTTATAAAGATAAAACAACTCCTTTGGGGGTTAAAACTTTTCCATTAAATCCGATTAAACTTATGCTTGCGAGTGGTGCTAGTTTTGTTGCAAGAGTATTTGCTGACATTCAACAAGTAGAGAATGTTATAAAAGAAGCTCTTAAACATAAGGGATTTTGTTTTATAGAAATTTTACAACCTTGTTTAATTTTTCATCCAGAAACCTTAAAATACAAAAATAAAATTTATGATTTGCAAAAATCAGGGCATAAAAAACAAGATTTTCAAGCAGCAATGAAAAAGGTAGAGGAATTTGACTACAATGAAATAAAATCAGACACAAAAATTCCTGTTGGAATTTTTTATCAAGTTCAAAAACCTATTTTTGAAGAACAATTTCCGCAACTTCAAAAACTCGGTCCTCTTGGATGGAAGGGTATTAAGAGATGAGATCTGTATATATTAAAAATTCTTTAAGTTAATATGGGTTTAGCAAAAATTATTAATGAAGGGGGAAAGATAGGAATAGGTTTATCTATATTAGCAGGATTATATTGGATATGAGATACTCTTAATACTGGATTAGATGAAGGTAATTTTATTGCAGCTTATTATATAGGTATATTTGGGGTTGGATCTCAATTCTTTAAAGGGGTAACAGATTCTTATGTAAATCGACAACCCAACTCCCAAACATAAAGTTCTTCAAAAAACAATTTCTTTTTTGCTATTAATTTTGTTTTATAAGTTTTAAAATAATTATTAACATTAACCATAGGAGTTAGTGAGCTCAGTAATAATAATGCTCTTCCTTTAGAAGCTAAATGACTTCTCAGTTGTTTAAGAAATCTAATTATTAATTCATCTCCTTTTTTTCCTCCTGTTGTGTCTGGTTCCTTATCATGTTTAGATTCAGGTAAATAAGGGGGATTGAATATTATAAAGTCATATTTGTCTTTGATATTTGAGAATAAATTTGATTGTATTATTTGAGATTTAGGAAATTTTGATTTAAGGTAATTAACTGCATCTTTATTTATATCTGCTAAAGTTATATTTTTAGGGTCTACTCCATTATAAATACAAGTCTGAGCTTGAATACCTAATCCAGATCCAATATCAATAACTTTCTCAATTTTATTTTCTTTGCAATAATCACTAACTACTCTAGATAATAAATAAGAATCTTCTTCAGGAGAATAAATTTCAGACATTTTACCCTGTTAAACCACTAATAAGAGTTATAAATTGTTCTTTAAAAAAGAACCACACTATAAAAAAACCTAAAAGACAAATAAAAAAGAGTAATAAAAGAATAAGTAATAATTTCTTTTTTGGACTTGATTGTTTTGGACCATAATCTGAAACTCCCTGGGTAAAAACACCTGGCTTTATGTTTTCCTTAACAATTTCTTGGGGAACTTGATTTGGTTTTTCAAATCCTTGTTCTTTGGTCTGTGATTGTATTTTTTTTACTAATTGGTTTAATGGTTTAAAAATTGTTTTTGGTTTTTCTGGGGGAGTGTGTTTTACTTGATGTTCTATGGGAATTACATCTTGTTGAGTATATAAAGCTCTTGCAGCTTCTTGAATTTCATTTCTATCATAACCTGAATTAAAAAAACTCATCATTGCTTGCTTAAGAGTTTCACCTCTATGTAATGCAAGCTTTAACCCTTCAACTATTTCCTGGTTTACCATGTTCTATTAATGAAATATGGGTTTAATTAATTTTACAATTTCAAAACATTCCCGTCTGATGAAAGATGAGATGTTTCTCTAAATTTATAACCCAATTCTGAAGATAATTCTATAAAAGGTGTTTCTTGTTGTAAAGTTCCGTGTGCAGGAATAACATTTTTAGGTTTTAAAAGTTGTATTATCTCTCTTAAATCATCCCTACTCCCATGTCCATGAACATGTATGTCTGTTTGAATTTTAACACCAATTTTTCTTAGTTTATTGTCTAATTTATCCCTGGCAAGAATATTAACTGGTGTGGGTATAACAGATGATGAAAAAATTAAATTGTCGCCATCTCTAAACTTAAAAGGGGTTTCACCCTTAACAATTCTATCTAAAATAGAATTTTCCTCTGCTTGATGCCCTGTACAAACAATAAGATATTTATCCCTATGTTGTTCTATCTTTCTTAAAAAAGAGTTTATTTGTTTTCTATATTTGATTAAAGTTATATTTTTTTTAAAAGGACATTTTCCAACTTCAATTGCAGCATTCATATATTTATTTAAACTTCTTCCTAAAAATATTATTTGCCTGTTTGTTTTTTTAGCAAATCCCACAATACTGTTTAATCTTTCAATATGAGAAGAAAAAGTTGTTATAAAAAAAGCTGATTTCCTATTTCTTACTTTTTGAAAAGCATCTTCTAACATGTGTCTAGCTATTGTTTCACTTCCTGGTCTTTTCTCTGATCCTGAATAAAGTGCATCAACTACAAGGACTTTGACACCTAATTTTCCTAATTCTTTGAGTTTTTTATAATTTGGAGGTTTTCCCATTGTAGGATAATTATCAAATTTCAAATCCAAACCATAAAAGAAAATACCTTCATTTGTATGTAAGGCTATAAAAACACAATCTATTGTTGAATGAGTTGTATGAATAAACTCAACCTTGTATTTTTTATTTTTGCCTTTAACAAAATGTATTGAATCTGGCTGAACTTTTTTTCTTGGATTATTTAATTTTATTTTTTCATCTTCTAAAACAGCCTCTAAAACTTTCATTGTAAAGGGAGTAGCAAAAATAGGAACATTAGGATATCGATTTGCAAGATAAGCAACTCCTCCAACATGATCTAAATGTGCGTGGCTTATGAATATTGCCCTAACTTTATTTCTCCACCCTAATTTATCTAAAACCTCATCATTAGGAATTGCCCCAAAATTTCTAAGTTTATCTTCTGTGTATCTTTGATTAATCTTTCCTTTTTTTAATCTATCAGTATATTCAAACAAGTGTTCTTCCTGGAGTTCAACAATTCCAGGTATAAAAAGTCCTATATCAAAAATAAAAACATCTTCACCAAGCTTAACAGCAGTCATATTCTTTCCTACTTCTTCATATCCTCCTACTGTACAGATTTCCATTTTAAAAACAACCTATGGTTTTTTTCTGCTCCCTCATTGGAAAGCAGTTATTTATCTTAATTTTCTCTCTTCCCAATAAGCTCGTTTTCCCAAGCTCGAAGAGATTATTTTTTAATTACCTCTGATGAATTCAGATAAGAAAACCTAAAGGTTTTCTATTATTGAAAACATACTCATACCTCTTTTATAAATTTAATTAGTATCAGGGGTTTAAGAATGTTTTTAAGAAGACATAATTTTATAAAAATGAACCTCTCCTAATGTTTATGGCTTTAATTAGAAGTTATAAACGAGGGCAGGGAATAAATATAACTGGTAATGGAAAAAGTATAGATATTATTGTTAAAAGAGTTGGATGGGGAAGGGGCAACCCAAGGGTAGATTTAGAAATAAAGGGGCATCCAAAAATAACAAATATACATTTAAATGAAACAAATAGCTATTTTATATTATATCATTGTATTAAAATTTTTAGAGGATATAAACAACATAATAGGGGAGCAATTAGGTTAATAGCAAGTGGGCCTAAGGAATATAAATTTGAACAAAAAAATTACAAAACAAATTTAAAACAAATTTAAAAACTCTCTTCACTTACTATACTTATGAAAGCCCTAAAACCATCTATGAAAGAAAATAAAAGATATTTGTTAGTTAGGGGTAAAAATCTTAAAATAAACATAGAAAAAGCCATACTAGAATTTATAGGTGTGTTGGGATATTCTAAAGCATGCCCTAAAATAATTAAATCTGGGGTAGATTTTGCTGTTCTTTCTGTAAACAGAGAAGCTATTAACTCTGTCAGAGCATCTTTTGCTGTGTGTCCTGACAAGGTGGGGGTTGAAAAGGTCAGTGGGACTTTGAAAGGGTTGGGGAAGAAAAATATAAAAAGAACAAAAAATCTTAAATAATATGGATATGGTTAATTTATATCAAAGTGCTGTAGAAGTGACTATTTTAACTGGAGGTGTAAGTCTTGGGCTTGGAATAATTTATCAATTTATAGATAAACCTCTTAAAAGAAATGAAAGAAAATTTATAGAAACTTTTAATAGGATAAAAGAATCTAAACTCGAGGAGAATTCTAAAAATCTTAGTAATGTCTGAATTAATTACTCAAAAAATCTAAGTTTTTGGATATCCAAAAAATTTAAAAACCCATTATATTTCTAAAACATGTAAAGAGAATAGGAAAAAGATTAGATTATTATAAAATTCTCTAAAATTAGAAAAAATGGATATGCCAATAGATATGCAACATCAAGCAATGGGCTATGATAGAACTGCAACTATGTTCTCACCAGAAGGCCATTTACTTCAAGTAGAATATGCAGAAAAGACAGTCAGGCTTGGAAGTGCAAGCATTGGAATGGTTTGCAGTGATGGGGTTTTCATATTAGCTGATAAAAGAATAACAGATAAACTAATAATTCAAGAAACAGCTAATAAAATTTATGAAATTGACTCACATATAATTGCAAGTGTAGCCGGCATCATAGCAGATGCAAGAATCCTTGTAGAAAGAGCACAACTTGTAGCACAACAGCATAGAATTACTTATGAATCACCAATAGAACCAGAATTAATAATCAAAGAGATCTCAAACACAAAACAACAATTTACCCAATATGGAGGGGCTAGACCTTTTGGAGTTGCTTTAATGGTTGCTGGAATTAATAATAATAAACCTCAATTATTCACAAGTGATGTTACAGGAAATTATTTTTCTTATTATACAAATGCAATTGGAGAAAATGATGATAAAATAAAAGAACAATTAAGAATAAAATATTCTGAAAGTCTTACACTTAAAAAAGGAATAAAAATAGCAATAGATATTTTTAAGGACATACAAGGGAAAAAATTTAATATAAATGACTCTGAACTATGTTATATTGGGAGTGAAGATTCAAAATTAGTTAAAATGGAAGGGGAAAAAATTAGAGAATTTGTAAAATGACACAAACACTAGCAAGAATTAAAAAAGTAGGAAAGAATTTTGAAATTATTGTTGATTTAGATGATGCATTGAAATTTAAAAAAAACGAAATTTCAAGTATTGAAGCAAAAGGGGAAAAAATATTTACAGATTCAAAAAAAGGGCAAGTTGCATCAAATTCTGATTTGCAAGGAGCTTTTGGAACCCAAAATATTTCTGAAATTGTTTCTAAAATAATAAAAGAAGGAGAAGTTCAGACCACTCAAGAACATAGAGATGCTCAACAAGAAAAGAAATTCAATCAAGTTGTTGATTTTTTAACGAAAAATGCTATTGATCCTCAATCAGGAAACCCCCATACCCCTGAAAGGATTAAAAGTTCACTAACTCAAGCTGGAGTAAATATTAAAAATATACCAATTGAATCCCAAATTCAAGAAATAGTTGAATCATTAAGTAAAATAATCCCTATAAAAATATCAACTAAAAAGGTTAAGGTGACTATTCCAGCTATGCATACTGGACAAGCATATGGAATAATAAACCCTCATAAAAAAGAAGAAAAATGGAAAGATAATGGAGATATTGAAGCAATTTTAGAAGTTCCTTCTGGAATAATTATGGATTTTTATGATAAATTAAATTCAATAACACATGGAAGTGCTTTGACAGAGGAAATTAAAGATGACCAATAGAAAAATAGTAATACCTGGGGAAATCATTGAAAAAGGAAATGATTTTTTAGCAGGAGAAGGAACTGAAAAAAAAGTAGATGAAATTGTTGCTTTAAGATTTGGGTTAGCAGAAGAAAACAATAAACTTGTAAAAGTAATTCCATTATCAGGAGTTTATCAATCAAGAAGAGGAAATGTTGTTATTGGAAGAGTTGAAAATGTTACTTTTAATGGGTGGGTTATAGATATTGGTTCACCTGAAAGCACATTTCTATCTTTAGTTGAAGTGCCAAGATATGTGAACAAAGATGGGCTGGAAGAGGTTATGAAAATAGGAGATAATGTTGTAGCAAAAATATGGGCTATTAATAAAAGAGGAATTGACCTTACAATAAAGGGAAGAGGTCTTGGAAAAATAGAAGAAGGAATTGTTTTTAAAATCAATTCTAACAAAGTCCCAAGAGTTATTGGAAAAGAAGGAAGCATGATAAAAATGATAAAAGACGAAACAGGATGTAATATTACTGTAGGACAAAACGGATTAATCTGGATAAAAGGAGATAGAATAGATAATGAATTACTTGCAAAAAAAGCAATTTTGTTTGTTACTCAAAAATCATTTATATCTGGTTTAACTGATGAAATAAAAAAATGGTTTGAAAAAGAAGGGGGGAAAAAATAAAATGGGGCATATTGGAGTTAATTTAAAAAATTATCATAAAAAAAGTATAATTGAATTTGTAGAAGAAAATTCAACAAAAATAGTTGGATATAAATTTAAAAAAGATGGGAAAATTAAATGTAATTACTACCCCATAAAATCTGGAGGAGGAATTCTTATTTGTGATGATAAATTATATTTAGAAGATGTTAAATCTATAAATAGTATTTTTCTAGGAAAATTAGAAAGCACAATTGAAGAATCTCTTAAATTAGGAACAGACACATTAGGAGATTTTGTTAATAAATACAAAAAAAATCATGTTGAAACAGAAAAAATAAAATGACAACAAAAATATTCAAAAGAAAAAGTGGAAGAAAACCTGAAGAAATGAGACCAATCAGTGCTAAAGTTGGAATAATCCCAAATGCAGATGGAAGTGCTATGTATCAATCAGGAGAAACAATAGCAATTGCTGCTGTTTATGGTCCTAAGAAAATGCATCCACAACATATGCAAGATCCTGGAAAAGGTGTTTTAAGATGCACTTATAGTATGCTTAGTTTTTCTGTGACTGACAGAATAAGGCCAGGACCTAATAGAAGAAGCACTGAAATAAGTAAAATAATAGAATGGGCAATAGAACCTGTGTTAATGATAGACAAATTCCCCAATACAGTTATTGATGTTCATATAAATATAATTCAAGCAGATGCAGGAACAAGATGTGCTGCAATAAATGCTGCTGCAATGGCTTTAGCCTCTGCAGGAATACCTATGAAAAATATGGTCTCGAGTATTGCTGCTGGAAAATTAGATAAAACAGTTGTTTTAGATTTAGATAAGTATGAGGATTCTGAATTTGAAGAAGGAGAAGGTTCAACTGACATTCCAATGACTTTTACTGATGATGGAAAATTAACCCATATTCAAATTGATGGAAATATTACAAAAGAACAATTAAAAGAAGCTATTGAAATGGCTAAAAAAGCATCAAAAAAAATTTATGAAGTTCAAAAAAAAGCTTTGAAAGATACTGGAGAAGAAAAATGAAAACAATGTATGTTGAGATAAAAGATAAATTAATGGAAAAAAAAGAGCCAGTAAGAAGGGGAGGAGAACCATTTCAAATTTGTAAAATAGCTGAAATTATAAAAAAAGAATATGATATTTCTCTAAAATCTATTTGTGCTGGTGCAAGCTTTGGAGCTTTTTTCGAGATTCCAGATGATAAAATAAAATATTTTAACAAACCTAACATAGAAAAATTATTAAGAAAAAAAGACAAAGAATCATTTAATGCAGAAATCATGAAAGTTACAGGTAAAAATTAAAATGGAAACATCAGAATTAACAGAAAAAAGAATAAAAAAATATTTATCAGAAGGAAAAAGGTTTGATAATAGAACTCCTGAACAATTTAGAGATATAAAAATTGAAACAGGGATTTCAAAAAATGCAGAAGGATCTGCAAAAGTTAAAATAGGAAATACAGAAGTTTTAGTAGGAATTAAAATGAATGTTGGTGAACCATATCCTGATTCACCTGATAAAGGTAATTTGATGGTTACTGCAGAATTGCTTCCCTTAAGCTCTCCAAGATTTGAAAATGGGCCACCTAAATTCCCTGCTATTGAATTAGGAAGGGTTTTGGATAGGCTTGTGAGAGAGAGTAAGTTTATTGATGTTGAAAAATTGTGTATTAAAAAAGGAGAAAAAGTTTGGACAGTCTTTATTGATGTTTATTCCATAAATGATGATGGAAACATAATGGATGCTGCTGGGTTAGGAATTATTGCTGCATTAAAAACAGCTAAAATCCCTAAATATGATGAAAAAGAAGAAAAAGTTCTTTATGGAGAATTAACAGATAATAACATTCCTTTAGCAAAACACACACCAATTTCAATCACTTATCATAAAATAGGAGATAATTTTATCGTTGATCCTACAAGAGAAGAAGAAGATATAAGTGAAGCAAGAATTACTATTGGAAGTTACGATGAGTCAATAAGCTCTATGCAAAAAGGAAATTCAGCACTTTTAAGTATTGAAGAGTTTAATAAAGTTTTAGATATGAATGAAAAAGTGTATAAAGATATTTTTAAAAAGATTGGGGCACAATTGAAATAAGATGACAAATATACAAGAATTCACAAAATATGAACGTGCAAGAATTCTTGGAGCAAGGGCCTTACAAATTGCAATGAACGCTCCTCTTTTAATCAAAATTAGTCCAGAAGATTTAGAAAAAATAAATTATGATGCCTTAAAAATAGCTGAAACAGAATTTAATTCTAATATACTTCCAATTTCCATAAAAAAACCTTTTCCAATAAAAAAACAAGAAAAATTAAAAAGAGCTAAAGAAAAAAAATTAAGTGACAAAGAAATTGAAAAAAAAGAGATTAAAGAAGAAGAAGAAATTGTGAAAGAAGGTGAAATAATGAAACTCGCTAATCCTGAAGATGAAGAAGAAGGTGGAGAAGATACTGCAGAAGAAGAATAAATATATGACCAAGGAAAACATTATCCACCTATAACTTTTTTTACAAAAAAGGTTATAAACGCTATTTCTTTTCTCATTTTATGATAATAAAGAGTGTGAATGCAAAAGCTATTTTAGATTCTAGAAAAGATAAAACAATTGAAGTCACTATAAATACTAATGCAGGTAAATTTAAATCTAGTTCACCAAGTGGAAAATCAGTGGGAAAACACGAAGGCAAAGCATACAAGAAAAGCCTTGAATTGGACATAACCACCTTAAAGAAATTTAGTGATTATTTTTCAGAAGAAAAAATAGAGAATTTTAATGACTTGAGAAGAATAGAGGATATATTAGATAGGCATGTTGGTGCTAATAGTATTACTGCCCTAGAATTTTGTGTTTTAAAGGCATTAGCAAAAGAGCAAAAAAAAGAAATTTGGGAATTGGTGAATCCTAAACATGATTTCTTTGCTAAAATAAAGAAGCCTAAATTCCCGAGATTAGTTGGAAATTGTGTTGGGGGAGGAAAACATTCTCAAACAAAAGATAAAAAACCTGATTTTCAGGAATTTTTATTAATTCCTAAAACAAAAACCATAAAAGAAGCTTTTGAATTAAATAAAGAAATTCAAAAGAAAATTGGAACAATATTAGAAGAAAAAGATCCTAATTTCAAAAATAAGAAAAACGATGAAAATGCTTGGATAACTTCTTTAAATGAAAAAGAAATTTTAGATATACTCAAAAATCAAAAAGTAGAAATAGGATTTGATATAGCTGCATCTTCTTTCTACAAAAGAAAAAAATATCATTATGAAAATCCATTATTAACAAGAACTAGTGAAGAACAATTGGGATATATTAGAAATATGATTAAAAATTATAAAATACTTTATATAGAAGATGGGTTTAATGAAGAAGATTTTGAAAGATTCTCAGAATTATTAAAAAAAACAAAAGATTGTCTTATTGTTGGGGATGATTTAACAGTAACAAATTCTAAAAGACTTGAAAAAGCAATAAAAATGAAGAGCATTAATGCTATAATTGTTAAACCAAATCAGTGTGGTTCTTTACTTGAAGTTGAAAAAGTTTGTGAATTAGCTAAAAAAAACAATATTAAGATAATTTTTTCACATCGAAGTGGAGAAACAAATGAAAATATTTTAGCTGACTTGGCATTTGGTTTTCAAGCTGATTTTCTAAAGTGTGGAATAAGTGGATATGGTCGTGAGGAAAAAATAAAGAGGCTTATTGAGATTGAAAATAACTTCAAGTAAAATGGAAGTTATAGAGAGATTTTTAAAGCAAAAAAACATTCTTCCTGTATGAAAATAATAGGAATATTTATTATGATTCTTTTAATAATACCACTAATTAGTGCAGATGTTATTCTGCCAGGACATCATCCAATCACAGTGATTAATAAAATAACAAATATCATTGATTATCCTAATTATGTTTTCATAAGTGCTCCACCAATAGAAAATCAAGGGCCTGGTCTTAATATGTGTCCTATAAAAATAGTAGAAGAGGGAATAATCTCAAACCAGTATTATAAGCTATGTGATCTTTCTATTTTTGTAATAGAAAAAGATAAATGGGATATTGGAGAAGCACAAAAATTTATGGAGGCAGAAGATGTTGATTATGAAAAAACTTATTCAGAGTACTTTAGTTTTATGGAATCTATAAGTGCCAAAGAAGTTATTAAAAATATACACACATACAAAACCGTTTCTGATTCAAGCACTGTAACAGAAGAAATAAATACTTATGCTATTGATTTGTCAAAAGTTAAAATAGAGCCAGATAATGTAAAAAAAGAAATAGAATATCTAAAAACAATAATTTATGTTTTAATTTCGTTAATCTCCCTTGCAATTATTATTACAATCTTAGTAAAGAGAAAGAAATGATTGATCTACTTTACTATCTCATTAAACTTTTTGTTTTTGGATTAACTTTTGTCATAGAATTTGTAGTATATGTAATAGGAACAAAATCAAAAGTTAGTAAGGCTGCACTTTATGCTTTATTAATAAATGGTTTTACCTGGCCTTTAGCAACTAGGTTTTCTACTTTAGAAAGTATATTTTTAGTAGAATTTATTGTATTTGTTGTAGAATTTGTCCTAATTATGCTTATGTTTAAAATGAAGTGGTGGAAAGCTCTTTTAATTTCTTTAATAGCTAATACTATTACTATGATTTTAGGGTTTATTCTTTTAGTGTTTGGATTTTAAGACCAAAGACTTTTTAAACTAATTTTCATCTGAATCCTTATGGTAGATGTTAAAGAAGAAATTAAAGATGAAATAATAGAAGATATTGAAGAATCTGGAGTTTCTGAAGAAGTAGCTAAAGAAGAAGCTCTCGATGAAAAATCAATAAAGGAAGCAGAAGCTGAAAGCAGAGATAATTCTAATGAAGCAAAATCTCTAGAAGAAAGAAAAAAAGCTCTTTTAGAAAAAGCAAAAAAACTTGCTAAAAAAGTAGAAGGAATAAAAACAGAAGAATTAAAAGAGCAAGTAAAAATTAAGAAAAAAACAGACATGCTTATTCCTCTTGAGGAGTATGTTAAAGCAGGTATTTATCTTGGGACTAAAGTTGTTACACCTAATATGAGACCTTTTGTTTATAGGAGGAGGGCTGATGGTTTAGCTATCTTTAATACAGATTTAATTGATGAGAAAATTAAAGAAGGTGTTGAGTTCTTAAGTAAATTTGATGCAAAAGACATTATACTTGTTTGTAAAAGACAAGCTGGATGGAAAGCTGCAGAAATGTTTTCAGAATTAACAGGGATAAGAATATTTACTAAAAAATATCCTGCAGGAATTTTAACAAATACACAACTTTCTGATTTTTTTGAAAATGAATTAACAATCATCACTGATCATTGGCTTGATAAAAATGCCTTAAATGATACTCTAAAAGTTCATAAAAAAGTTTTAATGATTTGTGACACTAATAATTTCTCAAAAGGAGCTGATAAAGTTATTATAGGAAATAACAAAAGTCCTAAAAGTCTTGGGGTTATTTTTTATCTTTTAACAAGAGGTTTTTGTAAAACCAAAGGAATTAAGAAAAATGTTCCTGATTTAGAATTTTGGACAGGGGAAAAATAATTAAAGTTCTGGATATATTTTTATAAATAATTAGAAGAATTATATTTTATAAATATTACTCAAATAAAAAAAGATTAATAATGCTTTCACTTTTTTCACTAAGAGTAGGATTAAGAAAACTCTTATATAATCCTTAATCGAAAATCCATTTAGAATTCCTAAAATCTAAATCTTAAAAAAAAGCCAGTTCTTGTCAGGATCTTTTCCATATTTTGTTTTTATTAAAACATATTTACCTTTAAGTTTTATTCCTTTAAGTTCAAACTCAATTTTATTTTTGTTTTTTTCTATTAAATGAAACTTTCCTTTATCCCAAATTTCAACTTTTCCTGCACCATACTGGCCTTCTGGAATTTCTCCTTCAAATTTAGCATAACTACAAAGATGATCTGGAACTTGTATTGCGAGTCTTTTAATCCCTTTTGTCCTGGGAGGTTGTTTAGGCACTGCCCATGATTTTAATACTCCTCCTATTTCTAGGCGAAGATCCCAATGGTGGTGTGATGCAAAATGTTCATGTATTACAAAGATTGGCATAAAAAAATAAACAAACTTTAGTATATAAATTTTTAAATTTCTAGAAAAGTTATTAAAAGTCTTTATTCCGTCGGTAAAAATACAAATCTTTCGTAGAAAGATTTATAAACTCCTAACTTTTACAAATCTTGTGATTAAGATGAGTGCCTTAATATTGCGTATTAAATCATGTTTAACATACGTTAAGGTATGAGGTATGTAGTGGCAGTCATCTAGTTGTAAACAACTATTTTTTTAAGCTGTTAGTTAGGATATGAGTGAAGTAATTTTCTGTCTTACATGAAAATTGCGCAATTGAATTTTATTATGAAATTGTAAATCCAGTTGATCCTGCTGGCGGCTGCGGCTCTCTGGTTTGCACTTAGACATGCAAGTTTTTTTGTTAGTTCTTCGGAATTAGTAAAAAGCAAACTGCTCAGTAACACGTAGCTAACCTACCCTTAGGTCAAGGATAAGCTTGGGAAACTAAGTCTAATACTTGATAGGAGATTTACCCTGGAAAGATTAATCTCTCAAACTCGTGCCCAAGGATGGGGCTGCGGCGGATTAGCTTGTTGGCGGGGTAATGGCCCACCAAGGCAATGATCCGTAAGGGCTCTTAACGGAGAGGCCCTGAGAGGGAATCTGAGATACTATTCCCAGCCCTACGGGGTGCAGCAGTTAGGAATAATCTACAATGCGCGCAAGCGTGATAGTTTGAGCCAGAGTGCTTTCCAATTGGAAAGCTTTTGTGGAATGTAAAAAGTTTTACGAATAAGGACTGGGTAAGACTAGTGCCAGCCGCCGCGGTAATACTAGCGGTCCAAGTCGCAGCCATTTTTATTGGGTCTAAAACATCCGTAGCTTGCTCTATAAGCCTCTTGTGAAATCTTGTGTCTCAAACACAAGGCGTGCAGGAGGTACTGTAAAGCTAGAGACTGGGAGACGTAAGAAGTACGTTCAAAGTAGCGGTAAAATGTTTTAATCTTGAACGGACTAACAATAGCGAAGGCATCTTACGAGAACAGTTCTGACAGTCAGGGATGAAGGCTAGGGGCGCAAAACAGATTAGATACCTGTGTAGTCCTAGCAGTAAACTCTGCACACTAAACATCAGTTCCTCCTCGAGAGGCATTGGTGCTGAAGGGAAGCCGGAGAGTGTGCTACCTGGGAAGTATAGTCGCAAGGCCGAAACTTAAAGGAATAGGCGGGGAGACACTACAACGGGTGACGCGTGCGGTTTAATTTAATTATACACAGAGAACCTCACCAGGACCGACAGCAGAATGAAGGTCAGTCTGAAGGGCTTACCTGACACGCTGAGAGGAGTTGCATGGCCGACGTCAGCCTGTGTCGTGAGATGACCTGTTAAATCAGGTAACAGGCAAAACCCACATGTATATTTACTAATGAACTATATACAGATTGCCTTGGTAACAAGGATGAAAGTGTGGGCTACGTTAGGTCTGTATAGCCCGACAGCCCTGGGCAACACGCGCGCGTCAATGGTGAATACAACGAGATGCAACACCGAAAGGTGAAGCCAATCTCTTAAAGTTCATCTCAGTCCAGATTGAGGTTTGTAACTCAGCCTCATGACGCTGGAATCCGTAGTAATCGTTTGTTAGCAACGAACGGTGAATACGTCACTGTCTCTTGCACTCACTGCCCGTCAAACCAACCAAGTTTAGTTATGGTGAAACTTTTCGAAGGAAAACCTTGACTAGATGAGGTAGGTTAAGTCGTCACAAGGTATCTGTAGGGGAACCTGCAGATGGATCACCTCCTAAATTATTTTAAAAAATAGAGAACAATTAGATACACTACTACATACCCTTTTCATAATCAAAAGCCTTAAAAAACACAACTGGCTAAAATAAATAGACATCACAGGTTAAAAATTTGTGATTTCCGTCGGAGGCAAAGGAAAAAATAACTTCACAATGTCGAGAGGGAAGTTTACAAAAGAAACCACTAGGTGTCTTTTGGGGGCCTGTTGTCCAACGGCTAAGATACCTCGCTTGCAACTATAAAATCAGTAAAATGGTTTTAAGGAAAGAACCGAGGAGATCCGTGTTCAACTCACGGCAGGTCCATTAAGTTGAACTTGTTTGTGTTTCAAACTTGTTTTGAAATACAGGCCTGAACTTGTTCAGAGCCCAACTCACGGCAGGTCCATTTTGGATTAATTAAATAACACAAAATAAAATAGTAAACAATAAAATTCACATTTCAAATCATGCTCATTTATTGAGAAATGGTGCAGTATTTAGAATACTGTATCAAAATGAGAATAATCAATGTAAAAAATTGATATTCTATGATAATATTACACAGAAGAATCCCACTGAACGAAATTTTAATTTCGTTCGTTTTTAGTTAGAACTTTATGTTCTAACTTGGTATATTCAGAATACATACTACTATGATAACTATGGTTGTCTAATCAGGCTTGACTTTAATTTAAAGGAAAGTTTGATAAAGAAAAACTTTGGTTGTCTTTATTTATACTGTTAGAAGGATAGCTTGGTTTTGGTTTTGATGAAAGACGTGGCAAGCTGCGATAAGCCTAGGGGAGTTGCAAGTAAGCTTTGATCCTAGGATTTCTGAATGCTCAGAGATGAGGAATTACACTGGGAATTGAAACATCTTAGTACCAGTAGGAAGAGAAAACAATTAGTTATTCCCCTATTAGCAGAGAGCGAAAAGGGAACAGGGCAAACTGAATCTGCTTTTGAAAAGAAGTTAGAGATGTGGTGGATGCTAAGCCTAAGGAATTGAGAAAAAGTCTGCTGGAATGCAGCACTATAAAGGGTGATAGTCCCATATTCTAAAATTCTATGGCAGGCTCTAAAAGAGTAGGGCTTCCTGGATTGGAGGTCTGAATACAGCAGGATTAACTGCTAACCCTAAATAAAACCAAAGTCCGATAGTGAACTAGTACCGCGAGGGAAAGCTGAAAAGTACTCTTATCAGAGTGTGAAAAGACTTGAAATCTAGCAGTTACATTTTGTTACTGACCTTAACTCGCAAGAGAAAGGTTTGTAACGTACGTTTTGAAAAACGGGCCAGGGAGTTATTCTATATGGCGAGGCTAACCAATTTTATTGGGTAACCAAAGCGAAAGCAAGTATGAAAGTGCATTAGTCATATGGATTAGACCTGAAGCTGGGTGATCTATTTATGGGCAAGGTGAAGTCTCTCGAAAGGGGGATGGAGGCCTGAACCAGTGTTGTGGACATGCACTTGGATGACCTGTGAATAGGGGTGAAAAGCTTATCTAACTCAGCGATGGCTGGTTCCTGCTGAAATATGCCTACGTATAGTCTTGTTGTGCTTGTTAATGGTGTAAAGTACGGATAAAATTTGCAGGGGCTAATGCTTACGGAATTTTTTCCAACTCAGAAGCTATTAACTGTTTAAAACAAGAAACAGGGTGTGTATGTAAGATACATTTCCGAAACCGGAACAACGGAGACTAAAGTTAAGGTCCTTAAATTTCTGTTAAGTGTAACAAAAGTTGTCTTGAACCTGAGACACCAGGGATGTAAGCTTAGAAGCAGCTATCATTTAAAGAAAGCGTAACAGCTCACCTATCGAGGTTCAGGGCGCTGAAAATGGACGGGGCTAAACAGAATACCGATACTTTAGCGGCACTCATTAGAGTGTTCGGGTAAGCAGGCGTGGTTTTTGTGCAGAAGGTTTTTCGAGAGAAAGGCTGGAACGAAAACCAATGAGAATCCTGGTAATAGTAGGATGTGATTATTCTGAGAATGAATAAGGTCGTAAGGGTAAGGTTTCCTCGGCAATATCGTTTAGCCGAGGGTTAGTCAGCACCTAAGTTGTATCCTAACGGAGTTCAACGATGGACATCAGGTTAATATTCCTGAACTGATTAAGTCTTACGGGTATAATTTGGTTTAGGATAGGCGAACACTCGAAAGAGTGTTTTGATAGAGAAATTTGAGGAGGGTAATCCATAGATACAAATGAATCTATTAAACAAAATCTCTGATTCCTAGATCCAGTGAAAAAATTATGCACTTGATTTAATTAGCTGTACCCACAACCGGCACTGGTGCCCTAGCTTAATAGGCTAAGACCTGAAAGATTAAACTAATTAAGGGAATTCGGCAAGTTAGTCCTGTAGCTTCGGCTGAAGGGATGTCTATTTTTGTGTTTTTATTCGCAAGAACCTGAATGCATTAATAGATCTCAGTAACAAGGACGGCCCGACTGTTTACCAAAAACGTAACCAAGTGCTAATCTGCAAAGACTTGTATACTTGGTGAGACCTGCCCAGTCGTGGTGTGTGAAACTCTTTTTCAAGGGAGCTAAGCCCCATGAAACGGCGGAGGTAACTATGACCTTCTTAAGGTAGCGCAATACCCTGTCGTATGAATTGCGACTTGCATGAATGGTTTAACGAGGTTGTCACTGTCCCTAATTAGTACCTTCTGAAAATACTGTGTGGTGCACATGCCACAAACACCTAGTGGGAAGCGAAGACCTTGTGGAACTTTACTGCAACTTGTTGTTGTGATTTTATCCGAAACGCATAGCATAGGTAGGAGCGTCGATGCAGTCATTTTGGTGGCTGTTGAGCAATCTTGTAATACTACCCATTTTTGCTAAAATTACTCATCCTTTAGGAGACAGCAGCAGGCGGGCAGTTTGACTGGGGCGGTGCCCTGTCGAAAAAATATCGATAGGACCCAAAGACAAGCTCATCCAGCTTGGAAATCTGGAGTTGAGTGCGAGGGCAAAAGCT
>JAHIWS010000027.1 GCA_018815925.1 Nanobdellota archaeon | reverse complement strand
GGGAGATGGTACCGCAAGATTTACTTTAACAGAACAACACATAGGAGGGGCAGGAAATAGTCCGTCGATAACAACTTATGCTCCATATAATGTGACAGTTACTTATTTTGGACAAGAACAATCCAAAACAGCTACCCTTACTCAATCAGAAACTTTGGATTTTTATTTTAATGGTGGAAATTCAGCAGATGTTAACTTTGATGGTAGGGTGAATGTAATGGATTTAGCTTTGGTTGTATATTGGCAAGGACATGCTTTACCTGATGTTGATTATACTCATCTTGATGTTGATGGTTTAGGTTCAATAGATTGGCTAGATGTTCTAGAAGTTTTGTTGGGGATATGAGAAGGGGAAGATTTAAAAATAAGTATATAATGTTCATTATTAATGAACAAAAAGATGCTATTTTGTGTAATGGTAATGAAAAGCTTTATAAATTCTATTTTTGTTATATGTTTATGTTATCTGAATCAGAAATAAAAGAAATCCTTATAAGGCAAAAAGAAGTTATTCTTAATAAGGAGTATGGTATAGAAAGAACAGTTTTAAGAGAAGTAGAATCTAAAATAAAATTGCCTCATGTTGTTGTTTTGACAGGTTTAAGGAGAAGCGGTAAATCTACATTATTAAGACAGTTAATAAAAAAACATTATAATGATGAAGACTTTTATTATTTAAATTTTGAAGATGAAAGACTATTTAATTTTCCAGCAAGTGAATTCAATAGACTTTATGAAGCTTTAGTAAGCTTGTATGGGAAAAAGAAAACATTTTTTCTTGATGAAATTCAGAACATAACTAATTTTGAAACATTTGTAAGAAGGTTATATGAAGAAGGATTTAAATTTTTTATAACTGGTTCAAGTGCAACCTTATTAAGTAGAGAATTGGGCACAAAACTTACAGGAAGGCATGTGGATATTGTTGTTAGGCCTTTCTCCTTCTTGGAGTTTTTAAAATTAAAAGGAGTTGAGGTAAACCAAGAATCTATTTACAAAACAGAGACAAAAATAAAAATTAAAAAATATTTTGAAGGGTATTTAATAAAAGGGGGCATGCCTGAATATTTGATTTATAATGATTCTGAATTGTTAACTAGAGTTTATGAAGATACTATAATTAAAGATATAGCAGTCAGGCATAAAGTAAATAATGTGATAGTTCTAAGACAGTTATATTCTTACTTAATAAACAACTTTTCTAATAAGTTTAGTTATAATTCTATTAAGAAAGTTACAAACATTAAGAGTGTTAATACAATTAAGAAATTTATATCTTATCTTGAGGAGACTTATCTTGCCAAAACAATAAATAAATTTGACTATTCATACAAAAAACAAATAATAAATGACAAGAAATTTTATATTTTAGATAATGGGTTTATTGAAATTCTTTCTAAAAAAATCACTAAAGACCATGGATGGCTATTGGAAAACTTAGTTTTTAATTGCTTAAACAAGGATAATGAAATCTTTTATTATTCTGATAAAAAAGAGTGTGATTTCCTCATTATTAAAAATAAATCAGTAAAACAAACTATACAAGTTTGTTATGAATTAAATGAAGAAAATAGAGAAAGAGAGATTGAAGGATTAACTGATGCAATGGAAAAATTTAAGCTCAAAAAAGGATTACTTTTAACAAACAGCCAGGAAGAAGACATAAAAATTAAGGGTAAAAAGATTCACATTCGACCAGTTTGGAAATGGTTATTACAAGAAAAATAACATAGAAGAATTAATAAATTAAAAATGTGTGGTAAATAAAATGAAAAGAGGAATAATTTTTTTAGTATTAATAGCAATGCTAGTTGGTTTTGTTAGTTTTACTTACTTTGATAAAGAAAATATTGTAAAAGCTCAGCCTTCTGGAATTGTTTTAGTTGATGGTACTGGTGTAGCCGATAGTGGTACTTTGGGAATTCCAAGAAGAAAAGTACTGATGGATGAAACAGACCCTCACAAGATATGGATATTTTATTATGGGTGGCTTGGAGCTGGGGCAAATACTCAATACACAGAAAATGCTGGAGAGACATGGACAGAGATTGATTTTTATGAAGTTGGAGATCATGATTCTTTTGATATAGACTCAGTAGGAAATATTTTTTCAGGACAGAGGGAGGGCGACGGAACAACAACTTTTAAGAGAATTAGTTCTCCTGCAACACAAGCGAGTTATTATAATCCTTCTTATGATCAAAGTTTTCCTCATTTTGGAAGTGGGACAACTGCTGCAGCTGTTTTATCTTATGGAAATGATGTTTATGTTTTTTCAAGACAGGGTACTACCCCCAGCACCACAATGTATTATGATAGATCTACTGGGGGGGGATTAACCTGGAGTTCTAGTGGAATTCTAGCTTCTGGCCTTTCTTCATATAGAAATAGAATTGGTGCTCATGTAATTGATAATACGCCTTATGCAGTAATCTGGGAGCAAATGGTTTCTCAAAATGATAGGATTTCATTTTATAGATGGACTGGAAGCGGTTTTGAACAAGATCATGATTTTGATTTAACACTAGAAACAACTAGTTTATACACAAGACATTTTTCTTATGCACAAACAGAAGATGGAAATGTTCATGTTGCTTATTGGGATGCCGGAAATAGACTTAGGCATGTTTATAAGAAAAAAACAGATGCAGATTGGACAGGGCCTTTTACAGTTGATAATTGTTATGATAGTTGCTGGCCAAGTTTTACTAGTCATGGTAATGATGTTTATGCTGTTTATAGGACAGGAGCTAGTGGAGTATTGGATTATAATATATTTGATGGGGCAACAAAAACTTGGGGAACTGCAGTAAATATTGATAATGCAGGTGCTTGTCTTGAACCAACTCTTCCAAAAAAAGTTGATGCAAGTTCGGATTTTGTTCCTGTTGCATGGGTAAGGAGTAATGATTTGTATTATTATGCTATTCCTGTGACACCTCAGACAACTTGTAATAATAATGGAACATGTGATGCAGGAGAAGATTGCAGTAATTGTCCTGCTGATTGTTTAAGTGGTGGAGAGATTTGTTGTGGAACAACTACCTATGTTGGAGATTGTTGTGATGATAATGATTGTTCTGGATTAGATACTTGTGTTAGTAATGTTTGTACTGCACCTGCTCAACCAGATGAAGACGTAAACTTCGATGGCCAAGTCAATGTAATGGATTTAGCTTTGGTTGTATATTGGCAAGGATATTCTTTACCTGATGCTGATTATACTCATCTTGATGTAAACACTGACTCATTTATTAATTGGTTAGATGTTTTACAAGTTTTGTGGGAGATATGAGAAGGGGAAGAAAGGTTTATAAATAAACAAAGGTTACATATATTTGTAACTTTAGTTAATCATCAAGTATATGGAAAATGATACCTTTGATTTTAAGACTTAAGAAAAATGCACATAAAGAAATAGCAAAGGCTCAGGATATTATAGTTGAAGCTCTTTATGAGGTTTTTGATAGAGCAGTGTTGCATGGAGGAACAACTATATGGAGATGTTACAAAGGAAAGAGATTTTCAGAAGATGTTGATGTTTATATTTCTAGAGACATTAAGAAGATAAATAAGTTATTTGAAGTTTTTGAAAAAAGAGGTTTTTCTATAGAAAAAAAGAAAATAGGAGAAAATAGTCTTTATTCAACTTTAAAAATAAATAGGACTCTAGTGAGATTTGAAGCTTTATTTAAGAAAATAAAAGGTTCTTTACAAGAATATGAAACTGTGGAAGGAAATTTTTTAACAGTTTATACATTGACACAAGAAGAACTTCTTAAAGAAAAAATTTCAACTTATCTTAAAAGATTAAAAATAAGAGATTTTTATGATGTGTTTTTTTTATTAAGATATATTGAAGATAGTTCTTTTGTAAAGAAAGATTTGAAAAATTTAATAAATAAGTTTAAAAAACCAGCAGATGAAAAAGAGTTAAGAGTTTTAATTTATGAGGGAGTTGTTCCTAATATTAAAGATATGTTAATCTATATTAAAAGGAGATTATTTAGATAAAATGGGGGCTGAAAAATATCTTAAACAAATTGAATCATTATTTTCAAAAAGTCCTGTTGTTAGTTATTCTTCAATACAAAGAATAGTAAATCACAAAAAATCTGTTAAAGGTTATGCTAAAAGATTGGTTTTTGAATTAATTAAAAGAGGTAAAGTAAAAAGATTAACTAAAGGATATTATACAAAATTAAATAATTCTTCTTTGGCTGTTTTTTGTTTTCAACCTGCTTATTTAGGGTTGCAAGATGCTTTGAGTTTTCATAATTTTTGGGAGCAAGAAACAATTCCAATTATTATTACAACAAAAAAAATAAGACAAGGAATTAGAAAAGTTTTAGGAACAAATGTACTAATAAGAAGAATTAAAAAGAAATATCTTTTTGGAATAGAATATAATCAAGAAGGTAAAATTGTATTGCCTTATTCAGATATTGAGAAAACTTTCATTGATATGGTTTATTATAATGAAAATATAAATCAAGAAGTAATTAAAGAAATAAGAAAGAGAATAAACAGAAAAAAGCTTAAATTATATTTAAAAAAGTATCCTAAGAAGATATATAACTTAATAAATAAAAAATACAATATAATTTAAAGATGAAAAGAGGAAAAATATTAATTTTAATTTTGGGAATTGTTTTGTTAGTTGGAGTTGGGAGTGTTGATTGGGCTGATGTGAGGATTGTTATTGCTAGTATTTAGAATGGGAGATTTGTGAATTAGGAATATTTTTTTAAAGTTTTTTTTGGGAATATAGAAATGTTTAAATACTAAAAATGGTACAGATGTATATAAAATGGCACAAGAAAACCATAATTGGGACAAAGTATTAGAATTGTTTTTTGAATTTTCTTCTAAATCATTTACTGTTAGGGAAATTTCAAAAAAAACAAAAGTTCCTAGTTCAACTGTACAGAGATATTTGGAAAGATTAAGGGAAAATGAGATGATTAACCAAGATAATATTGCTAATATAAATCCTTATTTTAAATTTAAAAAGACTTTTTTTATTATTGATAAAATTTATGAATCTGGGTTAATTAATTATCTTGAAGAGAATTTTGTTCCTGAAACCATTATTCTTTTTGGAGGAATGAGAAAAGGAGATTATGATTCTGAAAGTGATATAGATTTATTTGTTTCAACAACTAAAGGAGTTAAACTTGATTTAAAAAAATTTGAAAAAAAATTAGGACACAATATTCAGCTTTTTTTAAAAAAGGACATCAATGAGTTACCTACTCATCTTTTTAATAATGTTATTAATGGAATTAAATTAAGTGGGTATTTTAAAATAAAATGATTGACATCATGAATTGGGGGTATTGTGAAAGAAAATTTATAAAAAAGGTAGAAGTTGATGAAGAAAGAATTAAATCAATTGTTGAGAAAGCTATGCAGAGATTAGATAGGGCTAAAAAAACTCAAATTAATCCTAATACTATTTCTTTTATTGTAGAAGATTATTATGAAGTTATTAAAGAATTACTTGTTGCTTATCTATTAAAAAATGGATTAAGATCTAAAAATTATCAGTGTTTAATTTCTTATTTTTATAAAGAAAATCCTAATTATGAAAAAGAGGCATATTTAATTTCTCAGATGTCTTTTTTTAGAAATAGATTGAGTTATTATGGTGAAGATATTCCTATGGAATTTTATGAAAAAAATAAAAAAGAATTTCAAAGTATTATTGATTTACTAAAAAAATTGATTGGATATATAAAATGAAAGTTGGAATTATTTTTATGTTTATGAGTTTGATTGTGTTGAGTGGTGGTTTTGTTTTGGCAGATTTTAATAGTGTTTTTAGTGTTCCTTCTGATGAAATTCCTAATGAGATAATTGTAGATCAAGAATTTAGAGGATATTCTGAATATGATCTTAATATAAATCAAGATATTGTAAGTTTTAGTGTTGATATAGAAGCTGTTTTGATTGATAAGTATAGTTATGCAAGGGTTGTGTTAGTTGATGTTGATGGAAATGAACTTTTGGTTTATCAAGCTAGTTTTCCTTTTGAAGATTTTAATAATTTAATAGGAGTGTGTGAAGAAACTTGTGTAATAGATGTTACAAGGGTTGATAAATTAATAATTGAGACAGATGAAGATTCTATGTTAAGACTTAAAAAAATAAAATATTTAACTGCTGGTAAAAGTTTTAATATAGGCGCTACAAAAACTTCAAAAAAATTAGAACAAGAAAATTTTAAAATTAATTTTTATAATACACAAAAAGCACTTACATGGAAAGCAGGCGATACTGGTGTAGGTGATTTATCTTATTCTGAAAAAAAAGATTTGTTTGGTGGATGGTTTGGAACTACTTGTGGATTTGAATATTATACTGATGGTGTTTTTAGATTTTGTGAAGAAGAAGGGTCGACTGAAACAGGTTTTATTGGTGGTGAAAATTATACTGATTTATTTGATTATAGAAATTGGCATGGAGAAAATTGGATGACTTCTGTAAAGAATCAGGCTAGTTGTGGAAGTTGCTGGGCATTTAGTGCTGTAGGAACTTTAGAAGGGGTGATAAATACATATTACAATCAGCACCTTGATGTTGATTTATCTGAACAAGATTTAGTTGCTTGTTCTAGTGCAGGAGATTGTAGTGGGGGAAGTGTGGATTATGCTCTTGACTATATAAGGGACACAGGAATTGTCAATGAAACATGTTTTCCTTATTCATATCTTACTGATGATAATTGTGGAGATAAATGTGTTAATAGTAATCTTTGGAAAATAACAGATAGGTATCTTACTGTAAAAAATAATAGAGAAATAGATATTAAAAGAGATTTAACACAATATGGGCCTCTTTCAATGACAGGTCCAGCAAATGTTTGGAATCATGCAATTGTTCTAACTGGTTATGGTTATAATTCAAATGGTTCTTATTGGATACTTAAAAATAGTTGGGGTGAAACATGGGGTTTTGACGGAGGTTATGGAAAAATAGCAATTACTGCAAAAGATCTTTATCAAATGACTGGATTTAGATATATAGAAACTCCGATATCTCCTGCAACAGAATCATATGCTGTTTTGTGTGTTGATAATGATCTTGATGGTTTTTGCAATTGGGGAATTGATTCTAGGCCAACAAGTGGTTGCCCTGCTTCTTGTAATGGAAATGATGTGGTAGATTGTGATGATTCAAATAATACAATTGGTGCTTGTGATAATGAAACTTTGTATTGTGGGGAATTTAATCTAGTTTATGGAGGAGAAGAAGAAAGTTTTGGAACTTATTACAAAGGAAATGAGCTTGGGTGTTGTGGTGATGATCCTAATGAATTTTTAATAAATAATACTTGTTGTAATCTAGCAACAGATATTTCTAATACAACAACATGTACTTCAAATTTAGATATAGTCTTATTAACTGATTTAACTTATCCTGCTACTCAAGAGTTAGAAAATATATTAGTTTATCCTGTTGGGAAAGATGTTTATTTTAAAGCAGAAGCTACAATGTATGGTTATCCTAAAGGTTATTGTGATGGTTGTAATTATGAATGGTATGTGGATGATGAGTTACAAATTGTAAGTGGAACAGAATTTTCTATATCTTTTGATATTTTTGGAATACATGAAGTAAAAGTTAAAGTAATAGATAATCAGAGTCAGATAGATGAAAAAAGTGTTTTTATTGTAAATGGTGTGAGAAATGTGACAACAGAACCAAATATTCAAAGAGCAGCAGATATATATAAAGATATAATTGTTTTTCAAGATAATAGAAACGGAAATTTTGATATTTATATTTATAATTTAACAAGTGAATTTGAACAAAGAATTACTATTGAAGTAAATAATCAAGAAAATCCTAGAATTTATAAAAATATAATAGTATATGAAGATGATAGATTAGGTCGGGATTATAAAGACATTTATATGTATGATTTAAATGATGGAAGAGAAACTCAGGTAACAACTGATGTTAATAATCAGAGATTCCCAGATATTTATGGAGATATAATTGTTTGGCAAGATAATAGAAATACTGATTGGGATATTTATTTTTATAATATAAGTGATAGCAGAGAAAATTATGTTACAAGAAATTCAGGATTTAATGAACAATTTCCTAGGGTTTATGGAGATATAATTGTTTGGCAAGATAATAGAAATACTGATTGGGATATTTATTTTTATAATATAAGTAATAGTAGTGAAAATAGGATAATTACTAATTTAGATAATCAAGAGAATCCGGCAATTTGGGGAGATATCATAGTTTGGCAAGATAATAGAAATAATTTAGGAATAAATAATTGGGATATTTATATGTACAATATTTCATCAGGAGGGGATGTTAAATTATCAAATAGTTTGACAATGGATATTTATCCAGATATATATGGAGGCATAGTGACTTGGCAAAATAATAGAAATAATAATTGGGATATTTATATGACTGATATTTTTGGAAATATTATTGGGGATGGGGTTGGTGGAGGATTAATTGGTGAATATAAAATAACCTTAAATAATTTATCTCAGTCAAACCCTGTTGTATATGGAAATGTTATTGTTTGGGATGATGGTAGGGGTGGTAATGAAAATATTTACATGGTAGAGCTGACAAAAGATTTTGATGTGGTTGACGTAAACTTCGATGGCCAAGTCAATGTAATAGATTTAGCAATTGTTGTTTTTAATCAAGGACACACAGAACAAGATTATTTACATCTTGATTTAGATAATAGTGGGACAGTGGATTGGGCTGATGTTTTACAAGTTTTGTTGGGGATATAAAATGAAAAATAAATGTTACAATGAAACGTAACATTTAAATACTATATGTTACACTATAATGTAACATGGAAATAAAGAAATTAAATGAATGGAATCCTTGGTGGGAAGATGAGAAAACCATAGAAAGTCTTATAGGCAAACCCAGGCCTAAATATTCTGAGTTAATTAATTCTATTGATTTAAGAGAAGTAATAATTATAACAGGGGTTAGAAGATCTGGAAAAAGTACTTTGATGTATCAAATGATTGATGGTCTTTTGAAAAAAAGAATAGACCCAAAACAAATATTATTTATTAATCTTGAAGATAAAAAAATAACAGAAGATAATCTTGAAGATATTTATGAAAGTTATAGGGAAGATATAAATCCTGATAAAAAAGCTTTTGTTTTTTTAGATGAAATTCACAAAAGAAAAGGATGGGAATCTTGGATTAGAAAGAATTATGATTTGAAGAAAAACATAAAATTTGTTATATCTGGCTCTTGTTCTTATTTATTGAAAAAAGAATATTCAACTTTGTTGACAGGAAGAAACCTTACATTTGAAATAATGCCTTTTACATTTGATGAGTATTTAGAATTTAGTAATATTAAGCTGGATATAGAAAAGATAAAAAAAGGAGTAGTTTTGGATAGGACAAGAATTTCTGTTTCCAAATTATTAAAAAAATATCTTCTTCAAGGGGGGTTTCCAGAAGTTGTTCTTAGAAAAGAAGAGTTTAAGATGCAATTGCTTTCACAGTATTTTGATGATATTTTGTATAAAGATATTGTGGATAGATATAATTTAAATTCTAAAAAGACTAAAGATTTGGCTTTGTATTTTATGACAAATTTTACAGGATTAGTTTCATTAAGAAATTTGAGAAATTCTTTAGGTTTGTCTTATGATACAATAAAAGATTATCTTTCTTATTTTAAAGAAGCATTTTTGTTTTTTATTATAGATCATTTTTCATATTCTTTTAAGGAACAAAAAACTCTTCCTTCAAAAGTGTATTGTGTTGATAATGGTTTAAGAAATGCTGTTAGTTTTAAATTTTCAAAAGATGAAGGAAAGTTAGTTGAAAATGCTGTGTTTATTGAACTTTTAACTAGAGATAAGGATGTTTATTATTGGAAAAATAAAAATGAAGTTGATTTTATAGTTAAGAATAAAGATAATTCATTAAGTGCTATAAATGTGTCTTTTACTGATAATATTCATGATAGAGAAATAAAAGCTTTGCTTGATTTTAAAAAAGAATTTAAAAAAAGAAAAGTTGAGATGGTTTTAATAACAAAAAACACAGAAAAAAAACAAGAAGGAATAAAATATATTCCATTATGGAAATGGCTGCTTAATAGTGGAAAGTAGAAGGTATAAACATTAATAAATAAACATTTCTTATTAAAATTAAGATGATTAAAAGGGGAATAATATTAATTTTATTTGTAGGTTTATTAGTTAGTGTTAGCTGTGTGAGTGTTGCTCCAATAATAGCAGATCATAATGCAGTTATGCAGGTTGACCAGATTCCACCTTACTGGTTAGAGAAGGCAAAAGAATTAGTTGGACAACATGCAGATAGGTCTCATGGAAGTCAGGTCATAGAAGGAATGTATTATTTGGAAACTCATGGTTATCCCAACCACAGTGTTGTTGTGGAAATAGAAGATGGTTTTGAACCTCCTAGTATTCCTCTAGAAGAAGACCCTCCTGCATTAAGAATTATGGATGGAACTTATCCTGATCTTGATGGATCTCTTTATTATACTCGAGCATATGAGTATTGGGATGATGTGCAAGAGGTTATAAGAGATATCTAATTTAAATTAGGTAGTGTAAACTTTTTTTGATAAATTCTTTTAATAAATATGTTTTTGAGTGCATATAATAATATTTAAATAGTTACACTACGCTATTATTTTGGTTTTAAAAGAGGGTATATGGTGTATAAAAGATATATTAAAAAAAATGGAAAATTATATGGCCCTTATGTTTACCATAGTCATAAAAAAGATGGAAAAGTTATTTCTAAGTATCTTGGGAAACACATAGAAGAAAAGTCAAAATCTAGTTCTGTTTTAAAAACGTTTTTGGTTTTTGGCCTTGTTATTTTGATTTTTTTCTCAGGAATTTTTATTATGAATAAGTTTGTAAAACAAATTTATTTTGCTCCAGAAGAAAAATTTGCATTATTAGTAGATGATGTTTCTGAGATAGGTGATCCTATAACAGGTAGTGTAAAAATAAACCTAAAAAAAGGTGAGTTGATTCCTTTATCTACTAATTTTTTAGTGGATAATGTTGGTGAGCAGTCTGAATTTTTATTAAGTGATTTTATTTCTGCAGAAATAAGTGAGGGAAATTTCTATATTGAAGACACTGAAATTTTTGGTATAGGTCAGGGGTATGGTATTTTAGGTGAAAAAATTATTTACCCTGAGGTTAATTTTGTTATTGCAATTACAGAATATGTTCCTGTTTCTGGTGGCGGAACAGGATCTACCGAGCTAAACATAACAGAACCTATTGATAATGAAACAGGATTTGTTGAATCAGAAGATAATGAAACAGAGATAGACAAACCAATTGAGCCAGAAATACCTATTGAAGAAATTCCTTTAGATGAAATGCCTAGTGGTGAAAATCCTTCAGATTCAGAATTACCTATTGAGGATGTAGAAAATCAAGTAGAGGAACCTGTTGATGAAGAAGTTGTTGAAGAATCTATTGAGCCTGAACCAGAAGAGAAACCTACTGAAGAGGAAAGTGAACCAGAGCCTGAAATTATGGAATCTCCTTTAGAAATTGAAGGTGTTGTTACAGCTGATGGTGTTTTTACTTATGAACTTGCAGAAAATGAAAAAGCAGAAATTATTTCTTCTTCTCAAGATGTTCAATTAACAATAGAAAATGGAATTGTTACTATCACAACAGATTATACTGAAGTTGAACAGGGTTTTGGTAGTGATTATATAATTGATGAATTAGTTGAATTAAATATTGATTTATCACAATTTAATTTGATTTCATCAGAAGGAGATTTTAGTGTGAATTTAGTTTATGAAGATATTGAAATAGCTTCTTTAAGTGTGATAATTTCAGTTGGTCCAGCAATTGAGGAAAATATAACAGAATTTAATCTCACAGAAATGCCTGATATGAATATAACAGAAACAAATGTTACAGGGCAGAATTTAACAGCTGAACAAAGAATTAGAGGTATTATAGCCCAAAAAAACTTGAATATTAATCGAGATGTTATTGATAAATTATTAGTTGATGGAAAAGTAAGAGTTATTATAAAAACAAAGCCAGGAAAAAATTCAATAGGTAGAGAGCTTAAGAAATTGAGTAATTTTGAAGTTATTGAGCTTACAGAGGGTGATTTAGAATTATTAGAAGGATTAAATATAGAGGAAATAATAATAGATCAACCAATGAATTTGTTGTTAGATGATTCTGAACAGATTATTAGGTCTGTTGATGCTAAAAATGAGTTTGGTTTAACAGGTGCTGGTAAAAAAATCTGTGTTTTAGATACTGGTGTTGATTATACACATCCAGATTTAGGAGGATGCTTTGGAGAAGGTTGTAAGGTTATTGATGGATATGATTTTATAAATGATGATGAAGACCCAATAGATGATCATGGACATGGAACCATTGTTTGTGGAGTTGTTTCAAAAATTGCTCCTGGTTCTGAATTGATTGTTGCGAAAGTAATAAATGAAAATGGGCAAGGTTATGAAAGTAATGTTTTGGAAGGTCTCCAATGGTGTATTGATGAAGGTGCTGATATAATTAGTTTTAGTATTGGTGCTGGAATTTATTCTGGCTATTGTGACTTAAACATTGTTGCAGAGTTAGCAAACACAGCAGTTGATTCGGGAGTTTTTGTTGTTGCTGCAACAGGTAGTGATGGTTCTGAGAATTTAAAAACTCCTTCTTGTGCAAGTAAGGTAACTAGAATTTCTGCAACAGATAAACAAGATAATATTGCCGATTTCTCTAATATAAATGAGCTAGTAGATGTTCTTGCACCTGGAGAAAATATTAATGTCCCTGTTTTAGGAGGAGGATATGGAATAAAGAGTGGGACTTCCTTGAGTGCTCCTATTGTTGCAGGAGTAGGAGCTCTTGTTTTAGAAAATGAAGTTTTAAATCCTGATAATTTAAAATATAGGTTTGCAAGTACAGGAAAACCAATTGAATATGTTGGTAGTGCAACAATTAATATTTCAAGATTAGATGTTTATAATGCAATCATAAATAATGTGACAATGATTCCTTATATTTATGAAACTAATGAAACTCCAGGAAATGAAACAAATTATACGGGGTTGGTTGGTGAAGGAGTTGGTTGTAGTATTTTAAGTAAACCTATTTCCCCTCGTACTTGTGATAATTTTTTAACTTGTTGTCAATCTGATTCTTCTTGTACTAATGTTATTGAATCGGCAGGTTATTTTTATTGTACTGATCCTGATGATTTTTCACTTGCGTGTACAAGTTATGTTTGTAATTCTTCTGGAAGTACTGCTTCTGTTTGTGTTTCTGGGCATTCTGTATCACTTCCTTGGATGGGTGGACAGTGTTGTGGTGATGATGGTGTGGCTGATAATTTTTGTGGAGCAGGTTATGAATCATGTATAAATGGGGTGAAAGTAGTTAATGCAGATAATAACAAAACTACTTGTGAGTGTGGAGGAGGTGTGTTTTTTGAAGATGCTAGTGATACTAATTCTGATTGCTGTGGTGATGATGGTGCAAGTGATACCTGGAGTACTTCTAATTTTAGTGAAGGATGTTGTTGTGCTGGTTCTCAAATAGGAAATCAAACAAATGAATATTGTTCTCAAAATTCTAATTGGTGTAGTAATAATACTGCAGATTGGTGTGGTTCTTCATTATATTTTCAAGGAAATTCAACAAACAATACTTTGCAGTGTAGTGCTTGTGGAGCTGGACAAGTAGGTTTAAATTATGTTTGTGATTCTAATATTGATGGAGTTCTTGATGGTATTTGTGGATGTTATGATATGTCTTGTTCTATTCCCAGTTGCATTAATAATGCAAGTTATTATAAACTTTTTAATCGTTATTATAATTTAAATCTTGGAATTTTTCATGGAGATTTATGTGATACTGATACTGCTGTGAATGGTGAAGGTTTTAAAGCAGAAGGGGTGACAGCTTCTGATGGTTCTAATATGCAGTGTTGGAAAGAACAAATGTGCAAGTTTTCAACTACTTATAGAACTAATTGTACTATGTGTAATTTAGATTATATTACAGATAGTGTTGGAGATGCTTGTGATTCAAATGTTTCAGAACCAAATGTTGGTTTTAATTCTACTGGTATGTGTACTTATGTTGTAGGAGGGGGAATTTGCACTTCTGCTGGAAATGTAATAAGAGTTGATGCAGATGATAATAGCAGATTTAAACAGGGAGAATGTGATTTATCAGGAGATATGTGTGATTCTTATAGTAATATTAGTTTTCAAGCAGATGGAATCTGTGCAAATAATACTTGTGAAATAGAAATGGTTTGTAATGATTCTTTAAATGATTTTTATAATGATTGTGGTGTTTGTGGAAATAATGTTGTTTGTGATCAAAATGTTTCTTCAAATGGTTTTGAACCCGATGCTTGGTGTTCAGTTACTTCTATTGGTATACAATCTTATAATGCTTGTTGTATTCAATTAAGTGATTGTGCTGGTCCAGAAGGAGTTTGTTATTCTGATGGGAGTGTTTTTGAAGATTCTACTTGTGTAAATGGAATTTGGCAACAAGATACAATACCTCCTTTTATAGAATTTATTTACCCAACTGAACAAGATAATGTTTTTTTAAACAGGAATTGGGCTTATGTTAATACTTTTGTTGATGATTTTGGTTTTCCATCTAGTTCTGATAATCTCACTGCTTTTATTGATTGGGACAGGAGTCTTGTTGGTTGGTGGACTTTTAATGAAAATTCAGGTCAAATAGTTTATGATAGTTCAAGTTATGCAAATAATGGATGGCGTGGCGTAGATATTGGAACTAAACGTGATCCTGATTGGATATCTTTTGGAAAGTTTGGAAGTGCTTTATATTTTGATGGTGATGATATACTTAATGTGACTGATTATGGTTTAAATTTAACAGAATTTATTACAGTAAGTGTTTGGTTAAATACAAGTGATTTGGGTACAGGTACTGCTAAAAGAATAATGGAAAAAAGATGGAATTCTGGAGTAGGGGGGTGGATATTATGGAAATTACAAGATAATAGATGGGCGTTTGGTTCATATTATGCTGGTTATGATCCAAATCAAAGATGGGCAATTTCAGATAATACTTATTATCAAGATATTGGACAATGGGTTTATTTAGTTGGAACATATGATGGAGACACATTAAAGCTTTATAGAAACGGAGTTAAACAGGTAATTGGTGGATCTCTTGATTGGTCTTTAGATAAGACACCAGGTCTTATAATTGGTACAGGAGGAGAAGATCAATTTGCAGGAATAATGGATGATATAAAAATATATAATAGGGCTTTGAGTCCTGAAGAAATAAATGCTTCTTATAATACAGGACTTTATAGGCTTTATCATAATTTTACAGATATTGCAGAAGGATATCATAATTATACTGCTTATGTCCAAGATTTAGCAGGAAATATAGGAAACACAGAAACAAGAGAATTAATAATTGATTTGACAAATCCGGATATTGGAATTGTTAATCCTGAAAATAATTCTAATCTTAATGATGTTGATGTTGATTTAAATTGGACAACAGATGAATTTCTTTCATGGTGTGCATATTCTCTTGATGGGTTAGAAAATAATAGTAAAATATGTTATAAACACAACGAGCAAGTTGGTTCTTTTTCTAATCAAACTTGGAATGGTGTTAAGGGGATTTTTGTTAAAGATAATTATGCTTATGTTGCTTCACAATATAGTAATTCTTTAACAATAATTGATGTTTCAGATAAGACAAATCCTGTCCAGATTGGTTCTATTGTAAATAGTACTTCTTTAAATTCAATTTTTGATGTTTTTGTAAGAGGGGATTATGCTTATGTTGTTTCACTTACTGATAATTCTTTAACAATAATTGATGTTTCAGATAAGACAAATCCTGTCCAGATAAGTTATTATCAAAATGATTCATCTTTAGATTCACCTATTTCAGTTAATATTCAGGGAGATTATTCTTATGTAATAATGTTTAGTGCATTGGCAGATGCATCTTTAACAATAATTGATATTTCTGATAAATTAAACCCCCATCAAGTAGGTACTTTTTTAAATTTTACTTCCATGAGCCATCCTTTTGAATTATTTATAAAAGGAAATTATGCTTTTGTAGTTTCAGATATAACTGCATCTTTAACAATAATTGATATTTCCAACAAAGCAAATCCTATTCAAATATCTTCTTTTGTTAATAGTAGCTCTATGCACATGGCTGATTCATTATTTATTAAAGATAATTATGTTTATGTTACTGGAAAAAGTTCCAACTCTTCAACAATAATTGATGTTTCTGATAAAATTAATCCTTATCAAGTCGGTTCTTTTGTAAATTCTAGTTCTTTGGGTGGTGCTTCTGGTATTTATGTAAAAAATGATTATGCATATATTACTTCAGAAATTGCTGATTGTTTAACAATACTTGATATTTCTGATAAAACAAATCCCTATCAAGTTAATTCTTTTTCAAATACCAATCTTGATGTTGCGTATGATGTTTTTGTTGAAGATAATTATGCTTATGTATCTTCTTTTGGTGCAGATTCTTTAACAATTTTAAATGTGTCTTTAGAACCTAAGGATATTATAATTTCAGGGCTTTCTGAAGGAGATCATAATATTCGTGTTTATGGAAAAGATTTAGCTGAAAATTTAAATAAAAGCAGTTTAAACTTTTTTACAATTGACCTAACAACCCCTATAATTAATGTTTTATCTCCAAAGAATGATTCTTATAATAGTTCAGAAAGAACAGCTACAATATGGTTTGATGCAACATCTGATGAACAAATTGAAACATGGATTGTCAATTATAATGGAACAAATGTGACATTACCTTATATTAACATAAGTTTACAGATTGAAGAGGGAGAGCATCATTTGATTTTATATGGAAATGATAGTGCAGGAAATATAGGAATTAATAATTCTATTGATTTTGAGATTGATTTAACTCCTTTTTTTGTTTCAAAATCAGGAAGTGATATAACAGGTGATGGAAGTTTTTCTAATCCTTGGTTTACTATTCAACATGGCATTAATAATGAGAGTGTTGATGAAGGAGATTCTATCTATGTTGGTTCTGGAATTTATAATGAAAATATTAATATTACAAAACCAATTACTTTAATAGGAGAATTTAAAACTACATATATAATTCCAGCAGCAAAAAGTTATGATGATAATGCAATTACAATAAGTAGTGATAATGTGGTTATAGAAGAGTTTTCTATTAATGTTCCTAGGTCTAACTATGCAACAGCTGGAATTTATATTAATGGTTTTGATAATTGCACAATTTTTAATAATAATATTTCAAATAATTATTATGGAATATGGGTTACTTCTTCAGATGACAATACTATTGTTAACAATACCTTTGAATATGATTATGTTGCTGTTGAAATGATTCTTTCTAATAATAATTTAGTTTCAGAAAATGATATTTCTAGAAGTAATGGGGGAATTAAGTTTAGTAATGCAAATGGTAACAATATAAGTGAAAATATATTTGAAAGGAACACAAGAAATTTTATTTTTGCGTCTTCAAAATTAAAAAATAATTATGTGGATAATTTGTTTTTAGATAGTTCTGTTAATGAAATGATTAATGTTTCTTTTAATAATCAAAAGTTTGATGTAAATGATTTAGTTGAATTTAATATTTCTGTTTTTTATCCAGATAAAACATCCTGCACATCTTTTACTTATGATATTTCCACAAGACCAGCTGAAAGTGTTAATATTAGTATAAATCAAAATAAAATTTCAGGAAACTTTAGTGTAACAAGAAAGGGATTATATTCTTTAATAATTAATATAACTGATTCTAAAAACAATAGTGTTAAGAGAAAATACATGTTTTATGTTGAACCTACTAATACAAAAACTATTAATTATTATTTAAGGCCAGATTTAATTCCAACACATGGTCAGCCAGGAAAAAATGATGCAAAGGCTTGGACCTTTGATATTCCAGATCATCCAGGTTCTTTTACTTGTGTAGGGGGTTTTGCTATATCTTCTTTAGATAAAATAGGTAGTTCAATGCCTTGTTATATTAAAGGTATTAATATTTCTTCTTGGATTAAATCTGATTTTATTCCTGCTGATTTGGGTTTAGAAGGTTTACAAAGATATATGCAACATACAGCTAATATAGATAGGGGTTATGATTTAGATAATTATGGTGAATATCATTGGTTTGTAATAAATTTTACAAATTTAGATTGGTCAATTGATTATTTAACAGATTGGTATTGGTTAGGTGCTAAAATAACAGGACAGAACCCTTTTTGGTATACTAATGAGACAAATCCATCATACATGAATGTGACTTATCTTTATGCAAACACACCTGAAATTAAAAATATAAGTGATAAGGAAAATGTTCAAATATTATCAGCAACATCTCCAGATGGAAATAATTTACAATCGCTTATTCAGTTAAAAGGTGATGGTTTGGTTGATCTTGAGGTGCAGTTCCTAGTTAATGTGCCTGGTCATTCTGTTTTGTTTGATAATATTGATTGTATTTCTCATCCTGGTTGTAGTTATCAAAAAGCAGGGGGTAATATGAACTTTACTTTGCAATTAAGTTCTGAAAATAATTTAAGCATAGAATTTTTTAATTCTCTTCCGTTCTTTTTAGATTTTGCTTTTAATTCAACAACAGGTCTTAACCTAAGTTATGATAATTTAACTGTTTATTATGATACTTATGATGCTGATGCTGATGATGTAAGAGTTATAACTGATTTTAGGATTAATGATAACTCAATTGCTGTTTTAAATATGCCTTTTGATTTGCCAGTTAATTCTATTGATTCTGGAGCAGTTAGAGATTATTCAACTTTTAGTAATAATGGTACTCTCGGGGAAGGTGCAAAGGGCGAAGTTGGTCCTGTTTGGACAAGTGAGGGTAAAATTGGTGGGGCTTATGAGTTTGATGGAGTTGATGATTTTATTACTATTGGTAGTGACGAGAGTTTAAATCTTACAAAACAAATAAGTGTTGAATTATGGCTTAAGCCTATAATGAATCATGAATTATCAGGAAATAATTATGGGGTGATAGCAAAAGCTTTATCTACTCCTGCTTGGAGCTGGCAGTTAAGATTTGGGGGAGAAGATTCTTCTACTTGTAATACAAATAATTTAGGTTTTCAATTTAATAGAGATGGAACTACTGTTAATAGTCTTTGGATTAATATTGACGAAGCTTTGTCAATTGGAGAATGGTATCATATTGTGGGAACCTATGATGGAACTAATGCTAAAATTTATTTGAATGGTGTTTTAAATGAAACAAAAGTACTTGATAATATTCAGGGTTCTGATGCCCCAATTTTAATTGGAAATGAAGGTTGGCCTGGTAATTATTTTAATGGAACAATTGACGAAGTAAGAATTTATAATAGGAGTTTAAGTGCAGAACAAATTATGTTAAATTATCAGGCAAGATTAGCAGGACACGATATTGAGACAATTGTTTCACAAGAAACAGAGGTTGGAGAAAATTGGAGTGTATCGTTGGTACCAAATGATGGTTATCAAAATGGGGCAACTCAGTTGAGTAATTATATTCATATTCAAAACATTGTTCCAGGTATTCAATATGTTCAATTAAGTCCAAGTGTTGTATATACAAAAGATAATTTGAATTGTTTATTCAATATAACTGACGATGATTCTCCTACCTTAGATGTGAATGTTTCTTGGTATAGAAATGGATTGAATTTTTTAAATTCAACAATTGTAGATTATATTCCTGGAACAAATTATACTACTAATTTAAGTTATAAATATACTCACCATGATGAGATATTTTATTGTAATATTAGTGCTATTGATGAGGGGATTTTAGGTGAGTGGAGAAACAGTAACTTTGTAAATATTTTAAATTATTCAACAGCTTTAATAACTTCTAATGAACTTAATAAACAGGTAGGGGAGCAGATTTTGTTTACTGCAAATTATTCTGAAACTAATCCAGAAATTGAAGTTGGAGATATTGGAAGACTTGTTTGGAATACTTTTTCTGGACAACACAAAATTATATCTGTTGAAACTTTTGATTGTAATTTAAATGGAAGAGATGGTTGTGTTGCTGTTGGTTATGATTACCTTGGTAAAGAACTTAAGGTTTTTTTCAGTAATGGTAGTTTAAAATATGATAAAGATATTTTTAGCCGTGTTATGGATATGGCTTCTGGAGATTTAAATAATGATGGTTATGATAATGAGTTTGCTTTGGTTAGTGGAGCTAGTAATAATCAACTCAAAATGTTTAATGAAACAGAGATAGTATGGCAAAGCCAGAATATTGGGAATTCTTATTCAGTCCATCTTTCTAACTTAATTGGTGACGAGACCCAAGAAATAATTTCTGGTCAGTCTGGAAGTATTAGTACATATTATGCTAATGGAACCCCAATTTGGAATACAACAGGTTTTTCAGGTTCTCTCTTAGAATTTGATAGTGCTGATTTTAATGATGATGGAAATAAAGATGTTGTTGCTTGTGTTTATTATGATAATGTTGTTGCGTTTAATTCAAGTAATGGTGTTTCCTTGTGGAATTCTTCAGATGTTAATTGTGCGTCTTTAACATTAATTGATTTATCGGAAGATGGTGTTAAAGATGAAATTGCTGTAGGAAGATTTGGAGGGTATATTGATTTTTTTTATAAAGAAGGAAATATTATTTTTACTTATGATCCTCCTGGAAGTGAAAGTATTATAGATATTGCTAGTGGAGATTTAAATAATGATGGCCTAGAAAAGGAATTAGTTATTTATGGAGATGGGAATTTAAGTGTTTTTAGTTGTGGCAGTACTGGATGTGGTAATGACCCTCTATGGACTAAACCTGCTGATTGTGGAAGACACAATCTTGATTTAAAAGATATTAATGATGATTCTTCTTTAGAAATTCTTATTGGAGGTGTTGGTAATTATACTTGTGCTTATACTAGTGATGGAGAAAATATTTTTAATTATCCTCTTTCAAATGTAGGTAACGATCATTGGGCTGGTTATGGGTCTTCACCTGCAATAGATGTAGGAGATATTACTGGAGATGGTGTAAATGAAATGGTTTTTGGAGTTAATGAGGATGGTGTTAACAGCACTTATGTTATAAGGGAAGTTTCTTGTATAATTGAATTTAATGATTCTAAATCTGGAAATATGATTTGGAATGAAACTTCAGACCAATGGGAATTTAATAGGAGTTTTGAGATGGTAGGAATTTATGAATATAATATAACTTGTGAAAAAGGAGGATATCAAGTGCAATATGATTCAAATATGATTTATTTAACTAATAATCTTCCAACAGTTGTTTTAAGCTCCCCAGTGGATAATTATGTTACTACAAATAGAACACCTGAATTTGTTTGGATCGGAAGTGATATTGATAATGACAATTTGGTTTATCAATTAAATATAAGTTTAAAAGCTAATAGTTTATGTTCTGATTCAGAAAGAATAATCAATGTTAATTTTGGTAGTCCTACTCCACCTGGATGGGAATCTTATGTTCTTCTAGAACCTTTGAATTGCTTAAGTGATAATAATGATTATTATGTTTGGAGTGTTAGAGCAAATGATAGTTATGGTTGGGGGGCTTGGGCAAATTATCATAAATTAAATATTACTTCGTTTGTTAGTATTAATTTATCAGTTGATACTATTGATTTTGGTTCAATGCTTCCAGACGAAAGTGATGATACAATAGATAAGAACCCCCTACCATTTTTATTAGAAAATATTGGAAATTGTTTTGTTAATGTTAGTATTAATGCAACAAATTTATGGTTAACTCAATTAAATCCTAGTGATTATTTTAGGTATAAAGTAGATGATTATACAGGACCTCCTGATGAGACAGGAAGTTTTAATTGGTTTTTGAGTCAGACAGCTTGGGCTCAGGTTCCTGTTTTTGTAGATTCTGAATTAGCAATTTCACACTTTAATTGGAGCAGTGCAACAGATAATGCTGAAGTTGATTTAAGTATTACTGTTCCTGGTGTTAGTGAAAATGAAGGTGTAGGAGGTAGGCAGTCATTAATTACATTTACAGCTTTATTAGATGAATAAAATGAATAATAAAAAACTAACAGGTTTGGAAAAAAATATTTTAATAGCTGAAGCTGTTTTTGTATTTGGAATTTTAATTTATTTGTTTTTCTTTACAGGTCCTAATCAAATATTTCCTTTTCAAGGCATGAGTATAATTGAACCTGATTTTGTTTTTCAAATTGAAAATGGGGAAAAAGTTATGCTTTCTGTGGACAAAGAATTTACAAATCCTATTGAATTAGGGCAAGATTCAGAAATTCTTCTTCCTCCTGGAGTTTATTACTGGAAAGCTGTTGGGTTTTTAAGAGAAAGTGAAGTTAGAAGTTTTACAATACAGAGTCATGTTGGCCTTAATTTAAAAGAAAGAAAAGAAAATTATGAATTGCAAAATGCAGGAAATGTAGATTTAGAAGTTACTAAAACAAATGGAGATAAAGAAAATTTTGATTTAGATGTAGGGGATAATTTGGAATTTGAAAAATCTGAGTTTAAAATAGAAGGTTCTGAGGTAAGTTCAGATCTGCATCTCCCAAGCGTGATCAATATAGAAGGTGAACAAAAATGATTGATATAAAAAATAAATTAGTTAAGAGAGAATATGAAGAAGTTAATAAAAATAATTTATTAGATAAGAAGAGCTTTGAGAGGAGTGTAGCTAATAATATTCTTTTAAAGAGAGGTTTAACTTTTACTAACAAATCCATCTTATTATTAATTACTTTTATATTAATGAGCATTTTAATGCTTCAATTTATTTCATCAGTAGGTATAACTCCTGGTAGAACAACTTTGAATTTTGAACCTGGTTTATCTGCAGAAGTGCCTTTTTCAATTGTTAATACAGAAAATAAAGATATGTCTGTTGTTTTTGCTGTAAGAGGAGAGTTGGCAAATTATATTACTTTGAATTCAGCTTATTCAGAATTTTCATCAACAGAAAATTCAAAATCATTTTCATATAATATTAATCTTCCTGTTAAGTTTGAAAAACCAGGACTTCATGAAGCTGAGATTGTTGCTATGGAAATGCCAAAAGACATTAAAGAAACAGGAGCATTTGTAGGAGCAACTGTTTCTGTGATTACACAATTATATGTTTATGTTCCTTATCCAAACAAATATATTGATGGAGATTTGAATATTATTGAAGCAGGTGCAGACGAGAAGACTATTTTCTTAATGCCTGTTATAAACAGAGGTAAATTAAATATTGTTAATGCTAAGGTTGTTATAGATATTTATACTTCTTTAAATGAAAAAATAATAACACTAGAGTCAAATCCTATTTCTTTAAATAGTTTAGAGAGAAAAGAAATAGTTGTTGACTGGGAATCAGATGTTAATCCTGGAAAATATTTAGCTGTTGTTACAATTGTTTATGATAATGAAATTTTAAAACTTGAAAAAGAATTTAATGTAGGGGAGTTGGTCTTAGAAATAGAAGAAGTGATTGTTAAAGATTTTGAGTTAGGAGGAATTGCTAAATTTAATGCTCTTGTTCAAAACAAGTGGTCAGAAGATCTTAAAGATGTTTATCTTAATATTTTAGTTTATAATGATGAAGGGGAGATTATGGCTGATTTTAAATCTCCAACTTATGATATAAATTCCTTGACTAAAGCTGAAATGGTTGCTTATTGGGATACTGCTGGAATTTCAACAGGAACTTACGAGGGTAAATTAATTTTGAAGTATGGAGATAAATCAACAGATAGAAATATCCAATTAAAAATAACAGAATATGATATTGAAATTTTAGGAGTTACAGGAAGAGTTTCTGTAAAGCAAAGTTCTAATTTTAATATAAATAATTTATTGGTTATTTTGTTGGTGTTTTTAATAGTAGCAAATATTGTTTGGTTTGTCGTCGTGAAAAAGATTTTAAAAAAGAAAAAATAAATTTTTCAAGTTTCCTTCTCAAGCTCAGTAAAAAGAAAAAATAAATTTTTCAAGTTTCCTTCTCAAGCTCAGTAAAAAGAAAAAATAAATTTTTCAAGTTTCCTTCTCAAGCTCAGTAAAAAGAAAAAATAAAATTTTTTAAGATGTTTTACAT
>JAHIWS010000005.1 GCA_018815925.1 Nanobdellota archaeon | reverse complement strand
GTAACGCCAGTTCCAATTAACAATCCAGAGATAAAGTTAAACGGATTAAAATAGAATATTATCCCCCCAAGTATAAATGAAGAAACTCCTACCCAACAATATTTAGTTATTATTTTCATTTTATTTTATAAAAAATTTAATTCCAAATCTAACTGCAATAAAAATTATGAATATTATAATCCCCAAGGTAAATAAGAAATAAGTGAGTATAGATAAAATTCCAGCAACTAATAAACCTAATATTAATGCAATTATCTTTCTTGTTTTTTCTTTTCTTACTGAATTTTCTAAAAGATCATTAAACAAACCAAATCCAAATAATGAAGCAAAAATTAAAACAATTAATGCTAAAGCTAATTTTAAATAACTAAATGCACAAGTTAAATTATTCTGCAAGAAAGTCTTTTCACATTTTTGAGAGGGGGAAGCCCAACCAAATAAAATACTATTTACATAAGAATCACAATCATTACATTTTATTTTAACACTTTCATTCCCTGTTTGATTTATTGGGGGAGTTGTAAAACCACCTACACATTTATAATTTTGGCAAACTTGATCTACTGCACAACCTTCACTGACTGGGCAACAAGAAACTTTTATATCTGAATCTTTTATACATTCTCCACTGATACAAGAATATCCACTTTTATAATAACTCCCTAATTTAGAAGTACAAGTTGGTTGCCCTTGATTCGGACAACTAATATCGCTTATACATTCTGAGGGGTTCTCAGGATTTATTATTTCCCAAATATTATTTTTACAAACTTTTTCTCCCCCCGTTGTTAGACTAATACTAGCCCCATTACAACATTGAAGTTGTCTTGAATATCTTTTAGGATAAGTATAAGTAATTCCATCTTTCATAGTTAAAATTCCTGCCGAATAAATAAATCCACCAAAACAAAATTCTCTCTTAGTTGAATCCCAAATAGTCCCGCCGTATTGCTCTCCAATCAAAGATGGTTCTACCCAGTATTCAAGATAATTAACAGATTCTAAAAAGTTTAATGTATTCTTTGTGGTATAAACTAATTTGCTTCTTACATCTTGGGTAGGGCAAGATAAATCACATCCACTCGTGCAAATTGTTTTGAAACCGCCTGTTGTTGAATATAAATTTAATCCATATTTTTCATAAGTAAAAGTTATTATGGAAGGATCTACTTTATATTGGAATAATAAATTCATTCTTTCAGTATAAATAAAATAAGAATTTTTTGTTAAATCTATATCATTTAAACGTATTTGATAATTATTTGTAGATGTGAAATCAAGGGTATATTCTGAACTACAACTATTACCTGTAGAATCACATATTTGATATTTTAATCTTGGTCTTCCAGCAGAAGCACCCCCAAATAAATCGGGTTGATAATCTTTAACAATTATATTTTTAAGTAATTTAGTATTTATCCCGATATTATTTTTAATTAACCAATAACCAGAATCAGTTTGAGAATGAGAAGAAGTTCCAGTATCAACAATTTCGCATTTAATCCCTGCAAGATGGGGAACAACATATTTTATATTTTCAGAACCAATTATAGTAAAAGTATTACTCAATCCAGCAATAGCAAGAAATCCAATTAAAATTACAAATATAGAAATTCCGATTACTATAGTTTTTTTTCTACTTTTTGTGAGTCTCATTTTACTATAAAGGGAGTACCATCGGAAATAATCCTTTTGGATTTTCTCCCATTGAATATTAATTTACCTTCCAAAAAAATGAAGGAAGGTTGGGTTTAATTCCCCAACCAAATGTAAAAAATAAATTTATCTGATTCTTATCTTTAGTCAAAAGTAATAGCACCAATCAATGTGTACTTCTTAGTTTGAGCAGAGTCTTCATCTTGAACTCCTAATTCCCATGATGCTCCAGTATCTTCATTGATAAAGTAATCATTAGAATAGTATGTCCAATTTATTACATCTGTAGGTACTCCTGTTGGATCTCTAGAATCATCAACGTCTATATGTAAAGTCCCAAGAACATTAGTTGTTCCAAAGAAAGCTGGAACTGAATAAGCTCTTGTTGTCTGACTTCCGTTATTTACGTGATAATATTCTGGAGTTGAAACTTTGTTTCCTCCTAAATTAAGTACAACATCGTCAAGCATAGCTGAAGCATATTCGAAAACAATTATTCCTCCGTACTCTTGTGCCTTTTGATATTGAGTCTTTATTTTAACATCTAAGTCTACAACATCTCCGTTAGATACAGTCTCATTTATTGTATTACCAGATATAAGATCGTTTTCTTCATTAAAAACCTCGAAAGTAACTGTTCCGTTACTATAGATATTCTTTGTGAAAGTCTTTGTACCTTTACAAGGAACTACTTCATTTGAAATTTCAGAGAAGTAATTTGAGTCTGTTTCACTTCCGTTCATCCAAAGGATACTTATTTTATCTCCTGGACTTGCTGTGAAACTTCCTGCATTACTTACTGTTAAAACTGGATCTCCATTAATCTTGTATCTATGAGTTCCTCCAGTCGCAATTGAGGTTTCTTTATTAAGGGCAGATAAGACAACAGTTGTATCTTCTACTGCACATAAAGTAACTCCATTTTGAGTTGTTGCTGGTATCTCTCCAGTTGTAGTATCTCCAATTGCTTGGGTCTGAAGATTTAGATCATTTCCTAAGAAAGGAACACTTCCTATTAAGAAAGTTGAAACTACTGGAATTAATAATAGAACACCAATAACTCCAAAGATTGCAGAAACTTTTGCAACTTTTATAGACTTTTTACTTTTCATAAAAAGAGCTATAACCATAATTACTAATGCGACTACACCAATTGCAGAACCAATATTTAATATATTCATTTTTTTTCCCTCCTTTCAACTATCTTCAAAAAAGATTTTTAAATCCTTCTTGGTAATAGCCGTCTATGACAACCACTCATCTTCACATAATCAACAATGTGCGACTTCTCATTAAGTCCTCATTGCCCATAGTTAATGTTTGTTTTGATTTATGATGTGTGAGTATTATTATTTTCTTTTAATGAAAATTATTGTCCCAATCAATAAAGCAAAGAAAATTAGTATTCCTATTATCCATCCAGTAGTTGGACTTATTCCTTCACCTGCTATTGAATAAGTAGCTCCTCCTTCAGATTTAGCTTGACCAGTAGCAATATATTGTGTAGCTTTTCCTGCGGAAGTTTTAATATCTACACTAGTTGTTTGAATAGCAGATCTTGTTGAATTGCTTCCATCACTAGTTGTAACAAACCAGATATAAGATAATTCTGAAACACCAGTTAATTGTAATGAACAGCTTGTAGTATAATAAGTAGCATTGTAACTATTTTTTCCAGGATTATAATTTGAGAAATTAATATAACATCCAGTTGTATCTGAATTAGTAGTAGTAGCACTAAAATTAACTGTGCCATCAGTATCTAAAACAGGCAATAAACTTGTTGAAGCAGTTGGCTCTCCGTTGTCTACGACATAACCAGTCCCAGTTATGTTAAGATGTTTTGTACTATTCCATAAATTGAATATTATTGTATAATCATTTCCGTCTTCTAGAGGGGCAGAATTAAATGTGACAGAGATATTATCAGAATAATTTTGAGTAAATCCTTTTACTGAAGAATCGTTAATTAAAAAAACAGAAGTATTAGCAGTTGCACCAGTGCTATATATATAAACATTTACAGAACTCCAATTTTGATCTCTGAAAGAAGTTGGTATTGATATATTTACTGTGACATTCCCATTTAAGTAACTATCACAAATTTTTTCTCTATTACAGAGAGTAACATCTCCTGTGGTCAAGTCAGCAGAACTAACTAAAGAGAACATTGATATTAAAAGAACTCCGAATAGAATACTTAAAAGAACTTTATTTTTGCACCTCATCATACTTTATTAAAGAAAAAGAATATTTATAAACTCTACTATATTTTTTTATAGTTAATGGACAAGAGAGAAATTAAAAAAATAATGAAAGAAACTTGTTGGGGTTCATTGAGTTTTTGTTGCGACTTCTCGAAGAAATGTGAATCAAGGGATAATGTTATTAGAAAATTAAATCTTGGAATTTCTGACATAAAAAAGTTAAAAGAAAATTTTGATAGAGAACTTTTAGAGTTGTTAAAAAAATAAACCCCCGCTAAAACTTACTATTAGGGAAGTAGGAAATAGCGAGGGGGGATTTCTCCATTTTTGAGAAGATTAAAAGAATTATAAACTATACTATATTTTTTTATAGTTATTTCTTAAGATTCTTTTTCATGCAAGATCTGTAGTTCGGTTTACCCTTGCATTTTTTTGCAACAGCCTTAAATCTTGCCTGTTGTTTTTTCTGTTTTGCTGACATTATTTTTCCTCCCAATCATTTAATTCTAAATCATCAATAAAATCATTTATTTGCATTTAACCTTCGTAGCATTCCACCCTAACCATTTTTTATCAACTCTTAGTGGTTGCCTTACAGATTTATTTTTTAAAAATATGACTTCTTCAACTTTTCCGCCAATTTGTTTTTCTTTTTCTATCCTAGATATTTCCCATTCTTTTATTTTGTAAACACTATCTTTTCTAGTTATTCTAAGACATTCTCCTTTTTTATATTCCATTATTTGCACCTCTGTTTTTCCAATTTTTTTAAAAATTCTCTGTGATTTGTTTCATCTCTTGCTAATCTATTTAATCCAACATCGGAATATTCTTTAATTCCTTTTTCTTCATCAACGATGAATGCTCTTATTTTCTCGCAAGTTAATTTTTCTGTCATTTGCATCTTTTTCCTTTTAAAACTTTTTTAACTACACTTTTATCAAATCCAAAATTTTTAATTATAGCATTTCTAGAATATCCTTTTTTGCATAATGTTTTTATATCTCCTTTAGTATAATCTTTATTTTTCATCTGAACACCTTTGATATTAATAGGAAGATTAAAAAGAATATTAAAGCAATAGCCCCTGGAACCCATAAAGGACTTAAAATCCAAAACCAAGACCAGTTTATAAAATTAGTTAGTTTTAAAGTTATAAATATTAAAGTAAGCAGTCCTAAGAATCCTGAACCAATATGAACTCCACCGAAATTATAAATAGGAGGGATATTATTTATTTTTTTAGAAACACATTTCTTTCCTACTTTCTTGAAGCCTTTTAAACATTTGTTAGCCATATTAATTTAATTCCACCACCAGAGAGCAAAAACAATTATAGCAATACCTACCAAAATAGTTATTATAGGGGGGAGGGATTTTAATAACCATTGTTGAAGAGAAAACATGGATAAAAGAATACCTGTATATAAGAGGACTGTTTTTATTACTTTGTTCCTTTCAGTCTTAGTTATTTTCCTATTTTTTTTCATTTTCTTAAATAGATTGCATCATCTATACCTCTTTTTTTCAATTTGTCAAATGCTTGTTTTTTTGTACAAACACCTTTGATTATAATTACTTTATCATTTCTCAGATTAACAAATCTAAAATTATTGGATTTACATATTTTTTTCATTTTAACATTTCTCCTTTAATGACTTCCAATTTGATTTATCATATTTATCCCATTTTTTTATTGGTTTTGAAGCTAAGTAATGTGGCATCTTATTACATTTCTTTAATAATTCAAGAACTTTTTTCTTAGTTAATCTTTCTTTTTCCATTTTAACATTTGTGAATATTTTTAAATTTCTCCTTTAATTCTTTTGGATTTTGAAAATTTGAATGAACTTTCCCATTTCTATAAACTATGTAAGGTCTAGTACCTTTGCTATTAACTTTTTTCCAACATTGTTTTATCATTTTTTAAATAAACTATTAACCTTTCCTGGAGAACCATAATAATTAGTTAAATTTAAATTATAGTGATCTTCTAATTTTTCTGTCATTTTAACAAGTATTATGAGATTTCATATATTTATTTGCGAATGAGAGAGCTTGAGGTTTTGTTTTAAAGTCTTTAGAAATATTCCCATCTTTTTGTTCAACTTCCCAAGTTTTTTTATTTTTATCTCTTAAATGGAATCCAGTAATATCTAAAATTTTATTACCTTTCGTATAAGTTACCATTCCTCTTCCAGAATTTTTATTTTTCTTCCAACATTTTAGTTTTGTCATCTTAATAATTTGTTGCTTTACCTTTACTTAATTTAAATCTACATTCTTTAGGAAGAGGTTTTTCATAACCGAATTTTTTTCTGAATTTCTCGTATGATTTTCCATATTCAATACTTGCTTTTAATCCACTACTGGACTTCCATCCATCTTTACTATAAGCTTTTCCTTCAATATAATTCTTTTTAAGTTTTTCACAGGATTTAATTAAATTTTGTGTTTCTTTTGTCATTTTAAATCCTCTTTTCTTTTTACTAATTTACCTAATTGGTATATCTTTTTATTTAAATTAAATTCATTGTAATCAGTGTAGTGTTCTAACCTTTGTTTTATCCTAGAGCATTTGTCCACTACTGCTTCAGTATAACCCTCTATTTTTGGATTTACTGCTACACATATTGCTCCTTTTGTTTTTTTCATTTTAACATTTATTATGGGATTTCATATATTTATTTGCTTTTTTTATTGCAATTTCTTTATTACTTCCTTTTGCTATTGATTTAAACTTACTTGGATTACTCAAACCAACTCTTTTTTCTACATTATAAGAACCATCTGGATTTTTTCTAAAATTTATAAAAACATGTCCATTCACATCTGGATTTTTAATGTAATATCCTGAAGATGTTTGACTTTTTTTCCAGCATTTTAGTTTTACCATTAACAATGACCTCTTATTTTTTTAATTCTTGGATTATTTATACCTGTTCCAGATTGAGAATCTCTATAAGAAGTAAGATATATTTTTTTACCTTTCATGTATCCTGTTCCTTTTCTTACTTTTCCAGGACTTAAAATCTTTTTTAATTGTCTCTCTGCTTTAGGTTTAGTATCATAAGAATGAATCACTCTCCTTCCACCATAATTTTCCTTAGCTGTAATTAAGTATTTAGTACATTTTCCCATTTTATTTACACCCCTTAATTTTCTCTTTCGCAACAAAAGTAAAAAACTCTTCTTTGTTTTCTACATTATAAGAACTCTTACCAGTTTTATTTTCAAATTTATCCCCGTATTGTTTCATACATTTAGAAGAATGAAGATTAGCAAATTTGTTTAATCCTCTCTTAGCTTCTTTGGTTAATTGACTATATTCTTTTTCCATTTTGTCTTTTGTGTAAAATCGCTTGTAATTTAGTTCCTACCGAACACTTACCTTTTTTGAATTTACCTTTTTCACATCCAACTATTAATTTAACATCTTTTCTTCCGCTTACTTGAATTGTCCTTAAACTTTTAGGATCAAAATTTTTAGGATTGCTAACCCTCTGTCTTTTATAATCCTTAGTCAAATGTATTTTAGGCATTTTATTATAATAATCAAATTAAAAAAAATAAAAAATAAAAAGTTAATTTACTTCTTTGGTCTTTTTCTGCATTTTTTAGATCCTTTTCTTTTCCCGTATTTGCATTCTTTTCTTTTAGCCATTATTTCACCTCCCATAATTTAATTGGAATCATTTGCATTTGTTCCTCTTTGCCTTTTGGCATCCTTTCCCAGTATGGGATTTTTTACAGATATTTTCAATTCTTTTTTTAGTAAAGCACTTCTTTTTATCAGACATAAATATTTAAATAAGAATATATTTTATAAACTCTACTATATTTTTTTATAGTTAGATTTCTCGGATTAGCCATTTTTCATCTATCCAACATCTTATAGATTTCTTTCTTCCTTCTGGAAATTTAAGGTATTCAAAAAAAACATTTTTACAATTTATAGTCCAAATTTTTTTAATTTTATTTTCGTTCTCTTCTATTTCAAGATTAACCAATCCAAGTTTGTTCATTTTTTTTAAACTAGATAACACACTTGAATTTTCCAGATCATTTCCCTTTTTTGATTTGCTTAATTTTTTTGTAACAATCCAAGAAGTAAGTTCTTTCGGCTTTACTTCGTCTCCGTTTTGAATACTATTTAGGGAAGATAGGACTAAAATGTCATAATCGGTTATCATTAATCTCCCCCTTCAAGAGCATCATTAATATTCCCACTTGCAAGATTAAGCTCATTTTTTCCACATTTTCCTGAAAAAGAAATCTCTTTTCCGCTTTTAGTATTTTTTATTCTTATTCTGCATCCTTCTTCTTTCATTTTTGGTTTGGGTATGTTTGGTCTTTGATCCATTTTTATCCTCCTTTATGCTGATGTTTTATTTGAAATATTATTTTCATTAATTCCTAATAATTCTAAATAATTTAGATATAAAAGTTTATGACATTCCGCTAATCTACTTGCTATTTTAGTCAAACCCATCATTGAACATCTGTTTATTAATTCTTGAGTATGCATCGCTGTTGCACAGACATGTTTTAATATACACCAATTTTGTCCTTTTAATTCAATACCCATAACTTCAATTATTGAATTTAATAATTCTGTTCTTATATTTCTCGCTTCATTTAATTTTTTTAAATCTTTTTCGGATTTTGAATCAATAAAATTTCCTAAAAAATGCTCTTCCTGACCCATGCTCTGTTTTAAAAGTGCAAAACTATCTTCTGCGTATCCAACATCCTTCTCTACAATTTTATCTTTTTTTAACATTTCATTTTTTCTCCATAAAAGCACAACATGCGTCTTTTACTTTATCCCAAAGATTATTTGAACTTCCCGATTCTCCTTTTCCATTTGAACTTCCCGATTCTCCCTTCCCCCTTGTTAAAAATTTTATTAATCCAATTATTAAAACTAAACTTCCTAAGATTATTAATAGTAAAGTAAACCCGCTCATATAAATCGTGTTTTTCGGATACCCAATCCTTTTAAGGTTGGGAGGAGAAAAACTTGCCCTCCGAATTTAGTTTAAGTATACAAACCATAGATGGAAAAGGTGCAGCCGTCCACTTTTCTTTAGGAGTTGTTGAAGCTGGATTTATGAATTTTAATCTTCCCTCAATAAATCTAATCTCCGCTTTTCTATACAAATATCTATGAAATGCTTTTGTATCTGTTCTTGCAGGAACTAAAAAAACAACTATTGTATTCGGCTTTTGGCTTTCTTCAAATCCTTTTTTTATCCAAGCTGCTTGTTCTCTACCAAATGGGAGATTAACAAAAACTCTTTCTCCACCCCAATCTTTAGAAAGTCCATCAATTTCAATAGTGTAATATTTTTTACATTTCTTCGTAAGTTCAGAACAGCAAGGATCAAGCGTAAAATTAAACTCTTGATTAAGTTTATCAAAGACTTCTTGAGGTGTAGCCCAATCTTGTCTTTTGCTGCTAAACATTAAGTTTCTTGTGTGTTTGTCCATAGTTAGTTTTTCTCCGTTAGGATGCCCCACCCTTTAGGGTGTGGGAATATGTTACTTTTAGTAAAGTTCCCCCTGGTAACCTAAAATATTTATTTTCACTTCTTTTACGTTTAATATTAATCTTCTGACTACTTCTTCAAGTGCTTTTTGTTTTTTATATTTTTCGTGATTTTCCATTGTTTTTTTCATCTGATTTTTTTACTTTTTCTACTTCTTTCTCATCTGGAAAGACTAAATTACATTTTTCGCATTTCCATTTAAAAAATTCTAACTTTGTTTTTTTTATTTCTTTTGAACCACATTGTGGACATATTAATCTTTTTAATATTGGAATCTGCATCATTGATTCTTTTTACACCCTTTTGAAACTAGTTGCCCTATTTCCCCAAATCTTGATATTTCATCATCAAACATAGTATTATCTCCTGTCAATCTAGGCTGACATCCATTTGAAGGATCTGCTAAGAAATTTACCTGTTGTCCATCTCCAAGTATTTCTCCAGTTTTTTTATCTCTTACAATAGACTCACATGAAATTGATCCATCTGAATTTTCACGACATTTTACTCCTTTTTTTTCTTTTCCGAAAGCCATTATTCCCCCTCCTTTTTAGATTCTATATTTACTTCTGGTTCTTTTAATTCTTCCAATGAAAGTAAAATAGTTCTAGCACCTAACCAAGAATGATTCTTAATCAAATTAAAAACTTCTTCTCTTTGTTCTTCTTTTATTATAAATTTTTTTTCTTTTTCCATATTTTATTCTTGACAAACAAGAGTCTTTTTATTAAGTAATCCTTTGTTTAGATATTTACATTCTTCATTGAACATATAAGGATTATTTCTTTTTATGATAAAATCATTGTTTAATGCTCCTTTAATAAATGCTTCAACTTCTATTCTAGAATTTGCTCCGTTTAATTGAACTCCTTCAAAAAATAAAAATGGAAAATTTCCTTCCATATATTTATCAAATAGTTTAATTACAGGATAATCAACAATACCTAAGGAATTATAATTAGTGCAAGTTATTACCTTTATTCTTTTTTCTATTGGAACTTCTATATTAAGTTTTTCTATAAATTCTTTCCATTTCTGACAACGGATACATCCGTCTATTACAAATAATATTCTTGCTTTTGATATAAAATTTCTAATTTGTTGATTCATCTTTTTCTCCGTTTATAATTTTAATTGATTCATCAAACTTTTTTTTGCAGGATTCACATAAATATTGTGATTTCTTACTAAAACTTTTATGAAAGAAACATTCTTCATTCTCACAATGACTTCCTTTTTTATTATAGATTAGATGAATAATCTCATGTTTAAGGATACTTGGTATTTCTTTTATTCTCCCAGATTCCATAAATAGAGCGGGATATATATTTATATTTCTCCATCCTTCTTTACTCTTATAAAAACATCCAATTTCTCCCATTTTTATAATTTGAGTAATCTGTTTATAATTTTTAAAAAGTATTTTTATTTTTTCTTTTAAAGGTATAAAGGGTAAAGAAACATTGGAAAAATCTATTATTAATGTTCCTTCTGAATGTACCCAATCTCCACAATTACATTTTTTATAACAATCAGAAAATACATAATCCCTTTTTATTCCTATTTCTTTCAGTATCTTTCTTATTTTATTTTCGTTTAAAATTGCTGTACTATTCCTGATGTATAAATTTTTAATTATCAATTTCTCACCTCTGAAAATGTTCCAGTTAAAGAATCCATAGATTCAAATTTAAATTCTTCTCCTTGTCTTTTAGTTAAGTCGGATACAGGTATTTGATAAATCTTTTTTATTGCTTCTAAGTCAGATTCATTATAAGGAGTTATTTCAACAATTTTCCCATATTTTATTCTTTGAATTTCTTTATTGTAATCATCGAAAGTAGAATTATTTAATGCGTAATCTGTCCAAACTATTTGAGCATAATGGTTTGGAAAATCCTCTTTTTCTTTCTTTTCTTTCTTTCTCCAAGTAGATGGTTTGTACCAAGCCATTAATCTTCCTCCTCAATTTCTTCTTCATCTTCAAATTCTGAATCTTCCTGTTCTTCTTCAGATTTTTCTTCTGATCCATTTACTTTAGGAAAATATAAATTTTCTGGTTTTAATACTTCTTCTTGTTTTTCTTCTGGTTTATTTTCTGATTCTTTAGGTTCTTCTTCCTTTTGTGAATTTAAAAATCTCTGCATCTCTACTTTTTGCTTAAATTGTTCATGTTTTAATCTTTGAATTTCTTTAAATTCTAATGTTCTAGGCATTGATCCACCCTGAGAAAAAAATCCTATAACTTGAGAAGACCTAAATAAATAAGAAAAGACTAAGAACCAAAATAAAGTTTTGTCTTTTTTAATAATTATTCCTTTACCATCATCTCCTGTTATAACTATCTGATTTTCTTCATATCTTTTTATTGATTCGTCTGTTTTTTCTAAAAAGAGAAATTTAAAACACGCTTCTTTAATCGGATTATAAACTAGACTATTAATTAAATTGCTCAATGAAGAAGAATAAAAATCTAGGGTAACTTGATTTGTTATCCTATTTGATTCCATAAATTCTTTATTTGATAAATTATTTTTTAATGTTTCTTTCTGCTTCTCCATACTATCTAAAATAAAACCGAGACAATCTGTTAATTTTTTATAAGAATCGTTTTGTTTATTGTCTAAACTAATCATCCAATTTAAATCAGGATTTATTTTTGTAACTATTAATTGTATCATTTCCCTTGCTTTTTCTTCTGCTTTTTTTATTCCTTGTATTCTTAAATTAATATCTTTATTATTATTTATAGAATTTATATTGGTAATAAAATTATCTGCCATAGATGATAATTCACCTAATTCATAAATTTTAATTTCTCTCATATCTTCCTCCAAATCGTAAAAATCAAGGCGTGATAACATTATTTACCCCCATCCATTCCTGTTCCCAATTAGATTCCCAATGTTCTCCTAAAATATTTTTAATTCTATTTATATTCTTTAAGTTTAAAATAATTCCATCTTCTTTCTTAATTAATTTTCTATTTTTCAACTGGTCAAGGACACCGAATACTTGTTTCCTATTCAATGAATTACCAGTTAGATTAATTATTTCGCTTACACTAACTTTTTTTCTTGCTCTGGCTATGTTAAATAATACTAAATCTTGATTTGTTCTAAATTTTAAATCCATTTTATCCAGGTAATTGTTGGGGGGTATTATTTATCTTTTGTGGAACTTTTTCTTTTTCTTTTTCTATAATCTGTGGAGGGTTTGCCCTTTCAAATTCTCTCATTTCCTTTTGATGAGCCAATGCTCTCTTATAGGCAGTTTGATCACCTGTATTTTCTAATTCATCCAATAATTTACTTATGGTTGAATCTTTAACAGCCATTGTTTTTTCGTCAATAACTGATTTCTCTTGGAGGGCAGATATCTTCTTTGTGATGTTAGATAATTCCATACTGCTAGAACATAATAAACTTTGTGCTTCACTAGTCATTGATTGACCTAATTTACCTGCATGAAGGAGTGTATCAACATTTCTTTTTAACATAGAATTATCTGTTCTTAATCCGTTCATTGAAAACTCTAATATTTTATTCCTATCATCTTTTTCCCTTAACTTATCTTGTAATTGTATAATATATTCCCTTGCATTTAATTTTAGGGATGTTGTTTTTTCATACTCACCTGTTTCTTCATTGAAAGAAGGAACTTCTGTCTCGAAGTCATCTAGGTCTCCTTGATCATCTATTCCTTGGATATAATCTCCATCTTTGTCCCTAGAAAGAATAAGTCTGCTTAATTTGAATTGATTAAATAAACTTTCAGGCTTATGAATTAAACCCTTTAAATCTTGAGAAACAATTAACAATTTCCCATTTGAATCAGTAATGCCCCAAAAACCTTTTGTTGAAGACATTAGTTCTCCAAATTTCCAAGAAACTTCTATATTTTTATCACTTACTTCAAATTTTTCCCTAAATTTCTTATTAGAGAAATATTTTTTAAATAATTTATTCCAAGAAAACCATTTTCCATATTTGTCTTCATTTAATTCTTTTTCTTCTTCTTTTAGTTTTTTTGCTATTTGATTATTTGTCTCATTTTGATTTACTTTTTCTTTTTTTTCAAAATCTTCTGCTTTTTTATTTGCTACTTGTGATTCAAGAGTAGCTTTTGCTTTCCTTAAATTTAAATTTTCCCTTTTTAGTGCCTCATTAACTCCTTTTTCTTTTAATAGTTCTTCTTCTGTTAGATTATGAACAACCTCTCTTACAGGTTTTATATTACCCATCCATATCAAAAATTTCTGTACAGAATTATATCCCATTACACGCCCCTTTTAGAAATAGTTTTTGTCTTTAATATTTTAATCATCATAATTTACTTCTCCTTCCATTCCCGATGAACTAGGACTACCGCCAAAAGATAGGCTTGGACTACTAGATTTATTTTTAGTGAATATCAGAATTAAACCAACTCCAATCAATAATCCTAAAACAGAAAGAATATACCCCCAATAATTATTCCAAAATTCTCCTAAAGATAATTTTTGATTTGTGATTAATTGATTTAAAACACTAATTTCTTCTGAACTTCCTTCCTTTACAGCTTTTACTTCATAATATCCATTCTTTTTTATTTCAAATGAAACTTCGCTTCCTATTCCACTATTTGAAAGAACTTGCTCTTTGTATAGAATAGAACTATCTTGTTTATATTCTTCTTTAAAGTATACATACCATTTACATTCTTCTGTTAATTTCATAAGTATTTTGTCTCCTTTTTTCCACTTAGATAAATCAACTGGATCAATTGAATTATAAGAAATAATTGGCTTTATTGTTATGTTGGTTTCAAAATTTACATATCCATCTTTAGTAGCTTTTAATATAAAAATTCCTTCTGACAAAAAAGTATAAGGACTAGAAATTATTAAATCGTCAAATAAATAAGAAACATTTTCTATATCTGAAGTAAAATTAACTAAATCCCCTACAAGATAAAATTCTTTTGATGGATCTAATGAAATAGTAATCTGTGCAGAAGAAACATTAAAGTTTATTAATTTGTCTGAATAACCATAAGCAGTAGCTCTTAATTCATAATTTTTATTTATTTCAAATGTTTGCGTATTATTTGTTAATAAAACTCCATTTAAATATAAAATTGGAGAAGTGATTATATTCCTCGTTGAATTATCTACTAAGGTGATTATAGTGTCCCTAGATTTTAAATTTTCTATTGGAGTTGATTCGCCACCTTGATAAAAAATAAAATCTAAGATAATTCCGCCAACCCCAGAAGTTCCAGAAGCAGTTATTTTACATTCTTGTGAAAATCTTTCCCCTATTTCCGCATTAGCATAAGTAAATCTAGCACTTACATTGGTAACCCCAATATTCTTAGCTCTAAAATTATAAACATATTGAGTAGAAGTTTCTTCAACAGAAATACCAGTTATATAATTAGTATCTATTATAGGGTTAATCATAATATTTGGATTGTTCTTAGTGCAGATAACAGAGTAAGTATTATTCAAATTTAAAATTGTAGAAGAAAGAGAACATGAAGGCAATTGACTTAAAGAAAAATTATTCATTGGAGTTATTCCAGAACTAACTAAAACACTAATGCTTACAGAGGGGAGATTTATTTTATTCCCTGAAGAATTATAAGCAAGAATTGAAAGAGTATCTTGATAAGTCCCAACTGCAACATTTTCTGCATTTATTTCTATTGGAATATTTATAGAAGTTCCAGGCTGAATTTGTCCTAGATTCATTTCTCCTAATTGAATAGGTTTCTCATCACTAGCTAAAATTACCCCATTAAGATTTACATAAGAAGGATAACAAGATGGAACATTTACCTGAATATTTCTAGACTTTGTTTCTCCTTGCTGAACTTTTATATTATTCATAATAGTAGGAAATATATCTATCTGACAAGCTGATGAAAGAGGCTGTTGCTGAACTAAAACTAATAAAGGTATAGAAGAACTTGAATCAGAAAAATCTATACTACCAGAATATGTTCCATAATTAATGTTATAAATATTTATTGAAATAGTTTTAGAAGAAGAAGGAGAGATAGAATAATCGCTTAAATTAAAAAAGTTTCCATTCTTTGAAATTGTTACAGAATTATTTCCAGAATTATAACAATTAGTAGTTAATGAAACGGGGCTTCCTTCAACAAAAGAAGTTGATAAAGAATTAGGAGAACAAGTAATAGTAGCAGTGATAAAACTTATAAAAAATGTTAATGTTATTAGACAAAAAATTCCTTTCAAATAAATTTTATTTTTCATTTCACCTACTTCCCTTGTTATTTTTAAGTTATTACTATTTATAAATATTTCTTTTTCCTTTTTTTTCTTCTTCTAAAAATTTGTTGAGTTTTTTAATATCTTTTTTAGAAAATTCCTTACAACCAACTGATTTTCTTACTTCATTCATTCCTTCGGGAGAAACTCCAAAACTAATTATTATTCCAGTAATAAATTTATCAAATTTAATTTCATTATCACATTCTTTTAATGCAACTAAAAGTAAGTCTCTTAAATCCATCCAGTTGTTAATTTTTCCAATATATTCTATTTTTGACATTTTAATTCTTGTTCTCCGTGAAATACCCTGACCTAACATTCCATTGAGGTTAGGGCTTCTTGCTTCATAGATAACTGCCCTTCCGAAGAAGAGTCTGACATTATCTCCACATAGGTGATTTCCTCGCCTAAGCCTTTATTTTTTATATTTATTGCCGAGTTTTTATCTCTGCACATCTCAAATAAACAATTTTCGCATTTATAGGTTCTTACCCATAAAGGCATTTTTTGAATATGACCACAATTAGAACAAGTCTTAGTTGTATCTTTGGGATTGACTTTTATAATTTGAACTCCAGAATTTTCTGATTTATATTCTAACATTTGAATAAATTTATTCCAAGAAGAGTCAGCAATATTTTTTGCATTGAAATATTTTTGTTCCATCATTGATTTTATATTCAAATCCTCAACAACTATTATTTTACATTTTTTAATAAGATTAGTTGAAGTTTTATGAAGAAAGTCATTTCTTTGATTAGTTAATTTCTCATAAATCTTGCTTAATGATTTTCTTGCTTTTATTCTGTTTTTGCTCCCTTTCTTTTTTCTTGATAAATTTTGATTAGCAATTCTTAATCTTCTCTGCATTTTTTCATAAAGTTTTGGATGTTCCACTTTATTCCCCTCGGAATCTACAAGATAACTATTTATCCCTAAATCAATCCCAAGAACTTTATTTCCGTGTTCTAATACCTTTTTTCCATCAGAAATAACAAAAGCGAACCACTTATCATTTATTCTTTTTATTGTAATTTGTTTTACTTTTCCTTCGGGTATTCTATGTAACTTAACTTTTATATCCCCAATTTTGCTTAATTTTAATCTTCCATTTTTTTTGTAAGTATGTTCTAATTCAAACCCGCTTTGATTATAAGTTATTGTTGTAAAGAATTTTTTACCTTGAAATTTTAGTTGTCCTACCCTCTTTCCTTTTCCTTTCAAAACTCTTAACGCAGATAAATTAGAAAATAATCTATAACATTCATATTGTAGTGTTTTAGAATAAACTTCTCTAAATCTCGGCTCACATATTTTTAAGTCTGGTAAAATTGCTTGTATCATATTTCTGTCTATGACAACTTGGTCGTTCAATTCTCCCAACATCATATTATAAGCCTGTCTACAAGTATCTAAAGCAAATTCTAACTTTTCTGTCTGTTCCTTGTTTGGATAAAGCCGAAATTTATTTGATAGCATTTTTAGGTTCTCCTTGACTTTCAACATACTTTTTTAGAATATCTAAAGTTACTTGTCCTGAAGTAATCAAACAATAACTTCCACTCCAAAAAGTATCTCCCCATAATTTATCTTTAATTTTATCTTTGAATTTATTTCTTAGATATTTTGAGGTTGCTGATTTCCAGTTATTAACAAATTTTAATAAATCTGTTTGAGGTTTAGCAATAAATAAAATATGAATATGGTCTAAATCACTTTCTATTGCAGTTATTTTAATCCCATAACTTTCTGCTATCTTATGAGTTCTTTGTTTTAATTCATCAATTATTTCTGGGAAATTCAATACTTTCCGTCGGTATTTTATACACTGGACTAAGTGATAATTTAGTGTATATACAGAATGTGCGTTCTTATCAAATTTGTATATTCCCATAGTTTTTCTAATGTTCTTTCTTTTATATATCTTTTGTTTAGTTACTCCAATTCATCTATACCCTAATGAGATTGAGGATATAGACTTCTTGGAGACGAAGTTAAACCTACTTCTTTTTAATTTTAAAATAAACCCAAGAAAGAACTCCTATGAATAAAGCTATTAAAATAATAGAAATTACTAAAGGGGTAATATTCCCCCCCGCATTTTCAGATATTTCTTCGGTATTAGATTTACATTCTTCATAATTTTCATAATCATCTGTAGTCTTTTCAGATGAAATTAGATAAACAGCAGAACAAGAATTATTTAGGCTATAATAAGTTTCATACTTGGGGATTATATGAGATTGACATTCGGATAAAGTTAGATAGTCATTTGATGTTTTTTCTGAAGGTAAAAGATAAACATTATTACATTCATTTCCTAAAATTCTATAGTAATCACTTGGAAAATCAGATTCTGTATATCCGCTTTTTTTAAACAAGATTTTAATTGAACTGGGGGAAATACGATGAGACATATCTTCTTCTTGAGAAATATATTGAACACCTTCTGGAGCAGTAACAGAACAAATTTGATCCTGCCCTAAATTACAAAGTCCATAAAATTTCAGATTTTTACCTTCGGAATTACCCTCAATAATAATTAATTGCTTTCCCATTTCTCTTTTAAAATCATCTCCATACCAAGCATACTTTGTAGAGGCGGAATATTCGGGGTGAGAAGCGACCAAAGGATTATCTGTATCACAATTAAATCCTGCAAGAGCATCCATTTTTGAACAAATCATTTGAAAATAAATCGCTGTTTTTGTTGGCTCATTAATATAAACGTCAAACTTTTGTCCTGGAACGTTAGGAATTTGAACAGAAGCTAACCCAGTAGCAGAACAAGTCCAAGAATCAATTCCTCCATCCTGACAATCAATTCTATCTAATTGATTAAAAAGAGAAAGAAAACTAAAACCAATAATGGAAATTATTATTGCTCCTATTACAATTAAGGATATTAATGCTATCTTTTTTTGTTTTTTATTAAATTTCATGTTATATTTTTATTTTATTTAAATTATCCCAATTATTAATGGGAGTATATTTAATACAATTACTGACAAGACTACAAATCCAATCCAAATATTTAATACTATGTGAAAAAAGAGTGCAGGAATCATTGAATGAGTTTTTTCAGTTACTAAACAAAATAACATCCCCATAAACCATGCACTCACGAAGCTACCAAGTGTAGCAGATATACTTCCGTTACTACTATAGGCGAGTAAATGATAAGAACTAAAAACTAGCCCAGAAATTATTATGCTCAACCACTTTGGTAATCCAAATTTAGAATTTAATAGATCCATAAAAAATCCCATAAAGAAAATCGTCTCAAATAGGGGTGCTAAAATACAAATAACTATGAAACGTCCCGTCGTGGAAGCTAGGGATTGTGGAACTGAGGGTATACCAATTGCAACAAAACTAAATATACTACCAAGAATTACCATTCCTATTCCTAACCCAAATCCGATAAACATATTTCTAAAAAAATTGTCTCCAATTCCTTCTAAATCACTTTTACTTCCAATCTTCCCCCATTGGCTATAAAGAAATATACTAACCATCCCAATTACAATATAAATAAATGCACCCCATACTAATTCCTGTGCATTAACTAAAACAAAAACAGCGAGAAATAAACCCAGTACCAATAATGGAATTATTCCTTTACCAACATTATTTTTTACCATTCTCTCCCCCATAGTAATAAAATAGTCCCTATTATTGATGGAATAAATCCAAAATTGTTTTTAGTTACAAATATCATCCAAAATCCAACGATAAGACCACTTATCCCAGCAATTAGAGACAAAGTTTTTTTTTGAGATTTATTAATCATCTATTCCTCCCTTAAAACATTAATAAATTTAAGAACAAGAGTCAAGGCAAGAGAAGAAATAGAAGAACCAATTATCATCTGCAAATTTATAGGAAATCCAAAAAGTAAAAGCAAGAGAAAATTAAAAATTCCCACTAATAAAAAAACTAAGCCAGTGGATCTAATAAAATTAAATATCTTTAACATTTTCTTTTCAACCTCTTAAATAACTTAACCATTTTTTTAAAGTTTATAAAAAATAAAATTACCAAAATACCGACGAGGATTAAATATTTAATCATCCCAAGAAATAATATTAAAGGGATAGTTGTAGCTAAATCATCTGGAGTCCCAGTTGGAAGAACTATCCAAATTAAAATTCCTAAGACTATTAAAAAAATACTCCATATCTTTTTTTTCCCATCTAATTCTCTTTTAACATTTTTGCAAAGACATTTTAATTTCATCTTTTTAATTTTCCAGATAAATTTAATGTGATTATTGTAACGCCAGTTCCAATTAACAATCCAGAGATAAAGTTAAACGGATTAAAATAGAATATTATCCCCCCAAGTATAAATGAAGAAACTCCTACCCAACAATATTTAGTTATTATTTTCATCTTCTTCCTAAATAAAATTTAATTATAATTCTAACTGCAATAAATACAACAGCAGTTATTATCCCCCACCAAAATGCAAAGTAAGTAAAAATTCCTAAACCTAATGCAATTACTGAAGCTAAAATCCAAGCTAACCACTCTTTATCTTGTAAAGCTGAAAAAGAACTTAACAAATCTTTTCCAAATAACATGGAGAAAATGAATACAATTAAAACAACAATTAATTTTAATATAAAAAATAAGTCTATTACTCCTCCGAATAAATTACTGAAAAAACTTTTTATCTTGTCCCATATACTTTCAGAACTTCCAGAAGAGACACATTTGTCTACTTCACAAGTTTCAGTAGCACTACAAATTTCAATTATTGAAGATGTTGCTCCGTCTGAAGAACATTGTTTAACAACTTCCGAAGTACCCGAGATAGCACAGAATTTATCATTAGCAGTACAAGTTATTTGTGGCTTTACGCAGACATCAGCAGTTAATTGTTTTATTCCATTAGGACTTTCAGCATAGATTGTACAAGATGCTCTTTTTTCTGAAGATGCAGAGGCACTTATTGGAATTACTTTATTAATTATTTGTCCTGGCTGTAGACTTACTTGAATATTTGAATTTGAAATAAATGGTAACTGACATTGAGCATAAATATTCCAAGTTCCAGCTTCATTTCCAATATTTTGTAACTGAACATTTATTCCTCCTTGTTCTCCTGTTTGGAAACATGAAGAATCTGCATTAACTAATTTTATCTCTGGCGTTGGAGTATAAATACCAATTGTATCTGCTTTTATGTAAAGAGTAGTTACTGGAAATTGAATTTGATTTTGTAAAGTTATTTTAACAACCGCACTTGATAGACTAGTCGCTGAATTAATTGATCCAAATGTTTTAGATAATTTTGCCTGTGCAACTGAATTTTTTAAACTACTAACCCAAATATTCCATGCACTTTCACTTGTTGGGGGAATTGTATTTATTTGAGAGAGATAATCATTATAAGCACTTGAACTTATAGTTTTCCAATTTCCATTTACATAAGCAGATTTATAAGAACTTTGAGTCGGACAAGATTGACCGCTAACTAAATTACCTAGCCAAGAAGCGTAAGCAAAATTTCCTATTTGACCTTGTGTAGTTCTAGACAAAGTATTTATTGTTTTAGTTGCAGTATTCCCTTCTGCATTTATAGATATTGTAAATTCGCTTTCAAGATTTGGATTTTGTAAGTTTCCTATAGGAGATTGTGTGTTGTAACCTATAGCATGACAAGTTAATAAAAATCCTTGGGTGTATAAAACAGTTGACAATCCTTTTTCTTTTGCTTCTGTTGGATTACAGGGAGCAACAAAAGGTACAGAAGTCCAAGTTATTTCTTGAACATCATAAATCGGTTTATTTAAACTAGTTTGCTGAATTGCATAATTACAAGTTTGATCTGAATAATCTACATTGATAGTAAATGGCTTTGTAGTAGTAGTAGAATCAGAAGTTGCACTTTGAACATCACTAGGAGAAAAAGTTCCAGTATAATGCTGTCCTAACCCTCCAGAACTAAAAGTTAAAAGCCAAGCCTTTCCAGATAAATAAGAATTACTTGATTGTAACTGTGCTTGAGAAATGGAAAGAGTATTAACTCCAGAGATGGAAAGAGTATTACTCAATCCAGCAATAGCAAGAAATCCAATTAAAATTACAAATATAGAAATTCCGATTACTATAGTTTTTTTT
>JAHIWS010000026.1 GCA_018815925.1 Nanobdellota archaeon | reverse complement strand
TGGAAGTTATTGTATAATTGACCAAACAACTTATTGGTGTAAGGAGTTAAAAAATGGAGAAGAATAAAAAATTAGGACTTATCTTGGGAATAATACTTTTTATTAGTTTTATCTATGCTATTCAGATTAGTAATTTTGATGGTTATGGAACAAGCGAGAATATAACTTTTTCTGGTGATTCCAATTATTCTCGTAATATTTCAATTTACAGATATGCAAATGTTACAAGTGCTTTTATGAATTTTAGTGGGTATACAATAACTAATAAAATTCTATCATATTCATCTTCAGTAGTAGATGGAAGTTTAATTGCTTCAGAATCTACAAATTATATCTTTGTTGGTTCTTCTCCAACAAAACAATATTATAAAACTAATGAGAGTTTAGTAAATGAATTCACTCCTAATTTAGATGGAGGAAATCCTCAAGGAATAGCAAGTGATGAAGATTTTATTTATTATCTTGTAAGAGTTGGGAGTGCTCCATATTCTTGGAAGATTTATAAATATGGACATAACGAATCATATATCACCAATGGTACTACTGCTCTTTCTAGTTCAATAGGATTTTTTTTAGATGGAGATTATTTTTATTCAATAGTATGTGCAGGTCCCTCTTCAACTGTTAACAGAGTAGAAAAATTAACTTTTGGAAGCTCAACAGCAGTAACATCTACATTTGGATGTAATAATGTGAGGGGTTATTTAGTAAAAAGTGGAGGAAGATACTGGGCACATTTTGATGATGATAATTATTTAGAATGGTATAGTAATTGGACATTAGTTGGAGGTTATACTGATAGTTGTGGAATGGAAGGTTATACAACTAATGATGGAGCTGATGGATATGGCAATTATATTTATAGTAATTTAAAAAAATGTGTTGCAATAGGAAAGAGCTCAACAACAAACCCATACCTCTTAACAAACAACACTCAAATATGGAGTCACGCAGGAGAGTTTGATTCAACATCTTCTCCAAATCAAACAAATGATTTTTCATCCACTTTAAATTCTGCATTGAATGGTGGGGCTTGTAATTGTTCAGGTTGTGTTTTAAGTGGAAATAACTGCACTATTCCTTTTACTTTTCACTCAGATACAGCAGGAATTTTAGAATATTCTGCATTAAATATAACATATTCAAATCCTTCAATTACTTTAATAAGCCCAATAGATAGCCACACTTATGGAACAAATGAAAGTTTAGAATTAAATTTTACTTACATAAATTTCACAGCAGTAGATTGTTTTTACAACATTCAAAATACAACAAGTTACATAACTTCAAATATTTCAACAGATTGCTTAAATACAACTTTTAATGTTTCTCAAGGAGAAGGAACTTTTAATCTTTCAATTTATATGAATAACTCAAATGGAATAATGGCTCAAGATTCAAATACTTTTTCAATAGTTTTAGATTCACCTGCAATAAATTTAGATTACCCTGATAATAATTCATTCTTTAATTCAGAAACAGTTTATTTTAATTTCACAGCAACAGATACAGATGGAGTTGATACTTGTATTTTATATGGAGATTTTAATGGAACTTGGTTAGCAAACGAAACATTCAATGGAATAGTAAGTGGGACTCAAAATTATACAATTCTTAATTTACAAGAAAAAGAAAATTTATGGACAATTTGGTGTAATGATTCTTTAGGAAACGAAGGATTTGCATTAGAAAATAAAACATTCACAATTGATTTAACCGACCCAACAATGAATAATATGACTATTACGACAACAACTGGAAGTCAAACAATACAATTTTTAACCAACATAACCGATACGAACCTTGATAGATGTGAATATTCAGTTTATAATCTTGCAGGTGGAATTGATGGCTCAAGTGTAAATGTATCTTTTACTTGTAATACTTTATCAAGTGCAACAGTGTCTGGATTCGCAAGTTATTATCTTAATGTTACTGCTTATGATTCTGCAAATAATTCAAATAAACAAGGATTACTTTTTACTACTTCTGCAACTTCGGGAGGAGGAACAACAACAGGAGGGGGCGGAGGAACAACAATAGTAACTGGACAAAGTGACTGGATAATGACAACAAGTGGAGATGGAACTTCATATGAAAAAGTAATGCCAACAGGAACAAGCGATAAACTAAATTTATATTTTGAAAACTTTGGAGAAGATGAAAAAGATATTACTCTCTCTTGCGTAAATCAAGAAGGAACTATGTGTCAATATGTATCTTATGATGAATCAACTTTTAAATTGCCTGTTTTAAAAGAAATAAAAACACAAAAAGATTTCACTCTTACAATCCCAGAAGGTGTAGATGAAGGAGATTATTCATTTAATATAATAGCAACAGACGAAGATAGTGTTCAAAGAAGTGTTACTGTCTATTTAAGTTTAGGAACTAAAGGAATATTTCAATCAACAATAAGTAAATTAGGGCTATCTACTGAAAAAGGATTTCCATACATTTTTATTTTTCTACCTTTTTTATTAGTAAGTTTAGTTGGGTCAGTAATTATAATCCCAGAGAAATTTCCTACAAAAGGAATTTGGGTAGTAATTTTAACTTTATTTATCCCATTTTTTGCAATATATATGATTTAAAAAATTTAATTTATTATTAATAAAATAGAAAAGTATTTAAGGAATAAAAACCTCAATAAAATATGGAAAAGAAGACTAAAAAGAATTTAAGAAATATTAGTATTTTTCTTGGAATAATTTTATTGATTGGTTTAGTTTATTATTTTGCAGTTCCACAAAATTTTGGTTCAGGTCAAATTGAATATGATTCACTTTCTTATACAGATTCTGGAAGTTATTACACTTATACTTTAAACATAGATTATTCACAACCAAAAAATAATGATTTTGGTGGTTGGAATGAATATTCAATGCCTGTGGGTGTTGGTTATTCGGAGAGATTTTCTCCACCACCAGCACTTCCTACTGATATTCAAACAAATAAATATTTTCCTGCACAATTTGTTGATTGGCAAATAATTGCAAGTCCTGCAGATAATACTTTAAAATATGGTTTAGGAACAATTACTGTGACAGAAAAGGAAAATAATGTTGAGTGTAAGATTAAAGATAATGGTGGTTTAGAATGTAGGGGAGGTGTGGTTTATGGTTTTTCTCCTTATGCCCAATCACTTCAGAGAAATGATTTAAAAATTAGGGTTAATATTTTTAAAGAAGGAATCGAATGTTTAGATAATTCTTGGTGTTCAGACGGAAAAGAATGTAAATCAAATAAATGTGTAGAATTTCAAGCACCAACACCAACACCTCCAACCCCTACTGGTTTTACTTCAATTTTACAAAACATAATTAGTTGGTTAAATAATTTATGGGATACTCTTCTTAAACAAAGTATAGTAGGAGATACACAAGTTCAACCTGGCTCAACACACACTTATCAAATAAGTTTAACTACAACTGCTCCTGATTCAGATTTTTATGATGGCTCATATTCTATTCAATATGGAAATTATGCACTAATTGATTCAGAAGGAAATATTCTAAAAGAAGGAAACTGGGAACAAGTAAACGGACAATATACTAAATCAGTAACCTTAACAGTTCCAACAGAACAAAACAAACAATATGCTTTAATAGGAGTAATTACACAAACAGAAGGAAATTATAATTATCAGACAGGTCAGTGGACTTTCAGCGAAGAACAAATTTTAAATAAGGAAGCAATAGATATAAAAACATTATACGAAGTTAGGGAACCAACAAACCCAATACCATCTGGATTCAATAAATTCCTAAGTTCAATAATAGACTTTTTCAAAAACTTATTCGGAGGTTTGTTTAATTAAAATGAGAAAGAAAACAAAAAGAAAATATAAAACTTGGTGGAAGAAACACTGGGATGAAGTAATATTAATATTAGGTTTAACTATTGGGATGTATTTTTTCCTTAAAGGGATGGGGGCAATATGAAATGGAACAAATTAACAACTTTTTTATTAGCAGTAATTCCAACTTCAATAATTATATTCAACAATGGAATGCAATTTTACGAAAAGATTTTCACACCAGAATTAAATATAGATTTGATAATTGCTTTTATTTTTATAGTGGGAACAATTTCAATGTATACAATTAAAAATTTAAAATGAGAAAATTAATTAACGACAAAAAAGGATTCTTACCATTAGTGGGACTAAGTGCAGGAGTAGTAGCAATATTAGTTTTAGGAATTATCTTAATTGTTGCAGGGGTTCTAATTTTTACTTCAATAAATAAATATGCTGTAATCGGAGTAGTAGCAATAGTATTAACTTTAATGTATGGATTACAAGGAAATATGAATAAGACGAAAGCATGGTTTATGGGAATTGTTATCGTTGGTGCTTTAATTTTTGTTCTTGCGAGTGGAAGTTTGCAGAGTGTTTTTTCAGTAGACCAGATTACTACAAGTGTTGAAGGAGGAAAAGTTTATTGGACAGTGTTTGCATCTGCAAGTAATATAGACGAGCAATACGATTTTGTTAAAAAATTATCTAAATACACTTATTCAGACGGAACAACAGTAACCCCACAACAACAATTAGCAGTTTTAATAACTGAACAAGATTCTTATTGTGAATATTCTATAATTGATGGTTCTTATGGATTAAAAGTTTTATCAAATCCTTCAAAGAATATTGATTTATTAGTTCTTGATGGAAATTCAGGACAAAGTGAAATATTAGAAGGAGAAAGAGCAGATAGCGTAACAATAAATGACCCAGACGGAAAAGGAAAATTAGTTGTAAGTTCTGAAGGAATTTTAGAAAGAGAAAGTAGATGTCCAGATTATGAAAATGTTGCAATAGTTCAAAAAGATGGAAAATATATTGCAGTAGAAAGAGATTATTTAGTAAACAGACGACAAAATTGTTTAAACTTTAATTGGATTCAGTGTATTAAAGATTATGTAGTAAATCCCCCAATAAATACACAATTCATAGGTGCTTTTGATTCTTATGAAATAATTTCAACAAAGTTTACAGGAAGGGGTTTAGATTTAGGGGAAGCAACATTCACAATAAAAGCAGACCAAGATTATTTTGAAAGTGTTATTTATACTCCTGCAAAAGAATGTGAGCCAGAAATAACAAGCGTATCAGTTTCAAATGAAATAAAACAAAGTTCAAGTTCAAGCATAAAAGTTAATCTAAAAAATAATGGAGATAATTCTTGTAAGGTTACAGTAGTTCCAACAGGAAACGACATATCATTCTCTCCAAATTCAAGAGAAGTAACATTAGGCACATCTACTTCAACAAGTTTTACTCTATCTAATGGAAATAATTTAGGAAATAAAAATATAAATGTAGAAGCGTGTTTTCAAGGATTCACAGGAGAAAAATGTGATACATCTTCCGTAAGTTTTAATTCAATTAAATCATCAACAGAACCAGAAGAAAAATGTGGAGATGGAGTATGCCAATCTTATGAATCATATACAACTTGCCCAAGCGATTGTGAAGATAAAGAAGATGAAGCAGTATGCTTATGGTATCAAGAATCATACACAACAGAAAAATCAGATTGGAAATGGTATAACTATGCAACTGCTGGATTAATAAAACCAGAAAAATATACTCAAACAGGATGTAAAGTTTCAACAGGAGTTTATATAATTCTTGGATTTTTAACAATTATTATTTTAGGAAGTGTAGCAATTATAGTAAGTAAACCAAAAAGAAAAAAGAGGAAAAAATAATGAAAAAACTAAAACCAAATGTAAGACCAATGGCTTGGAAGTTTTTGCTATGGGCAGTAGTTTTGTTCTTGCTTGTGGATGCACTTGCAAAGTTCGGAATAACTGACTTAACAGCAACTATAAATCCAATTTTCTTACCTCTGGTGTTGGGTTTCTTTATCCTATTGGATGTAGGAATCTGGCAAAAGAAAGGAAAAGGTTTGGATGTAGCCGATTGGTTTAGTGTTTCAATTGCAGGTGTAGTTCTTTTGAGTGTTGCTGTTGACTTGTTAGGATTCAGTGTAGGTCAATTAACAACAATTCAAGGAGTTGCTGACTTGTTTTTGGGTGTTTTCGTAGTAGTAAACATCTTCAAGAAGTAAACACTTACATAAAAAATGGCAAAGAGAAAAAAATCAACATTTAGAGAAAGTATAAATCCAGTTAGAGAAAGATTTTTCGGTTTAGATAGAGGGCAAAAGCAGGGATTTTTCTTAATTATAATTAGTGCAGTATTGTGGTTATTTAGACCATTTCAAGAATGTAAGTGGTATGAAATAGGATGTCATACAGGGGGATTTGTGACTTCTCCAATAATATGGATTATTTGTGGGGGATTATTAATCTTTGGAATAATTAAATTAGTGAGGTGGATATAATGGCTTTAGAATTAGGGATATTAATATTGATTGGGGCAATAATACTTTATTTAATATTATTAATATTTGCAATATTTGATGCTATAAGAGATAGAAATTGGGTTTGGTTGATAGTAGTTCTATTATTACAACCAATTGGAATGATTCTTTATTGGATATTTGGGAATATACCTTCAGGACAGCAGAGAGCAAGAAATGATAAAAGGATGAAAAATATATCAAGAAGAACATCATTTAATCCGTTCAAAATGATATTCAGTTATTTATTTGGATTAATTGGAGGAATTATAGGTTTGGTAAATACAACAATTCCAACTGCTTGTTCTATAAGTTTTACTTCAAATTGTTTTAGTTATTATCTTCCTGTCTTAATGGGATTTTTAGTGGGTTTCATAATAGGTTGGATAGTAAGTTCAATTTGGAGGTTTACAAGAAATTAATATGAAAAAAAATGATAAATTAAAAATGTTTTTTTTAGCATTAGGATTAACAATTGTAGATTTACTAATTCCAGACCCATTACCATTCATTGATGAAATTGTTTTAGGATTATGGACAACTATCGCTGGATTTAAATTAATAAAATGAAAAAGAAAAAGAAAAAAAAGTTACCAAAGAAAATGAGGATAATATTCAAAAGATTCTTAATATCAGTATCACTTCTTTTAATAGCATCAACATATATTATAATTAAATATATATTTACAGGTAAGGTATTTTCAAATTATATTGATTTCATTATTGGAGCAATAGGAATCATTGGAGGAATATTTATGGTATATTATACAAATAAAGAACCATTAAAATTATAAAATGAAAAAGAAAACAAAAAAATATTTAAGTTATTGGGTAGTAACTTTTGTCATGATAACTGCATCTTGGTTCGTTTGGAAAACTTGGGATAAAGTAGATATGTTAATCGGACAAGGAAATACTGCTTACTTGATAGCAGGGGGAATAATCTTGGTAGCAATAATATTCGGAATTGGACATTTCAGTTTTAAAAAATTAGTGGAAAAATTTAAATAATGAAAAGAAGAAATAAAAAAATAAGTTACAGCAGTATCTTAATTGGTATTTTAACATTTGGATTACTTGGATTCTCAATGTATAACGGCTTAGGAAGATTAGGTTTAATAGAATATGGTTCTATTATGTATATATTTCTCTCATTTGGAGCCATTCTGGGAGCTTTTTTAGGGTATAGTAAGCCATTAGGCACAGAATTAATAAGTTTCGCAATAACAGGGCTAATAATGGTTCAAGCAACATGGGATACAATTTATGATATTCAAACTGGATTTTCAGAACCAAGAGTATTAGCAGGAATAATTGCTTTAGGAATATTCTTAATAAATACATTTACTGGAAGGTTCAAGAGAGGAACTGCTAAGAAACAAACAAGGAGGTTGTTAGGATTAAGATGAATCAAACAATAACAGACACTTTAATAAATGCAAAATCAGAAATATTTTTCCCTTCTCTAATTTTTATTTTTGTAGCATTTCTAATTTCAAATATTTTACTTTCAGTAGGATTCTTTTCTAAAAAATCAGATTGGGGAAAGATTTGGACAGTATGGATTCTAACCGCAGTTATAGTTGGTTTATTTTTAATCTTCATAGTAGCGTCGCCAGAGCAGACATTAAACTTTATAAATTGGGCTAAAACCTTTTGGGGTAATTAATTTATTATTAATAAAATAGAAAAATATATAAACTAAAGAAACATTAAAACAACATAATAAAAATGGCAAAGAAAAAACCTACAAAAAAGAAAAAGAAGAAGTAATTTAATTTATTTTTTTAATATCTTCTTTTTCATTATCGAAATTAAAAATTAGGGAGGTTAAATAAATGGTAAAAAAGAAAACAAAAAACCAAGCAAAAAAAGTATCTGACTGGATAGGAACATTAGTTATGTTCATTGTTGCAGTTGGTGTAGGTGGATTATTTGTAGACGGAGCATTCTTATCAGTGTTCTTATTGAAATGGCTACCTTTAATAGTTCATCAAATTGTTGGTTGGATAATTATAGTTGGTGGATTTTGGAATCTTATTGCAAGGTTCATGTAAATAAATTTATTATTATTTTAATTTTTTAAATTAGAAGAAAGAAAAGACAAAAAAAGAAAAATGGCAAAAGAAAACAAATACAAAGTAACAGGAGAATTTGAAGGAAAAAAGATAAATGTAGATGTAATGGCTTATTCTAAAAAACAGGCAAAAATGAAGGCAGGATTCAAATGTGGAATCGGTGGAAGAGAAAGAATGGGTAAATTAATCAAATCAAGAAACATAAAAGTGAGGATGGTTAAGTAAATGGCAAGAAAAAGAAAATCATTTTGGAAAAAAAATCAAGAAATAATTATTTGGATTATAGGAATAATATTAATGTTTGCTTTGGCTCTACGAGGATTTGGGGTAATATAAAATGGCAAAATCAAAATACTGGAACACAAACAACATAGTAATATCCCTAAAAGCAGTTGTAACAAGTCTTGCAACTTCTCTAATTTTTGTAATTCCAAGTTATTTAATAAGAATGATTGATAATACACTAATAAGAATGAGTATGTCTGCGGTGATTATTCTTGGTTATCTATTAACATGGGGATATTTAAGCAATAAATGGTGGAATTGGAAATGAGCAACTATTTTTTGTACTATAAAATAAAAGGACAAGAGGTAATGATTGTCAGAGCAAAAGAAAAAGAAAAATTAACAAAAAAAGAGGTTATGGAAATTAAAAGAAAATTAAAAAAGAAACATGGAAAAAATCTTGTTTACTTTAAATATGTAAAAAGAAAATGAAAATATATGAATTAACTACAAATGGAAAAGACGGATATATTAAATTTCTTGTTAGAGGAGTTAAGAATGATACAGAAGCAAAGAGATTAGCAAAAAGAGTTTTTGGAAAGAAATTTTATTGGGATTCTGGAATTAGTTATTATGATGATACAACAAAGAGTAAAGGATATAAGACAACTTATGGAACTAAAACAATGTCAAAATCTCAATTCTTAAAATATAAAAAAGATTTCGATAGGAGACAAGTATGAAAAAATATAAATATGAATTAGTAGTTGATTATGGAAAACCTTATTCAGAATTCCACAAAACAGATAAAAGTTTGAAAAATGCACTACTGAAAATTAAAAAATATTATGAAGTTAATGAACATAAAATATCTAACTTTGATATAAATATTTATGATTCTAAAGATAATGATGTTACTGATAAAATGTTTAAAAAGTTTAAAATAAATTAAAATGAAATCAAAATCTAAAAAAATATTAAAAGAAATATTAACCGATTGGAAGCACTGGTTCGGATGGTTATTAACAACAGGAGCATTAATCTTAGTATTTAGTTTTCTTCCATCAGAATTCATGCAGTCTTATATTAAAATAGGATTAACAACATTCTCAGTAATTGTTATAGTTGATATATTTAAACATATCTGGGGGCTTCAATAAAATGACAACAAAAAAACAACTTCAATTTCTAATGAAAAAAGAAAATTTAGATAATCTTAAAGAGATTAATCAACAACTAAATGCTGTTAGACATAAAAGTGGATTTTTTAATATTGCCAGACTATCGAAATATGGATTAATAAAAAAGCACATTACTAAAAAAGGAAAGATGGAGCAAGGTGTTATTGTTGGCACAAAGTCACATTATGTTTTAACTGCAAAAGGTAAAAGAATGAATAGGGCAATTAGTTCCCTTTAAATAAAATGAAAAAATATAAACCTTACAAAATAAGATTAGGCAAAAATAGTTATGAATATTCTATACTTCGTTATTCTGGAGGAGAATGGGTTGTTTCAAGACCAGTTAAATATTATAAAACAAAGGCAGGAGTTATGAGAGAAATTAAAAAGAGGATGAAAAGATAATGGCATTAAAAGATTGGAAATTAAAATTTAAAACAAAAGGTCAAATATTATGGATAAATGAAAAGAAAGAAAAATTAGTTCAAATTACAGATGATTATGGTAAGGGATGGAATTATGCATCATGGGGTAGAAATGAAAAATCAAAATACAAACATTTCAAAACTAAATCTCAAGCTCTTAAGTTAGCTAAGAGTTATATGAGGAAACATTAAAATGACAAATGGATATAAACATGCGAATTTCTTAAAAAATATGAAAGGTATTCCTAAACATTGGTTTGTTTATAAATCAAGTATGTTTGGGAAAGATATGAGATTTGCTAATTTAGTGAGCTGTAAAGTTAAAGTCACCTAAAGAGATTAAAAAATTAATTTGAAAATTTTGAAACCAAATTAATCCAAAATTCATTAGGAACAAAATCCAATATTTGTAATAAAAAACCTAAACTTAATAGAGATAAAGAAATAAT
>JAHIWS010000004.1 GCA_018815925.1 Nanobdellota archaeon | reverse complement strand
TAAATATTCCCTATAATTTAATTGTTTCAAAAACCGATTGATTTTTCTAGCCAGTTTCACTTCTTTTTTCATTCTAATCACCTCAATGATTAGAATATCCCAGGGTAATTAAATTTATCCTGGGACTTTTTCAACAATGCCATTTTTTTAGAAACATATTTAAATAATCTTTAGTTTGTTAATCCATGATTAGTAGAGGTGTTTTAATGGTTTGGTATGGTGTTGGAGGGGGAGCAATAGGAGGATTGGTTTCTCAATGGGAACAAGCAGGAGTTTTTAGTTATTTTTTACCTTTTTTATTAATATTTGCTTTGGTTTTTGGTGTTTTATCCCAGATGAAACTTTTTAAGGAAAATAGGGCGATTAGCGGGGTTATTGCTTTAGCTGTTGGTTTAATGGCTTTACAATTTGATCTTGTTCCTCAATTTTTTTCTGTTATTTTTCCTAGATTAGGTGTTGGATTAGCAATTCTTTTAGTAGCACTTATTTTGTTAGGGATGTTTGTTCCTAGTAAAGCTGGGCCTTGGATTTTATTTGCTGTTGGTGCAGTTGTTTTTATTTCTATTTTAGTTCAGAGTGCTGGAAATTTGGGTTGGAGTTCTGCATATTGGTGGACAGATAATTGGGTTAATTTTATTAGTATGGCAGCTATTTTGGCCCTTGTAATAATTATTATTGCTAGTAGTGGTAGGCCTAAAGACCCTGAAGCTAATGATTCTATTTTATCTAAATTGATAAGATCTTGATTATTTTCTTTTAGAAGTCTTTTTTTTGCTTGTTTTAGATTCAGAATGCATAGTGTGTTTTTTTGTTGCTACTTTTCTAAAAGAGTCTTGCATCATTGACATCTCTTTTTTTATAGAAGAAAGATTTTGTCCATAAGAACCTATTTTTTCAAGTATTGCTATCTGAAGTTTATCTATTATGTTTTCTATTTTTTTAAGGCTTATTTCAAGATGCTGTATTTTTGTTTCTGCGAGTGTTTTGAATTCAGTAAGTTCGTCAAGTTTTTTCTGAGTTTTTTTCATTTTTTCAGAAAAAACTTGTTCTGAGATTTCAATTATAGAATCAGAATAATTTTCTTCTGGTGCATAAGTATCGTAACCTTGTTGAGGTGCTTCTTGTCTATCATAATCTTGTTGATAAGGTTCTTGATTACCATAACCTGGTTGATAATTTTCTTGTTCATATGCTTGGTCATAGTTTTGGTTTTGAGGTGCATATTCTTGATCAGAATATTCTTGAGTGTACGGAGCATAGCTTCTTGGTTTTTGTGATTCTTGGTTTTGAGGATAATATTCTTCAGAAATAGGTTCTGGAGCATTCATTTCTTGGTTGTTTATGGAGGGTTGGTATTCTTCTAAGTTTTCTTGGCCATATACAGCATTTTTTATTTGAGATTGATTAAGAGCATCACTTATTGCTTTTGGAGATACTCCTTGCTCTTGTAGATTATGTATTATATCTTGTTCTGGAATACCTTGGTTTCTCATTTGTGTTACTTGGTCTAAAACACCCATTTTAAAAATAACCTCCTGTTTTTTTCGATTTTCCCTTTTTGTTCATGTGAACTGAATTTTTAATTGCCTCTTACAAATTCAGAGAAGAAAACCTAAAGGTTTTCTATAATTCGGAAACAACCCATTATATTTAATTTTTACTTCCTTTTTAATTTATCTGATTTGTATCTCATGGTTGAAACATTCTTGCTTGTTTTTGCAATATTTCAAGATCTTCTTTTTTAGCAAATTTTGAGAATTCTGTTGAAGCTGTTTCTAAAAATCTTTGAGTTCTGTCCATACCTTGTTTGATTATTTCAAGATCTTTTTTTATTTCTAAAATATTTTCATCTGTTTTTTCTCTGGTTTCAATTAGGTTTTGGCCTATGAGTAAAACACGGTCTTTTAGAATTCTTTGTTTTTCTTCTAGGTCTCTAAGTTTAGAATTTACTTCTGCCCAGTATTGTCCAGAATAATCTACTTGTTCTACAGCCATGATTTATAGAGGTTGTTTGAGTTTATATATGTTTTTTTATTTAATCATACAAAATAATTTAAACTGGTTTGGTGTTATTTTTATATGCAGTTTAAAAGAGATACGCCTTTGTATTCTTACGATATTCAAAGGCAAGGTGGTGAAGATGTTCTTTATATTAACTACTTGGGGGCTCCTTTTGTTCCTGATATAGCTAATTATGCCGAAATAATGGAAAGGGCTGTTGATGTTTTGGTGGAAAATCCAAATATCTCAAGGATGGTTTTTGTTCAGCAAAAAAATTATAATTATGATATTAATGAGGTGGGTATGCTTTTGGAAATAGCTCAACTTTATGTTTATTTTGTTAAGCAAGAAAGAATTTTATCAAGAGATAAGTTAGGGGGGAATGAACAAGTATTTACCCAGAGATATCAGAATCTTTTTTCTTTTTTATTTTTATTGAAAAAAGATCCTATTTCTGCTTATTTTGAACTTAAAAGAATTATTGTTGAAGCAAAAATTTTATTAGATAAATCTTTTCCTCAAGAAAAGTCAGACCAAACTAATCATATTGTTTTTTTAGAGAAGATTTTTAAGTTATTAGAAAAAACAAGATTAATAGAAAATGTTTCTCCTTATCTTAAAGGTTATAAAAAAGGAGATAGGGAAATTTATAATAGAATTTTTAAGCCAGATGTAATTCCTAATTTTACTTTTACAAGGCTTGTTTTTGATTTGCCTGACGATGCTGAAATTGTTGACCAGTATAAGATTTTTTCTAAAGACTTTGATGAATCTCTTGTTACTATCTTAAGAAAAAAAAATGAATCAAAATTAATTTACCATTTAAATCCTCCTGAAAATTCTTTGAGTGAAGACCATAATATGCTTTTAAATTTAGCAAGAGGGGTTTTAGTTGAACATCAACCAAAAGCAGAAGAATTCACAGATACTGAAAGAACCAGGCAGGTTTTTTTTAATATTTCAAGAGATCTTGTTCAGGATTTGGCCCAGAGTAAAGGAATTAGGTTGGGATATGCTGATTTAAATAGGCTTGCTACAATTCTTGTGAGACACACAATTGGGTTTGGATTGATAGAAGTTCTTTTACAAGATAAAAATTTACAAGATATTTTTTTAAATGCACCAATTTCTCAAACAAATATTTTTGTAAGACATCAAGAGTATGATGAGTGTTCTACAAACATTCTTCCTAGTCCAGAAGATGCTGATTCTTGGGCAGCTAAATTTAGGATGATTTCTGGAAGGCCTTTAGATGAAGCTAATCCTATTTTAGATACTCAATTAGAAATAGGAAAAATTAGTGCTAGAATAGCAATTATCCAGGCTCCTTTAAGTCCTAGGGGTTTAGCTTATGCTATTAGAAGGCATAGGGAAGAACCTTGGACTTTGCCTTTGTTTATAAAAAATAAAATGATAAATCCTCTTGCTGCGGGAGTTTTAAGTTTTTTAATTGATGGTTCTAGGACTCTTCTTGTGGCTGGAACAAGAAGTTCTGGTAAAACTTCTTTGCTTGGAAGCTTAATGTTAGAGATTATCCCTAAATATAGGATTATTGTGATAGAAGATTCTTTAGAACTTCCAGTTGATTCTTTGAGAAAACTTAATTATGATATTTTAAGGATGAAAGTAAGGTCTGCTTTATTAAGGACAGGGGCAGAGGTTTCAGCAGATGACGGGATTAGGACTAGTTTAAGATTAGGAGATTCTTGTTTAATTATTGGAGAGGTAAGGAGTGTAGAAGCAAAAGCTCTTTATGAGGCAATGAGGGTGGGAGCTTTAGCTAATGTTGTAGCTGGAACAATTCATGGTGCTTCTCCTTATGGGGTTTTTGATAGGGTGGTGAATGATTTGAATGTTCCTGTAACAAGTTTTAAGGCAACAGATATAATTGCAGTGGCTAATCCAATTAAATCTCCAGATGGATTACATTCTTGGAGGCGTTTAATCCAAATATCAGAAGTACGAAAGCACTGGAAAAAAGATCCTCAAGATGAAAAAGGTTTTGTTGACCTTCTTAAATACAATGTAGAAAAAGATGAATTAGAGGCAAGTAGTGATTTAATTAATGGAGATAGTGAGGTAATCAAACAAATAGCATCTAATGTAAAAGGTTGGGCAGGAGACTGGGATGCTGTTTATGATAATATTTTACTTAGGGCTAAGATAAAAAAAGAAATAGCTGATGTTTCTGAAAAAACAGGAGATAATAATCTTTTAGAAGCTAGTTTTAATATGTTGTCTAATCAGGTTTTCCATAGGATTTCTGACGAAATAGGGCAAGAAGTTGGTTTGCCCACTTCTGAAAGAGTTTTTCCAGAATGGCAGAAGTGGTTAAATAAAGAAATTAAAAAAAGGAAGATTTAATAATTAATTCTTATTCTTATTTCTATAAAAGAGGAAAATGTTACCTAATAGAAATCCTAGAGTTGAAGAAATTCTTAGAAGACATAGTGCTAGAATTGAGAAACAAATGAATTCTTCTATTGTTAAAAATGTTGATTATAGTAGAGAGTATGTTAAATTCAAAAGAGAAATGGCTCCTGATTTAAATAGATTTGAAAAATGGTGTAGAAGTTTAGGAAGTTTAATCAAATTAAATGTGTCTGAAAAAGATAAGGAAAAAGTTCAGAGAGAATTAGATATTGCACATCTTGAACTTGAACCTTGGCAACCTTTGACTTTGGCTGTTGTTTCTTTTGTGGTTGTGTTTTTTTTAGGATTATTTGTTTCTGTTGCTACTGCTTTGATTAAGGGGGGATTTAGTTTTTTTCCTTATTTATTTTTTCTTTTAATGATTGTTTTTTCCTTATTTGTTTTTTATTTTGTTAAGAGTTATCCTAAAAGGTTAGCTAATAAATGGAGGCTTAAGGCAAGTAGCCAGATGGTTCCTGCAATTTTATATGTTGTTGTGTATATGAGGCATACTCCGAATCTTGAAAAAGCAATAGCTTTTACTTCAGAACATTTACAAGAACCTCTTGCGCTAGATTTTAAAAAAGTTTTTTATGATGTTAAAGTTGGAAAATTTTCCACTATTAAAGAGAGTCTTGATAATTATCTCCAGACTTGGAAAGATTATTCTATAGAATTTATTGAAGCTTTTCATTTGATTGAAGGAAGTTTGTTTGAGCCAGATAATAACAGAAGAATCGTTAGTCTAGAAAAAGCTTTGGAGGTTATTCTTGAAGGTGTTTATGATAAGATGTTAAATTTTACCCACAATGTTAGGAGCCCATTGACTAATGTTTATATGTTGGGGGTTGTATTGCCTACTCTTGGTTTGGCTTTATTACCTTTAGCATCTGCAATGATTGGCACTTATTTAAATATTTCCCATGTTTTTATTCTTTTTAATTTAATAGTTCCTTTTTTTGTTTTTTATCTTACAGATAAAATTATGGTTTTAAGGCCTGGAGGATATGGGGAAACAGAGTTGTTAGAAAAAAATACCCTTTATATTAAATATAAAAGTAAAAAGCCTTATGTTAGAGCGTTTTTAATTTGTTGCCCGTTTTTTATACTGGGCTTAATTCCTTTGCTTTTTCAATATACTACTTTTCCAGAAATGTTTCATTTTCAAAAAGATTATACTTTTGCTGATCTTGGCTTAGGATTTTTAGGTGAAAGTGAGAAGTTTTTTGGGTTTACTAGTGAGGGTAAAGGACCTTTTGGAGTTGGTGCATTATTTTTAGGTATGTTTATTCCTCTTGGTCTGGCTTTGTTTTTTTCAATAGCTTATAAAGATAAAACAAAAGAATTAATCAAAGAAAGAAAGAAAACAAGACAGCTTGAAAAAGAATTTAATAATTCTTTATTTCAATTAGGAAATAGGTTAGGAAGTGGAACTCCTCCTGAACTTGTTTTTGGAAAAGTTGCTGAATCTACTAGGGGTTTAATGACAGAGGATTTTTTTAGAAGAGTTAATTACAATATTAGGCAGATGGGTATGAGTGTTGAGAGATCAATTTTTGATTCTAATAGGGGGGCAATAATTTACTATCCTTCTGATCTTATAGCTACAAGCATGAGGATTCTTATTGAGTCTGCAAAAAAAGGACTTAACATAGCAGCTCTTAGCCTTATGAGTATTTCAGAGTATGTTAAGAATATTCAGAAAATTACAAATCGTCTTAAAGATATGTTAGCAGAAATAGCTTCTGATATGAAGAGTAACATGACTTTTTTAGCTCCTTTGCTTTCTGGAATTGTTGTTGGTTTAGCTGCTATGATTACTTCTATTTTAGGGAGATTAGATTTGAATGCTTTGTCTGGAGATTCAACAGGTCTTAGTGGTTTTGGAGATTTTTTAAAGGTTTTTGATTTTGCTTCTATGATTCCTCCTTATTATTTACAAATTGTAATTGGAATTTATCTTATTCAAGTAGTTTTTATTTTAACTTCAACTTTAGTTACTGTTGATTCTGGAGAAGATAAACTTGAAAAAACAAATAAAGTGGGAAGGAATTTGAGAAAAGGAATTTTGCTTTATTTTATTACAGCTTTTTTATCAACTTTTGCGTTATTTATTTTAGCTTCTGTTGTGCTTGGAGGTTTGGTTTAGTTAAGTTTATTAACATCTTTTTATTATAATTAACATGGCCAAGTTAAAGCAGGCACCTGTTGGAGTGAAGATTTTATCTATTTTATATTATGTTGGTGCAGGGATTTTTGTTGTTGCAGGTTTGTTTTTAATATTTTTTGGAATAGTTGCTTTGGCAAGTCCAGGTTTTGTGGCTGCTCCTGAATCAATTCCTTTTCCAGAAGGTTTTCCAGATGTTGTTGGGTCTTTTCCTCTTTTTATTGGTTTAGCTAGTTTAGTGCTTGGAATATTTTTTATTTTAATGGCTGTTTTGGAGTTTTTTATTGCAAGAGGACTTTGGAAAGGTCAAAACTGGGCAAGAATTTTAGTATTAATTTTTACTGCCTTAGGAATTATTTTAGCAATTTCTTCTATTGTCAAAGGAAATTTTATTAATTTTTTAAATTTAATAATTTCTGGATTTATTGGGTGGTATTTGCTATATGTGTCTAAGGTGAAGAAATTTTTTAAGTAAAATGAGTTTTAGAGAGTTTGCAGAAGAGTTAATTTCATGAATAGAATTTAAATAAAGTATTATTGTTATTGCTGGCATTGTTTTAGCTGTTGTTATGAAGAGTTGGAGGTGGTTGATACTATCTGGTATTGGGCTTGGTATGATTATCTTTAATTTGATTGGATATTCTTTGAGAAGATAACTTTATTAATTATCTTTTTCTTTTTTATTTATGAATAAGTTTAGTAAAAGAGGAGATAAAAAAGGTGTGATTTCAGAATATTTACCTTGGATATTAATTGCACTTGCAGTTCTTGCAATTGTTTTTGTGTCTATTTTTTTATTAAAAGACAAAGGATTTTCTTTAATTGATTCAATTAAAGATTTATTTAAAGGGAGATAAAATAGGGTGGGTTAATAGTAAACAAGGATTTATTTAAAGGAAGATAAGATGGCCGAATTAACAATAAACCAGTTAATAAAAATGATCATAGGTATTTTTGTGGTTGTAGTTGTAGTTCTTGGTTTATATTTATTTTTTAGAAATTATCTTTTTGATTTTTTTAAAAATATTTTTGGAGGTAGTAAAACAGAAATTATTTTGAGTTTGATAAAATGAATAATAAAAAAGGTTTTTTATTGGCTGAGGAAACTTTGAAAATAATTCTTGCTGTAATTGTAATGGGTTTTTTAATTTATTTTTTAACTGCTTTATATTTTACAAAAATAAATGATCAGAAAAAAGTTCAGGCTGAACAACTCCTAAAGACATCTGGTGAAAGTATTGAAATGAAAATTAATAATTTAAAAAAGATTAATCCTGCAGAGCGCCAGTTAGTAAATCCAAAGGGATGGTCTTTGTTTGGTTTTGTTAATAATAAAAAACCAAACTCTTGTTTAGGAAAAAATTGTTTGTGTATTTGTGAGGGAGTTATTGATGATCTTGTTTTTGTTAAAGACAGGCAAATAAAAGAGTGTGATAAAGATGGAACTTGTTTGATTGTTGAAAATTTAAAAGAATTTAATTCAATTGAAATAAATAAACAATGGATTAGTTTTGAAGAGAAAGATAATCTTATCTATATTAGAGAAAAATGAATTTAGAAATATTAGTAAAATATTTAATTTGGGTTGTATTTTTTGGAGTAGTTTTAATAGGATTATATTTTGTACTTAAAAAAATAGGAGTTATGTAGATGTTTAGGCAAAAAGCAGAGTTAACAACACAGCAAATAGTAATTTTAGTGATCATCATAGCTAGTTTTGCTGTTATCTTATTTTTATTGTTTAGGCTTAATTTTGGAGGAGAGACAGATAAAGAACTTTGCCATAATTCTGTTGTCATGAGGTCAAATTCTATTGTTCCTACAGATACTATCCCTCTTAAATGCAAGACAAGTTATATTTGTATTAGTGAAGATGGAAGTTGTGAATCAATGACAAGACCTGAAATTAAAAAAGTAAAAACAAAAGAAGAAATTTTTGAAGTTTTAGCTGATGAAATGGCTGATTGCTGGTGGATGTTTGGAGGGGGAAAAGTTGATTATATTGGTGATGATTGGGTGGATTCAGATCTTTATTGTTCTATTTGTTCTCAGATAGCATTTGATAATAGTGTTAAAGAAATAGGGGGCTTGAATTCTGGAAGTTTTAATGAAGAAGAGCTTTATTCTTATCTTGAGGGAACAAAAATTGAAGAAGGGGGTTCTACTTATATAGAGTATTTGCATGAAGGACAAAAAGATAAATATGTTGGAGAGTACAAAGATATTGATTTGAGTAAGCAGCATTATGTGGTGATGGGTATTTGGAGTGAGACCAACCGTCTTGCGGCTGTTGGTACAGGTATTGGTCTTATTGCAGGAGGTCTTGCGGCTGCAAAATTTACTGGAGGGGGGTCTCTTGTGGGGGTTAAAGTAGGTATTGCTCTTATTGCTGGAGCTGCTGTTGGAGGGGCTGTTGTTGGGGGTGCAGGATATTATGTTGGAGCAACATTTTTTGGAGAATCAGGGAATCAATTCTTAAGGCCAACGATTCTCGAGGCGAATTCAGAAGAATTTAATGCTTTAGATTGTTATGAGGTATCGACTTTAGCATAAAATGGTTTTATTTAAAAATAAAAAGGCAAATATTTTAATGGAAAATATTATTTTTATAATTTTGAATTTATTTTTTCTTTCAATTTTAATTTTGTTTATTTTTAAGCAGGGAAGTGGAGCTGTTATGTTAGAAGAATCTTATGCAAAAAATATAGCTCTTTTAATTGATTCTTCAAAACCAGTAATGATTCTTAAATTAAATATGGAAGAAGCTAGAAAATTAGCTGATAAAAATGAAATTGATTTTAAAGAGATTGTTAAAATAAATGGAAATGTTGTTAGTGTTAAGTTAAGTGATAAGAGTGGTTATTCTTATGATTTTTTTAATAATGTTGATGTATCAATATATCCTGATGGGAATTTTCAGGACAATTATATAATTAAAATTAATTCATATAAATAAAATGAATATAAAATTAAATAAAAAAGGAGCAGATAAGATAATTTCTGTTTATTGGTTTGCAATTTTAATTCTTGTAGCTGGAGGGGTTTTTATGATGGTTTCTACTTTTTATAATTCTCCTTATGATGTTAGAGGTTTAGAAGCAGAAATTCTTTCTGATAAGGTTGCAGATTGTATTTCTAATCAAGGACAATTAAATTTTAATTTAATTGAAGAGGATGGAAAGTTTAGTGAAGCTTTTAAAAATAATTTTTTAAATAATTGTAAAATAATTCTTAATGAAAATAAACCTGAATATTATTTTGAAGTAAATTTTTATGGTGTTGATGATACTAGTAATTCTGTTTTTGATATTTCTTATGGAAATCAAAATTGGAAAGCGGGATGTAGTATTCAGGAAGATAAAGAACATGAAAAACTTTCCAAATGTTTAGAAAAAAGATTTTATGCTGTTGGTGAAGATAATGTTCAGTATTTAATTAAAGTTTTATCTATTGTGGGGAAGGCAGAAAAAAATGTTCGTTAATAAAGGTAAAAGTGGACAATTGAGTGATGCAATGACTTGGATTATTGCAACAATTATTATAATTGTAATACTTGTTGTTTTTTTCTATGCTTCTAGTATTTTAGCCAAGGCAAAAGATTTAGAGGTAAATACTAAATTACTATTTGTTGAGGGGGGTGAAAATAATATGGGTTGGTTTTATGAAAAAACTTCTCTTGCATATTCTATTAATTCAAATAATAAATTAAAAATTGAGGCTTGGATAAATGAAGACAAAAAAAGCTGAAGTTTCAATAACTATTTTAGTAATCGGTGTCTTTGTAGTTTGCACTCTTGCTTTGCTTAGTTTTTTCAGTTCAATTAACAAGGTTAGAAATTCTTTTATAGGAGTTGATTTAATAGAAAAAGCTAATTTTGAAATTGAGAAAAATTCTTTAGTAAATTATTTTGATGAAATAAAAGATAAAAGTTTTTGGCCTTGGTCAAAAGAGAAAATTTTGTTTTCAATTAATTATGAAGTTATTTCATGATAAGCAGGGATCTATTCAGTAATAAAAACTTTTATAAACAAAATAATCTTGAAATAAATATGATAAATAAAAGGGGTCAGGGATTGAGTACCAATGCAATTATTTTAATTATTTTGGGTGTTGTTATTTTAGTTGTTTTAATAATTGGTTTTACACTTGGCTGGGAAAGGCTTGCTCCTTGGATTAAACCAAGCAACAATGTTAAAGATATTGTTCAGGCTTGTAGTATAGCTTGTTCTACTGAGAATGTTTATGATTATTGTAGTTTTAAGAGAGAATTAAAAGCAGAAGATTTGCCTGATGATGTTAAGAGTATTGAGGAGACATGTAAGTTTTTTTCTGATACTGCTAATACTGATTATACTAAATATGGTATAAAGGATTGCCCTGGATTGTGTCCTTAATAAGATGGTTGATTACGCTTGTTCTGAAAAAAGAAATAAAAGAAAAAATAAGAAAAAAGAAAAAAAGAAACATCCTTATAAGAAGGGTGGTGGAAAGAGGAGCATGAATCTTAAAGAGAAATAATTACGAGCAATTTATAAATTAGATTTGATTCTTTTTGATTATGTTTGAAATAGTTTTTTTATTTGCCTTAGCATTAGCCTGGCTTTTGTTTGCTAGTATTCAAGATCTTAGAATAAGAGAGATTGCAAATTGGTTGAATTTTTCTTTAATAATTTTTATCTTGGGTTTTAGGTTTTTTTATAGTCTTTTTCTTAATGAATCTTTTTTAGTTTTAAATAATTTTTTTTATCAAGGACTAATTGGTTTTGGAATTTTTTTTATAATAGGCAATATGTTTTATTATGGAAGATTTTTTGCAGGAGGAGATGCAAAACTTATGATGGCTTTGGGAGGGGTATTGGCTTTTTCAAGTAATTTTTGGATTAATATTAAGCTTTTTATTACTTTTTTTATTTTGTTTTTGTTTGTTGGTGCATTTTATGGGTTGGTTTGGAGTGTGTTTTTAGGGTTAAGAAATTTTAAAGATTTTAAAAAAGAGTTCCTTATTCAATTAAAGAAAAATAAAAATAAGATTTATTTAGTAATAGCTGTTGGAATTTGTTTAATGGTTTTAGGGTTTGTTCAGAAATCGTTTTTTATGCTTGGCGTTTTAATTTTTATTTTACCTTATCTTTATTTGTATGCTAAGTCAGTTGATGAAAGGTGTTTGATTAAGAAGCTTAAGGTAAAAGATTTGAGAGAAGGAGATTGGCTTTATAGAGATGTTAAAGTTGGTAAGAAATTAATCAAAGCTAATTGGGATGGTTTGAGTAAAAAAGAAATAGAATTACTCAACAAAAAATCTAAGCTTGTTTTAATAAGGCAGGGAATCCCTTTTTCACCTGTGTTTTTCATTAGTTTTATAATATTAATTTATTTTTGGAAAACAGGGTCATGGGGTTCGTTTTGGTAACCAAGTGTCTTTATCTGTGAGTGTTTTTGGTTTTGTTAATTCTGGAAGTTGTTTTTCTTGTTTTTTTTGAGGTTGTGTTAGGATTTTTTGTATTTCTTCAAGTTCAGGTTGAGAAGCTTGTTGCTTTGAAGAGTTAGGTGTTTCATCTTTGTATATCGGAAGGATATTAAGTATTTCATGGTCAAAAAGTTCAGAAGAATATATTTGAATATCTTTTGGATTAAATTGTTTTTTTATTTGTTGTGCAACTTCTTGGCTTAATTCAAGAATAGTTTTTGAGTTTTTATCTTGGTGGTTTTTTGGGATTACTATTGTGTGTGCTTTTGAAATGGGATTTATTTCTAAAATAGCAATTGCTTTTGAATTTTCAGCTATTTTATAGGAAGATATATTTCCTGAGATTATTTGACAAAAAATACAAGGCTGGTCTTGGTTCATGTTTTTTATTAATTTATTTTGAAGAATAAATTGTTCTAATTGTTTTTGATTCATAGAATTAAGTTGTTGTATTGCCTGGGCTTTTTTATCTTCTGGAAAAGAAGATTCTATTTGTTGAAGAATTTGTTTTTTTATGTTTTCAGATTGTTCTGATGTTAGCATTTTTTATCCAAATGTTCCTTCTCGCACTTGAATGATGTTATTGATACTTTTATTTGTCATCATCCAAATGCTCTTCTCATGTCAATGACTTGGACAGAGCTTATGTTTTCAATTTGTTTTAAAGATTCTTCAATAGGTTCTAATTCATGGTTTTCATCTAAATCAAAAAAAGCTTTTACTGCTTTTAACCCAAATGCAATAGGTTCTTCTTCAAATCGTGTTTTTGTGGCTTTATTTTCTTCAATAATTGATTTAGCTTTGTTTTTTATTTCTTCTAAATCAGCTTCTGGTGAAGAAGGCATGATTTTTAGTGTTATTAATGCTATTCCCATTGTTTATTGTATTTGGGAGGGTTTATAAGTTTTATTGGAAATGAGAGTGTCAAATAATCGTGGCTTGAATTATGCTGTCAAGGGGTGTGGCTTTTTAGATTATTTCTAAAATTTTATTTATTCCCCTTTGCCCTATTATGAGTTTTACAAAGCATTTCACAATTTTTAATATCAGTTGCTCCTCCTTTACTCCAAGCACTTACATGGTCAGCATCCATTTCATCTATATTCCAAATTCTATTTTTATTAGCATCGTGTCCAATAGCACAATGAGAACAATTGGATATTCCTTCTTTTTTTGCTTTAGATGTTTGAGTTGCATAAACAGATTTTTTTACTACCTCATCAAAAACCCTTATCTCAAGAAGTTTCGTATCTTCCTCTCCACCTAAAATATATTCAAAAACACCTTTTTTGTTTCTTACATAGGGGTCTGCATAAAGTTTATGCACCTTTTCAGATACTTTTTTTGGATTATATCCTTTATTATGATATTCTTCATAAAGTCGCCCCCATTCTAATCCCTTCATTTCACTTTCTACATCAATAAAAGTTTTAGAAACCCAATCAATTACAGCATTGAAATAATTTCTTAACTCATTGATATTAGTATCTTTCCTATGTTTACTCATGTAATCTCCAATTTCTCCACGACTTACCCATTCAAGTGCTTTTGCTAAAAAATCTTGTCGGTCAGCACTTCCTTTGATATATGCTTTCCATTTTTGAGTATTAGAATTTTGAGAATTGCTAAACTCTGATTTTGCAAGTGTCACAAATGTTCCAGAATATATTGCATTTAGAAGTTCTTGTTCTTTCAATGGAACTCCTGCGATATTAATGGTCTTAAACCACTCTTTTATTTCGCTTTCCGTTCCCTCACATTCATAAATAGTTAATTTGGTTTGCATTATTTTTTCTTGTTTATCTTTTGAAATTCCACTAAAATATTGTTCCATTCCATTTTCATCTTTGACTGCAAATTTATCAGCGACATATCTTCCAAAACTTGTAATCCTTTGTTGCCCATCTAAAACCTCTAACTTTTCTTTTCCGACTTTATTAAAATAAATTAAACCTATTGGATAACCTTTCAGAATTGAATTTATTACAGCCACATCTTTTTTTCCATCGGCATAAATATAGTTTCTTTGATATTCTGGTTGAATTGTTAAATTACCATTTAATCCAAAAAGTCCTTTTCCTTCTAATTCATTATAAACAAATCCTTCACAAATTTCTTTTATTGTGTATGTTGTTTTTAGTATAGTTTTCATATTATCTCCATTATTTTTTACTTTTTATTCTTTTGTGTTTAATTAAAATTCTTTGATAAACTTTTTCTTGTATGCCCTCATTAGTAATTACCCCGCTTGCATTTAAATCATAAGTCCCTTTTTTGCCAAATTTTTTTATATATGCTTTTTTACATTCGGCTGTTGTATAAATCTTTGTTTTTAAATTATACAAATCTTCATTTTCACACATCCCAATAATCTCAAATTGTTCAGGGTTATATTTATCTAAAAAACTAATTGGGACGCCCATCACACCTTTGTAATCACTCGGAATATTTTTTACTGAAGACACTTCTATTGCATCATAATTATCATACTTCTCAAATTGTTTTTTTGTTGCAAACTTTATAACTTCTGCTTCTGTCATGAGGGGTAGTGGTCTATGACGACGACCATGTTCAAAGTTAGTAAACCAACAAGTATTTCCCATTGTTTGTTTAGTTTTATCTGGTTTGATGTATGTTCTTGCACCACTTATAACCCCCAGCCACATTTTATTTTCTTTAATCAGTGGAAAAACTTCTTTATAGGTAATGGCATTCATGTTACCAAGAATTAAAAACTGCTTTTTTGCTTCTATTATCCATGCTAAAAATTCCTTGAATAAACTAAATGGTGGATTTGTAATAATTATATCTGCTTCATCTCTTAACTTTTTTACTTCCTTACTTCTAAAATCTCCATCTCCTTCCAAATATTGCCAATCCAAATCATCAATATCTATCCTATTATCTCCTGTTTTGTCTTTTGTAAGAGTAAAAATCTTTCCATTTATTCTGGTTTTCTTTTTATCAAAATTCGGACTTCTTTTTTCAAAAAGTGTCGTCTGAAAACCTTCTTTGTAAGTCTTACTCTCAATAGCATAACTTGTAGAAATTAATTTTTTTAATTTAAACTTTTTAAAATTCTGTGCAAAATACTTTGTGAAATTGCTCCATTCTGGGTCATCACAAGGCAAGAGTATTATCTTATCTTTAAAGGCATCTGGATTATACTCAATATAGGAATTTATTTCTTTTTCAATATCATGATACTGGGTATAAAACTCATCGTTCTTTATATTCTTCGCCTGTGTTAAATGAGCATTTACCATTTTAAATTAAATCTTCCTCAAGTATCCTTAAAATTTCTGGAGCAACATAAATTTTATTTCTCTTGTATTTTGTGTATGGTTTTATAATCTCACATTCCATTAAATAGTTTAATCCTCTTTTTGTTTTAGGATAATTCTCTTTTAATTCCTCTTGTAAAAGAGTAATAAAATAATAGGGTCTTTCAAAAAACTTATCTAAAAGTTTAAATGATATTGCAGTAGCGTTAATATCAGTTAATTTTTGTTTATAACCATTATATAAATCTATTAATTTCTTAACTTTTTTAGAAGTATTAATTGCTACCTCTGTAACTCCATCTAAAAAAAATTTTATCCATTTAATATAATTTCCTGTTTCCCTAACTTCCATTAAAAGATTATAATAAACTTCTTTGTATTTTTTTAAATAAGGACTTAAATATAATATTGGTTGTTCTAAAATATTAGATTGAATTAAATAAAGAGTTATTAATGTTCTTCCAACTCTCCCATTTCCATCTTCGTATGGGTGGATTGTTTCAAAAAGATAATGAATTAAAGCAGATTTTATTAATCTCATATATCCATCATTTTTATTTACATAATCAAATAAGTAATTCATTAGTTCTTCAACTTCTTCTTCTGAAGGTGGAACAAAATCAGCATCAAGAATATCTTTAGTTGCTCCTCTGCTTTTAATCCAATTTTGTTGTTTTCTGTATTCTCCTATTAAATGGTAGTGTCCTCTTGTGCCTGTTAATAAAATCCTATGCATTTGATTTATTAATTCCTTACTTATTTTCTCTCCACTTTTTAATTGAGAAATTGTATAATCAATAGCATTAACAAAATTAACAACTTCCTTAACATTCGGATTTGTAAACTCTGGTTTCTTACTTCCAGCTTCGCTTAAAAAAACATCTGTTAATGAAACGATAGTGCCTTCTATCTCTGAACTATCAACAGCTTCTTTTCTTAAATAAGGGTCAACAAATAAATCCAAATTTCCAATATTTTTTGTTAATCCTTGTAATTCTCCTATTGCACGATTTGCTTCATTTGATTTTTCAATGACAGAAAGGTCATTACAAAACTCTTTCATATTAGGTAATTCTTTTGGAAGAAAATAATCAAACTCTATAATCTCCCTCCCAAAAGTAGCAGTTCTTCTAACGAGTTTTCCAGATTTAGAATTAAATTTTTGTAAATTCATATTTTTATTAAAGATTTTCAGTATTTATACTTTTCGGTATTTATGATAATATGGGTTATCTTGTTAAGGGTTGTATAATTTTGTATTAATATGTAAAATAATGTATTACACTTATGTAAGGTATTTTTATCTATATTAACACTAATTTAATATAATATTAATACAATAGAAAGGTTTATATAGTAGTATGTATTAATATAATCAAGGAAAAACAATAATATGGAACAAACAACAGAATACATAAAAAACTTTTCTTCTTGGAGAGAAGAAAGAGCAAAAGCAATTTTAGAGAAAGGAAATCCTGAAAGCATAGATGAGTTTACTTATTTAGTTCCTTCTCAAAATTCAGAGAAAAAATACAAGGTTACTCACATAGACGCTTATTCCTGTGAATGTGAGGACTTTAAGAGAAGATGTCAGGGAAAAAATCTTTACTGCAAACACATTAAGGCGATTTTACTTTTTGAAAAGTTAAAAGCGAAATATGAAATAAAACCCGAAGTGGAAAAAGAAATAAGTTTGATTATTGAAACTCCACAAAAAGATTTATGCCCCGAATGTCAATCTGAAAATATATTTAAGAGAGGAATAAGAAAAAACAAGAACGGAACTAAACAAATTTATTGCTGTAAAGATTGTAAAAAGCGTTTTGTTTTATCTCCAATAAAAAACATCAAAGGAAATGAAAAGTTAGTTTGTCTTGCTATGGATTGTTATTATAGGGGATTAAGTTTCAGAGATATAAGAGAGCAGTTTAAGAACTTCTATGGGCTTAAAATTTCTCACGAAACTATAAGAAATTGGGTATTAAAATTTTCAGAGGTTATGGAAAAATACAGCAAGACAATAAAGCCTAATATTAAAGGAGTTTGGAACGCAGACGAAACTTTGATTTTAACCAAGAGAGGCAAAGACAAGAAAAACCCTAATAAAAATTTTGATTATGTTTGGAATGTAATGGATAACAAAACTAAATTTCTTCTTGCTTCAATTAACTCTGGAAGAAGCAGAAGTTCAAAAGACGTACAAAAGGTTTTTACAGAAGCATATAAACAAAATGGAAAAATCCCTTT
>JAHIWS010000025.1 GCA_018815925.1 Nanobdellota archaeon | reverse complement strand
TTCCGAGAGAAGTGATGGTGATTTGGGATAATTAAATCAAAAGAGGAACTCTGAAAAACATCATGTGTTTATTAGAATTCAATCCCAATTTTAGTATGAAATCATTCTGTTGGCTTATTTTAGGATTGCCTTCTTATTTTTATCGGTTTCATACATTTTTTCTTCTCTCGGATTATTAATTCTTTATGTTTTTCTTTTAATAAATTTCTTTCTTCTCTGTTTAAACCTGCATATATCCAAGAACATTTAGGAGAACAGTTTAAAGTGTTTATTCCTCTTATTTTGTTTCTTCCTTTTTTTCCTTTGGCTTTGCTTCTTCCTAATAAGTTTTTATCATAAACTTCATATTCTTTACTGCAAACTAAACATATTTTTTTCATCTTATATAACTTTTATCTCCTCCATTTTCTTCTTCTGGTAATCTTTCATTAATATCTAAAATTCCACAATTTGGACAAAAGAGTCTACCCCAGTTTGTTTTTTTGAGTAGTGTTCCACATTTATAACAAAGTTTCATTTTCTATTTTAACCTCTGCTTTTTCTCCATGTTTAAATTGTTCGATTAAGAATCTTCTTATTTCACTTTGGATTATTTCTTTTTCTGTTCCTTCACACTCTTGGATATTGATTGTTATTTTCATTTAAATTTCTCCACTAATTTTTCTTTTTCAAGTAATTCTAATTTATCTCTTATTGTTTCCCAGGCGATTGTTGGATTTTTTTCTAAAAGAAGTAATCTTATTTGGCTTATGTTTTTTCTTCCTGATTCTAATGATTTTAAAATTTCTTTTTCTTCTTCAGAATATTTTGGGTCTTCTATTTTTTTTCCTTTTTCAGTTAAGAAGTATTCAATTGGTTTCATTTACACTCCTTAAATAATTTGAATGATTTATCTATTATTTTTTTTGCTTCTTTAAAATCATAAGCCGAGAAAAAAACTTCATCATTATCAGTGATACCAAATTCTCTTCCTACTTCTTTTCCGTTTTCATAATGGTAAAATTGAAATATCTCCCAGTTCCAAGATTTACATTTAGGACAAATATTTATTTTCTCATCTTCTTCTGGATTTATTAATTTCCAATTGCACTTAGGACAGAACATAATTAATTTATCTTTCTTTATTCTTTCTTTTTTAATTTTCATGTATATCTCCTATAAGGTAAGCATTATTATCTGAACATAATTTACGAAGATTCTCTTTACATTCTTCACAATCTGGGTCTCCAATATTTCCATGTTTTGAGCAGTAGTATTTTTTATTAGTCATTTTTTACACTCCAATTTTTTTATATCTATAATTTCATCTTCAAAAATTTCAAATACACCTTCACAACATGAAGTATGATGTCTAAATACCAATTTTTTTCTAATTGTACCCCATTCGTTTGGAGAAAATATATTGTTGCTTCTTTTTATCATAAAGTATATAAATTTTCCTACATAAAGATTTTTTGTTCCTTCATTTTCTACTGTGACTTTTAAAATATCTCCTTCTTCAAAAGTAATATTATTAAATTTTCCTGATTGTTTAATTTTCATGTTCTTTATCATTAAATTTAGTTAAATCATCTATTAAGTTGTCTAATTCTTCTCTTGTTATTTCTTTGTATTCCATTTTTGATTATAAAGCAGAGGATGAGGGTTGTCTTTTTTCCCCTGCTTGAATATAATTATTTAATCCTTTTTCTAAATTTAAAATATCTTGTATTGTTTTGCAGTTTTCTTTAAGGTGGTTAAAACCTATCTTTATTTCTTTTTCCATAATATTATCTATCTTTAATCCTTATAAATCTTTCTAAATACTTCTAAATGATAACACGAAGGGAAAAGTTTATAAAGAGATTTCTATATAATATTTCATTATGAAATTACTTAATAAAGATGGAGAAAAAAGAGTAAGAATAATTATAGGAAATTCTGCTAAAGGAATGAAAGGAATCAAAGCACCAACTAAAACTATTACACTGATTGAAACTAATGTTGAGGAAGTTTATAAAAAATTAAAAAAGATTTTTGAAGATGATAAATAAATTAAAAAAATATTTAGAAGATAATGATTTAGAAATTGAAGAGGTTGATTTAGGAGATAAGACCATTGATGAAATAAAAAGTTGTTTAATTGATTTGGGTGAATACTTTCTAAAATACTTTAATTCTTTTTATAAGACCTTCAAAAATTGTAAAGACAAAGATGTGATTGCTTTCATTGAGAATAATAAAATACACTTTTCAGAAGTTTTAAAATTATCTAATAAATATAAAGAATATAATATTGAATTTGGAAAGAGTAGTATTAAAAGAAATCTGTTTATTTATCTGGAGAATCATTATTTTGAAATAAATGAGTTTATTGATATTGTCTTGGAGGTTCAGGAAGAATGAAACTAATGCACGATTTAATAATTAGGCGACTTGATGTAAGTAAAGATTTTGATTTGAATAATGAAAATTCTAAGTCTATTTGGACTTTTTATGAAGTTTATAAATTGTGTGTTAATTTTTTAGGGATAACAGATAATCAATTAAAAAGAAAACAAAAATTAATTTTAAGTCTAATAATCAATCCAGATAATATTGTTTTATTGAACAAATTAAAGACATATATTTCTGAAGATAATAAGGTTGTAGAATTAACTCTTAACTCTCTTAAAGAAAGTGAAGATATTGATGAAATCTATGAAGACTTTTATCCTGTTAATATCATTGGTGTAAATTTGGATGATAGGGGAAATTGATGATAAACATTAGCCCAATTTATGCAACAACAATAGTCCAGAAGATTGCTCTTTATTGTAGTTCTTATAATGGAAATGATGTTTATTATTTAAAAGAATCAATAATGTTAATGATTAATTTATATGGTGAAGAAAATCTTGTTGAAATGTTAAAAAAAGATAATTCAAATAATAAGTTAGTTGTTAGAAAAATCGGTGAAGATTGGTATAAACCAAAAGGAATGAAAAAGAAGTTAAAAAAAATAAGTCTTATCTTATCAAAAATACATGGAAGTTATTCTATACTTGAAGATAAAACTTTAACTAAGGAATATAAAAATAAAGAAAAAGATAAATATTTTAAATATTATCTGAAGTTTTGTAAAGAGTTTCCTAAGATAGAGTTTAACTTTTATGCACTCTTTGTTTTTTTAATTCAGAATAGTTCTATACAGAATATGAATATCAGTTCTCAATATTTGAAAGTTTTAGAGAGTGGTGGAAGAACATTTGGTGGTGTTCAAAAAGAAAGATTAAGGGAAACTCCTCTTGAAGGTGGAATATGAGAATAGTTAATTACAATAATAAAAATTGTATTGATTTTAGAGATGAAAATGGTGAGGTAAATCCTTTTCAAATCTTACTTGTAGGTGAAAGTCATCATGGCAAGGGTTTGTCCTCTGAGTCTATTGCTGAAAGATGGAGAAAAACAACTTCTGGAATAGTTATAAATTTGCATGATTCCAAAAAAGAATCTGAGGGAACTTTTGTAATGTATGAACCAACTGAAAGGTATCACCTCAAAGAATTAAGACGAGATGGAATTAGAAAAAATAAATATACAACTAAACTTTACCACGCATTTACTTTTAACTTAACAAAAAAAGGATTTCTCCCAGATATTAATTTTTATACTCTATCCATAAAGGATATGACTAAAGAAGATTGGTCTATTCTTGCAGAAACAGATGCAGAAAGTGAAACTATTAAATTATTAGAAAGAGTTGGTGAAGACATAAATCGTAATGCGAGTTTGTTTGATTTTTTAAGAGAAATTGAAAGACTAACAGAGGGTAAAAAGGACAAGGCAAAGGCAATCCCAGACCCTAAAAATTGGTGGCTTAAAAGTGGTGGTGGAACAGCAAAGTCAGTTAAACAAATTGGAAATATGTTAAGTTCTTTTAAAAAGAATTATTTTTTGAGAAAAGATACTTGCGAATTTAAACTTAATTGGGAAAATATTTTATTGGATAATCAAAACTATCATGTTTTTTTAACTAACTTTATTGATAATGAAAAGTTAAGAAATTTCTTAGTTGAATGTTTGTTAGGTCAAGCAGTTAGAGAAGCACAGAGATTAGCAAATTTAGGAAGACTAAAAAAACCTATTTTATTTTTAATTCCTGAATTAGTAAAAGTTTGTCCTTCTGAATCCAAGGGTTCTTCTTTATATCTTGCAAAAGCATTAAGAGAGCATTTAGTAACAATGAGGAGTAAAGCAAGTGGTATGTCATGTTTATGTGACACTCAAATTTGGTCGCAGACTGCATCTGAAGTTAGAAGTTCTTTTAATGAAACATTTTATGGAAAATTAAATACAGAGGATGCAAGAATTATATTTAAAGCAAAATCTTATACTTCTACGGATAGAGAATTGTTTGAAGATGTTGAAGAAAATTATGCTTCTTTTGTTTGGGATGGAAAAGAAAGTTATGGGGTCTTCAAAATCCTTGCTCCATCTCATATGCACAAAGAGAGAAAGTATAATTGGATTCAAATGTATAAAAAACATTTCAAAGATAAAATGAAAAGATATGATGACTTGGTCAAACGCATGAAAAAAGAATTTGAAGAAGAAGAGAAACAAACAGAAAATGAAGTGATGAAACAGATTAAAGAAAGAGAGGAGGAAGAAAGAAAAGCAAATGAAAAGAAAGAGAGTAAATCAAAAACAAAGGATTCTAAAGAAGAGCCAAAAGAAACCATTGAATCAAAAGCAAAAGAATATTTATTCAAGAGAGCATGGGAATTAAAGAATGACGGATTTAGTGATAGAAAGATTGCACAGGAACTTGGAATTAAGTCGCACAAGACCTCAAAGAAATATTATGAGAAGTATGAAGAACAATTAAAGAAAGACGAAGAGTTCAAAAATAATCCAGATAATATTAAGCCAAATCTTGGTGCAGGAGTTATGATTGAAGAAATTGAAGATAACTTTGATATTGGGTCTTCCTCTGAAAGCAAGTAGTTCACCCCCTCATATTTTTTATGGGTATTTAAAAAACCGAAATGTTTAAATATTAAAATAATTTGTCAATAAGAGCAGTAATTTGTATTACTTGTAATTAAAACAATGGTAACTGATGTGGGTAATAGTTTCATCTTTAGAAAAAAAAATGTCTGAACCTCTTGGCTTGTCCTATTGTATTATAGGCAGTTTTCCGTCGGTATCTTTTAATCTAACTCATTCAAACAACCTACAAACTTCCTTAAAACATTTAATGGGTATACCTTTTCTAATAAGAAAGTTTAGATTCAAGGAAAAAATCAAATGACACCGAATATAAAAAATAAAAAAATGTTTAATACTAAATTTATATTTTGGGTAATTTTTAATAATAAAATACCAAAATACCCACAATGGTAAAAGTTATTTTAAAAAAGATTAACAAAACATGTATATGTGGAAAGGCTATGTTGTTAGTAGATTCTCAAAGAATATTCTGTGATGATTGCAGAAAGAAGAAGAAAATTTTATGGAATAAAAATAATAGACAAAGACTGAACTATTTATCAAGAAAGAGGTATCATACTCCTTCTGGTAAGATTAAACATAATAAAAGGATTAAGAAGTATATCAAATCAGATAAAGGGATTAAAACTAAGAGATTATACTCCCAAAATAATCAAGAGAGAATAAAAGAACTTAGAGATAGATATTTTAGTAATCCTAAAAACAAAAAAAGAAAGAGAGAAGCGAATAAAAAATATAGGGAAAAAAACAAAGAAAAGATAAAACTATTTTTACATAAATGGAGGAAAGATAATAAAATTCATATCAGAAAATGGAGGAAAGATAATATTGATAAAATTAGGAACCTTAAAAAAAAGTATTCTAAACTACCACATTATAAAGAATATTGTAGGGTTTATGTTAAAAATAGGTCTGATAAAGATTTAAATTATAGAATTACTTGTAGATTACGTAAAATGTTAAATGGAAAACTTAGATATTATATAAAAGAAGGAAAGATTATGCCCTCAAGAAAATATGGAATTAATTATGAAAAAATTATAAAACACTTAAAACCTTTTCCAAAAGATTTATCAAATTATCACATAGACCATATTCGTCCATTATGCTCATTCACTTTTGTTAAAGAAGATGGAACAACAAATTTAGAAGAAATAAAAAAAGCATTTGCCCCAAATAATTTGCAATGGCTAACTGCTAAAGAAAATTTAAGTAAAGGAGGTAAGTGGGATGACTAAAACTATTGGTTCTAAAGATAAGGTATTGCATAGGAAGAAACGTTCAGATTTTGGTCGTAAAAGAAATAAGTATCGTGGTGAACCATGTAAACATCACAAAAGAAAAAGGTATCATAGAAGGATAGGAGAAAAGGATTCTATAATTATTTGGGTTCAACAAAAAAAGAATATGACTCGTGATGGTTATTTAAATTGGAAGTCTCATCTCAGACCAAAACTATATAAAGAAACTACTGATTGGAAAAGCACAAAACCGATTAGAGTTAAAACAAATGATATAAATACTAAATCAAAACTTGAGGGTTACATTGCTAAAACTTATTGGTGTGGCAAAGATGGAAAACCTCAAAAGTTTATTGTTATGGGGGTGTCTCATGGAAAGACTAAGACACATTTCAAGTGGGTTAAGATATGCACTATTATTATAAAAGGAACTCCTGAAGGAAATGTTGGAAGTATAATAGATAATAAACGACTATCAAAATATGGATGGTTCTATAAAAATTAAACGATATATTTAAATACAAAGTTTCCATTAAGTTTTTATGAAAAAACGAGTTGCTTTATACTTGCGTGTTTCAACAGATGAACAAGCAAAACATGGAATTAGTTTAGAAGCACAATTAAAAAAACTTCAAGACTATTGTGAATTTAAGGATTGGGAAGTTTTCAAGGTGTATAAGGATGAAGGTATTTCTGGTAGTTCAATTAAGAAAAGAAAAGCATTTAAACAAATGTTAGAAGAATCAAAAGAAGGAAAATTCTCTGCTATTATTGTAACTAAAATAGATAGAGCTTTTAGAAATACTCGTGATGCACTTAATATATTAGAAGATTTAGGTATTAATAAAATAGACTTTGTTTCTGTTGGTGAAGATATTGATACAACTACTGCAATGGGTAAAGCCATGTTTACTATGGTTTCTGCATTTGCTCAATTAGAGAGAGAAATGAATGTTGGTAGGGTTAAAGATGTACGACAGATGAGATTTGATAAAGGAATGTTTCCTGCAAGGTCTCCTTTCGGTTATAAACCCTTGATTAAGGATAAAAAAATAGTTTCCTTTAAGATAGACCGAAAACAAGCAGAAATAGTGTCAGGATGCTTTAAAATGACTTCTGAAGGGCATTCTTACAGTGAGATATGTAAAAATTATAAAATCAAACCACAGTCCTATTATAATATCATTAAAAATAAGGTATATTGTGGATTTATCTCTTTTGAGGGAGAAGAACGAAAAGGAATCCATTCCCCAATTATCTCGGAAGAATTATATAAAAAATGTCAATTAAAAAAATAGAAGAAAGAGTAGTTGAGCAACATACTTCAATAATTTGTTTAGTTTTTCTTAATTTAATTTTCTTTGGTGCAATATTGAATATGAATGTTATTTTGATGAATGATGGGAGGATGCCTGTGTTGGCTAATCGTGTTAATAATCTTGATACTCATTTTCCTTTTAGTGATTTTGATAGTGTTACTTTTCCTTATCTTGCTGATATAATTAATTTGGATATTGGTAAATATTATTATAATCTTTCAATTGGTGATTTGTTTGTTTATTTGTCTTCTATCTCTGTTGTTATTTATTTAATCGTCTATAAAATTAGAAAAAAGAAGTTGGTTAGTGAAGTTAAGGTAGTGAATTAATACACCGTAGGACAGCGTAGGACACCGCAAGACAGCACTTTTAATCTATTTAGGAGAATAGTTCCTTAAATTCATAATATCTTAATATTTTTACAAAAAAAAATAATCAAATAAATCTTTTCAATGCAGATATTCTTCGGTTGTTCTTTTTAATCAATGTGGTGCATCTCTTTATCTTGGTTTGGTGTCTCTTGTTACTTGTTTCAAGTCTTTCAATCTTCTTCTTTCTAACTTCTTCTTTTGTTGGTTCTGGCTTTGGTTGTTTTGGTTGTGTTCTTCTTTCTAATTCTTCCTTCCAATAATTCTTTTTCTTAGCATAGTTCATTACTATCTTCATTTGATTTAACCACTTCTTAGAACCATGTCTTACCTTATCACCTTTCATACTTCCAAACTTCTTCCAACAATAGAAATGACAAACCTCATGGCATATTGTTCCTATATCTGGATTGTTCCAAAACTTAATCCTTCCCCCAAATCTATAAGCAGTTGAAGTTCTGCATTGTCTAAAATAGACATGACGAATTGGAAGTTTGAAATGCTTTGCAAGTTTCTTTACAATCATCTCTGCCTGTTCATTTGAAACTTTCATTTCTTTTTCTTCTTTCCATTTTGTGTTTTCTTTTGTGTATTTCATTTTTTTGTCCTCCCTTCTAATATAATAAATACACTAAACTATAATTAATTTTTTTCATACACCAGCGTCGCTGATAGGTCAAAATCCATTTATAAAGAAGAAAAAATCCCCTCGTAAATTTTTCACTTTTTAGAAATTCTTTTATAAAGAAAACTACTTTTTGAAAATTAAGAAAAGTTTAGTCTTAAAAGATTAAAATTTAATGCTTTTAGAGGTTGGATTTTTGATGTTCTTTGAAGTTGAAAAATTTGAAATCTAAAAAATAAGTTCCTTGAATTCATAATATCTTTGTACAGAGTAAGCAGGAATCTCCGAAAATAATTTTAATATTGGAAATCGACAATTAAATAAGACTCCATGTTCAAATTCCCATTGATGTATTAGTTCGTGTTTCATTGTTGGTGAATCTTCTTTTATGCCTTGATTTAGGGTTATAATAGGTATTGATTCATTTGTTTTATTTGAATATTCTACGGAGAAACTTCCAGTAACATGATAATTTGGATATTCTTTTTCAAATTTTTCAGAATTACAACTTGATACAACTGAAACATGACTTGGATAAATTATTGATACAAAGAATAAAAAGAATAAGAGTAAAATAGAAATACTGATAATAATTATTTTCTTAGAAGGCATTTGAACCTTCAGTTAAACAACCCCTTAAACCAATTGATTATAGAATTGAAGAAGTTTGAGATAACATTTCCAGAAGTTGTTGTGTCTCCGTCGCCAATTATACTTTGTTTAACTGCTGAACTTCCACCACCACCTCCACCACCACTTGCAGGAGTAATTCTTAATGTTCTTGCAGTAGCGTTTGTTTGGTCTCCGTTTCCGTCAGTTGCTTGAATTGTAACACTATATACTTCATTGATTCCTAAAGATAAAGTCGAAGGAGTTGATGTATTTGTACAAGCGTTTGCACTTGTAGTCATTGATGTTGTTGTGACTGTTCCAGAATCTGCACTTGTAAAGTATCCTATACAACTGCTTATTCCAATTGTTGAGTCGGCAGTTAATCCGAATACTAAAGAAGTAGTTGAAACCATTGCAGTATTATCTGAGAATGAACCTGAAGAGAAAGAAGCAGTTGGGTTTCCGTTGTCTATGTCTACACCAGTTGAAGAATCAGCACTTGTTAATAATCCTGTTTGATTTGTACAATTTACCCAGATAACATAATTATTTACATCAACTAAAGCAGTTGAAACCCAAGTATAATTAAAATTTGTTGGTGTTTGATTTGTAGTTGTTCCAATTGTTACATTAGAAGAACCGTCGTAATAAAAGAAAGTTGCTGAAGTAATATTGAATGTGTTTGTATCAAGGGTAGCATTAAGAACATAAGAACCAGAAACTTCTCCATCTTGTGCAGGTGTGATTAAAGTAATTGTATTCGCTGATGAAATAAAACTAAGACTTACCAAAAGCATGATTGAAAAGATTAATGGGATTACCTTATTTTTCATAGTTTATTTAAGAATTAATAGTTTAAATATCTTTCTATTTAATGAGCTGTAAAGTTAAAGTCACCTAAAGAGATTAAAAAATTAATTTGAAAATTTTGAAACCAAATTAATCCAAAATTCATTAGGAACAAAATCCAATATTTGTAATAAAAAACCTAAACTTAATAGAGATAAAGAAATAAT
>JAHIWS010000024.1 GCA_018815925.1 Nanobdellota archaeon | reverse complement strand
TGTGCAAAAAAAGAAATCTCACTAATTTTTTTGCGACTTTTTAGAAGCTTCAGCACCTCCGGTGCTAACCCCAACGAAACGACCATCGCCAATGTCAAGATCGTCCCTGCCATAAGCATCAGACCTGAGGCCAAGCTTGCCGACATACCACGCCCTTAAAAGGGGCGAATCTCCAGTAGCAGAACTTAAATAAACACCCATATTTTTGTCATACTTAAACCTAGTTTTTGCTTCACTAAAAGTAAAATCAGTGTACTCATTAAGTAAATTTTGATCTCTAGCTAAAGCTTTCCATAAAGGATTTTTCTTTACTGTCTTCGCACTTAACCAATCTCCAGTATGTTTCTCTAGCTCTGATCTTGTAAATTCTTGACCTTGAAGAGTATCATAAACACCATCATGTAAAATTAAAGCTCCTAATCTTAGTTCACTTTGAGAATTAATTCCTCTTAAATGTTCGGAATCTGTAACTACTTTTACTCTTCCATCAGGATGGTAAACAACAGCATCACCAGTAAAAAAATAATTATCCATCCAATCAGATAAATCCTTGCCATGTTTTAATCTAGCTTCCATTAATCCTGCAACAGATAAAGGATTTCTTCCTTCAGCAATTAATTTAGGCATTAACTTTACAAGTTTATCTGTTCCTTCTTCAGGAAAAGTCTTATAATTTTGAGGTGCTGGATTTAAATTTAAACTCATTTTATTTTTTCCCTAATTTAACTTTACCCAAATGTAAATTTACAATAGATAGAGCCTGTTCTAAAGTTGGTCTTGCAATTCTTGAAGCATGCGCCTCTGGCGCTAAACCAACGAAACGACCATTGCCATAGTCAAGATCGCTCCTGCCAAAAGCATACGACCTGTAGTCAAGCCCGTTGACATACCACGCCCTAAGCTTTGGTGATTTTCCTAATGAATCAACATAAACTGCCATGTTTTCATTATCTCCAGTTTGAGATTCTACCCAAGAAGTATATTCTTTTAACAAATTAGAATCTTCTGCAAATTCTTTAGGGACTGCATTAGGATGTCTTGCCAAAATTCTCCATACAGGATTGCCTAAAATTTCATCTTGAGTTAAATATTTCCCAGTTCTTCCTAAATCTTTTATATTCACTTCAATACCATTTAAGGCATTATATTGTTCTTGACCAAGCTCAATTGCTCCAGAACTTAATTTTGAACTAGGACTAATTAATCCTAAAGATTTTCTTCCATTCTTCTCGTCTATTTTTCCATTTTTCTTAACAGTTAAAATAAATTTAACCTTTCCGTCTCCCTTAGAAGCATAAGCAATTAAATCAGAAGTATCAAAATACAAATTTTTCCAATCAGCAAAACGACCACCCTCATTAATCCTATAATTCATTAATTGGGATGTGCTCATTGGAACTCTGCCATCAGCTAAAAGTTTCGGCATAGTATCTACATTTTTACCATCATATCTTTCAACTGGGTTCACTGAATCACATAAAACCATTGTACATTTTCAACAAATTTAGTCTTTATAAATCTTGCTATACTGTAACTACTTAGTAATTAATAACATAAGCCCTATAAAAGATAATAGCTATTCAATATCGACAATAATTATATAGTTCAAGCACTTCACAAACAACATGAATAATAATATTGTTACAAATCCTATAAGAACCAAAACAAACACATAATCTTCATCTCATAGAAGTGCCAAGAAGGTATCTTCTTCGGCGTGGGCGTGATGTCTTTCTGTTACAAAATAGGGGCAATGAATTTAAATATCGACGATATAGTTAATACTATAAAATGATGAACAAATCCAAAATTCAGATACATCCCGAGGGTAAGATTGATATCCATTCTAGAACCCAGAAATACAGGAAAGCCTTAGATCGACTCAAAGAAGACAAAGTCATCAACACTGAAAATAAAAACCTCATCTTAGATTTTATTCATGACTGTGCTCTTGGCAAGACAATTCTCGGTAAATGTAAGAAAAAGATTGGTCCCTCCAGATGCCTCAAATATCTGGGTATCTTAAGGCAGATTTCAGATGCTTTTGGAACGTCATTTAATCAGGTGAATCAAAAGGACATGGAAACATATATCCAGGATTTGGAGAACGACAAATATAAAACCTATTTTGGCTCACCATATAGCGAGGCAACAAAAGCAGACATAAAAAAGGCAATAAAGAAATTCTGGAAGTGGAAAGATGGAAATAACAAAGTTTATCCTGAGCTTGTGGAGTGGATTGATACCTATGTTTCAGTTAAAGAAATCCCGGCATTAAACAGAGACGAAGTCGATCGAATGATTGAATACGCAAGAAACCCGAGGGATAAGGCTATAATAGCGGTTTTATTTGATTCGGGAGCCAGAGTAGAGGAAATATTAAATGTCAGGCTTAAAAGCGATCATCTGTTTTGGAAGGAAAATATAGGTTGCTTTATGATCAGATTAGAATTCAGCAAAACAAAACCCAGGACTATTTCACTTCCACTGTCTACCAAATATATAAAGGATTGGCTTAAGATGCATCCAGCCAAGGGCAATCCGCAGGCACAGTTATTTCCGATGACATATCCAAGCTTAAAAATGATGATTAAGCGTTTGGGAGCAAAGACATTGAACAGAAGAGTTACTCCTCATATGATGAGACATAGTTCTGCGACCTTTTATGCCAATAAGCTAAAAAATCCTTTCAAATTGTGTTATCGCTATGGTTGGACAATGGCCAGTAAGGAAGTTAATCGTTATCTTGATCGAGAGGGAATACTCGAAGAAGAGACTTCCGAATTGGTCAAAGGCGATGAAATCTCAAGGGCTAACAAAGAAAAAATGGAGATGAGTGAAGAGCTATCTATAGTAAAGGAATCGTATTCAGAATTGGAAGAGAAGTTTGAAAATCTAAATAAGGAACTGGGAAATATCCAAAATGGTAAAGGATTTATGAAATTGATATTTGATCTGGCAAAGAAGCAAAAACAGATGTCAGAAGTCATTCAGCAAATGTTAGGAAAGAAATTTGATATTATTAGGCCTTCAGGATTTGGAGCATAAAATAAATAATCGGAAGAGTTAAAGGTAGTGTATTAATACAGACAGGAATTAGTAATGGAAATCATTATAGTATTAAATTAGGGAATTTGATGTTCTGATAAATATTGTTTAACAAAGGTGCTCTATCCTTCACAAATATGATACTTTTAAACAATGGCTGACAATTTCTGTCAGTGGATGATGTTTGCACCAATGATTTTATAATATCATCGGCAATATGTTCTTATATTTCTTGACATAATATTAAACAACCAATTATATTGTCTCGTCTTTCAAAAGGGAACTAAAGTGAAAAATCGGAGGAGTTCATGCGTAAGAAAATTCTCGCCGGTATTTTTGTATTATTTTTCTTTTGTATAATAACGGATCAAATCGCTGAAACTGTACCTGAAGGTCAGAAAAAAATTAATCCGGGACAGGTTGCGTCCCATAGCCTATTTGGATCGGCTACCAGCCCAGAAAACTCAGGAATTTCTTCCAATTCCGTAAACCTATATACTGGGCAACACACAGAGTCTTTTCCACTGGTAGCATTGCAGGGCCGAGTAGGTTTTGCTTTGCACGAATATATCTAAAAGCAGCCTTTGTCTGTGATATCACTCCAGTGATCAGGTTTAATTTTAAACATTGTCTTTCTGATACCCATTTGTATTCTGAAAATTCTCTTTTATTTAGAATAATATCCTCATTGCCGTTATCTATAGATTTACAGAGAAATTTAATTCCGGGAATTTTGGGCCCATTTGGTCTTAATATCTCATATGAAAATATAGGAGATAATACATTAACTCTTATTCCAAATTCCTCATAGTATTGTCTTCGCATCGCCTCTTCAAAATTTTCATTCTTTTTTACTTGGCCTCCTCCACATTCCCATTTGCTAGGAAATAGGTCACGATCTTTACGTCGTTTCCCCACCAATAATTGGACTCTCTTTCCTTTTAATCTGAAACAAAATCCTGCAACATGAACTTCTATTTTTTCTTGCTTATCCTCGCGAATAGGAAATATTTCGCGATTAGATTTATTACTAATAATACAATAAATCAATAAAGTTTATAAATACTCTTTTTTATATATAAATATTAGCATCCCTTATCACATTGCTGATCAACCACATAGGAGATGTCGTCGGATAAATTGCTTGACAAATTGACTTGTGTAATTATATTGTGTGTCTGTCTTTTTGCGTCATAGGAGGATAAATGGCAAAAGAAATTAAAATCGGAAATTTGGGTGTAAGGATTTTTAAAGGCTGTAATAGTCTTACTGAAGATGAGAAAACAGCGATTAACACTGTTATAGGACCTTTGCTTGGCTATGATGATGTCGATGAACTGGCAAGGGAAAATGGTTTTGATACGGCTGATGATATGGCGAGATATTATTCATATTCAAATCCGCGGGATTTCTTTCTATCGCATGGATATGCAAGAAGACTAAAACCTTTTCAAAACAATAATTCAAATCATGATTCGGACTAACTTAATTTTTATTATCAAATAATCCAGTGATGCAATAAAATCGGCTTCTTTGTATCAATGGTGACTGGTTTTTGGGGGGATTCATTGAGGTTTACTGAACGGCTTCCAAATAGGTTTAATTTAAAAGAACTAAAACAAATCCGCTTTATTAGTGAGCATAAAAGGTATCCCCTTATAAAAGAAAAGACAAAATTGGTTAAAGGAGAAACAGAAAAAGTAATTTCACGCAATAATGATTTCGATATTCTCTTCTATCCACGAAATATAAATAGTGGGACTGAATTCGAGCACATAATTATATTTATTAATGGCTTCGATGAGAAGTCATTAGAGTTGTTTTATTATTACAACAAATCCAAAAGTCTATCTAAATTGCTGGAGGATGGCTATAATCAGAACTACTCAGACTTAAATGCGACATATCCTAAGTTGGCCTGCGTCTTAATGCCGATTCCATTTCATCATTGGCGACGTCCAATCAAATTTCCCTATAACAATTTAAACTCTAGCCAAATGATTTTTGATAATGCTATTCGCCTTTACCTTGGGTTTGAGCAAATGCTTTGTGATATCCAATCTTTGTGCAAAATTATTAAGGCTGGAACAAAAAGGTACCTACCATATGCAAATCCAGATGCAAAGATCCATTTGTTAGGCTATTCTCTTGGCGGATTGGCAACCTTATCATCATATCTCTTGGATAAAATAACCAAAAATAATCATATTGAAACATGCACTTTATTGGCTTCCGGTGTAGACCTATCACATATTGATTTAAGTCATGTTAAGTTAGAGCTAGGCGATGATGATGATGAAAATGATATCTCAGAATTATTTAAGCAGTTTTGGGAGATTCATAAATGGATAGATCCTTTACTTGAGCCAGCAAAAAAACTAAATCATTTAAAATCTGCAAAAAAATCCATTAAAGAGAAAAAGAAAAATAGATTTTTTATTGTTGCCGAAATTGATGGAAAAGTTGTTGGATACAAGGAATTTTTTATTAAAGAGCAGGATAAATTTTTCAAGATAAAGAAGTATGGTTATCTGGATTCTACTGTTGTTCATAAAAATTACAGAAAAAAAGGAATTGCCAAAAAGCTAACTCAGGAAGCTTTGAAGATATTAAAGAAGAATGGGATAAAATATTTCAAATCTAATGTTTATCTAAAAAACAAAACAGCATTAAAGACTTGGAAGAAGATTGGATTTAAGAAGCTTTCAGTAAATTTGTTTAAGGAGTTGAGATGAAAATAAAAAATAATGATTTTATAGTTCGTAGTCCAAAATTGTCTGATGTTAATGACTTATGGGAAGCATATAATGATGAAGGCGTATCCCAAGGCATGGTTTTTCCAGATTCTGAAAAGGAATTTAAATTAGAATTTAAAAAAAATATAAAAAAGAAACCCAAGGATAGTGATTCACTCGTTATAGAAATCTGTGGAAAAGTGATAGGTAAAATAAGTCTACATGATATTATTCCAACACTAAAGGGAAAAAGTTCATCTTATCTTCATAAAGATTATAGAAATAAAGGAATAATGTCCAAAGCTAAGAAAATTGCTCTCAATTACTGGTTTAAAAAATATAAATTGAGGAGAATTTATGGTTATTGCCGATCATATAATAAAGCCTCAGCAAAATCGATGGAAAAAGCAGGGTACAAATTTGAAGGAGTTATAAAAAAGAACACGCTCAAAGATGGAAAATATTATGATGATTATTTATACGCGGTGACAAGATGACAATATACAATTTCAAAAAAGTAAAAGGAAAAAGGGTGATAGAGTGGAACAGAGGCAGACGCAGAGGATTAGAGGAAACAGCAGATATTCTAGGAGATATTAACAAAGAAATAAATTTTTTGCTAAAAAATAAAAAAAGAATAAAAATTTTAGAAGTTGGATGTGGCTATGGAAAACTGTTATTAGAACTAAAGAAACTATATGGTAACAAAATAGCTACTTTTGGGATAAATAAAGAGCCCCGTTGGAACTTAAAACTCATAAGAAAATTTGGTATTATGGAGAAAATATTTACAAAAAATGAAATTGATAAAAATTTACCAAAGCTATTCATAACGGATGCAGATAATAAACTTCCTTTTAAGTCAAATACATTCGATTTAGTTTTTAGTCAAAGAACAATACAATATATTAAGGATAAAGCAAAATATTTGGAAGAATTGAACAGGGTTTGTTCTGTAAAAGGTTTAATAATTTCTGACATACAGAATGGGGCACAAGATAGCCAAGATAGACCATTAGAACTTCAGAATAGATGGGAAATCTGGAGTAATAATAAAAAATTAAGCATTTATAATGTTCTTTCAAAGAAAAAAAACATTAAATTGTATATCGAGAAAGGGAACCCTCAGGATAAATGCATCAGAATAAATAAGGATCCAAAGTTTAATTTAAACCTAAAATTAATTTCTTCGATTGATTTGCATGCTATAAATAAAAAATGGTGGGGAATTAAAAGCATTTATATTTTGAAATGAAACTAATAATAAAAAAAGGTAAATCATTGCCAGATAAACAAATAAAAAAGTGGAATAAAACCAGAATAGAAGACTGGGGAGAGAACAAACCTTTAAGCATAAAAAACAGAAAGAAGTATGCTAATGATATTTTCTTTATTTTATATAATAAAGATAATGAAGTTTTATCTTCTGGAAGAATAAGACTTATTAAAATAAAATTCTTAGGAAAAAGTTATGAAATATTTGGAAGTGCTGATTTAATATCTGAGATAAAGGGAAAAGGATATGGCAAAAAAGTAAAAAGAGCACAGATAAAATATGGTAAACAAAAAAAGAAAACAATGATTGGTTTCTGTTCAAATAAAAATGTCCCTTTCTACAAAAAATGCGGATTAAAAGTGGAGAGAAGGTTAGCAAAAAGATTTGTATATCCTGATCCAAGAGCATACAAAGATACAGATCCTAATTGTATTTACATTAATGGCAAAGATAATTTAATGAAACAAATTTTAGCTCATCCTAAAGAAAAAGTAAAAATACCAATAAGTAGGTGGTGAAGGTGACAAAAACAACCCTAACAAAACAAGAACAAAAAGAGATTTTAGAAAAAGCTAAGAAACTCTGTTTATCTGAATTGAAATCCCAGTTAGATAAAGTAAAACATATCAGGTTATTTGGTTCCATTATAAGAAATGAATTTGGATATAATCCTAAAGGTAAAAAGACAAGTAAGGGGATAAGAAAATGGTCAGATATAGATTTTTTATTAATAGTAAAAGATGGATTTAAAATTCCAAAAAAGTGGAAAGAAAAGTTTAAAGTAAGTGATAAATCTTGGTTTTGTTATTATCTTCCTAAAGGAATGAAAATAAAGGCTAAAATAAAAAATAAAACTGTTAATCCTAGTGTAGAATTTGCTTTTGCAGTAATTTATGAAAATGCACTTAAAGACAAAGCAAAATATAAAAGAATTGCAATAACTGGCCTGCCTTTTAAAAAATCAATTTTTAAAAAGAGGTATATTAGAGTGAAATGAAACCTACAGGAAAATCAGCAGTTTGCATAATAGAGAACAATAAAGGAGAATCGTTGCTTCAAAAGAAAACAATGACTTATAGAAAATGGCCTGGAGTTTGGACTTTTTTTGGAGGAATTGTGAATCCTGGAGAATCTATTGAAAAAGCCATGTCTCGTGAACTTAAAGAGGAAATTGGGGTTAAACTGAAAGTTAAATTTTTGTTTAAATTTGATTTTGATTCAGAAGTACATGTTTTTTATGGGAAATTAAATGATGTTTCAAAAATCTCCTTGGGAGAAGGTTGTGGATTTGCATTTTTTGATAGAAAAGAATTTAATAAAGTTACAAGAGGAAATAAGTTTGTTAAAGAAATAATAAAGAGGTTTGATAAAGGAAGATGAAAGCACTAATAATAATTGACATGTTTAATGCAGATGTTTCAAAAAGAAAAGATAAAAATAAATTGATTTCTAATCAGCTAAAATTAATTTCTACTTTTAAGAAAAAAGGGCATAAAGTAATACTAACCAAAGGAAAACTTGGAGCGAAAGCAAACCCTGTAATGAATAGATTATGGGGGGATGAATATGCTCCAAAAAAAGGAAATAAAAAAGAAAAAAGAGATAAGTTTTTGTGGAATATTTCAATAATAGATGCTCTAAAAAAAACAAATCCAGATAAAATTATATCTAAAGAAGCTTATAGTGCTTTTTATAATACTGATTTAGAAAAATATTGCAAGAAAAATAAAGTCAATGAATTGTATTTTTGTGGAATATCTTCTGGGTGCTGTGTCTATTTTTCTGGTGTCGATGCTGTTTATAGACGAATTCAACCATTTTTGGTTACAGATGCTTCAACAAGAACCACGTCACATTCTTTAAGGTGCTCCATAGCTTTATCTACAACTTCTTTAATATTCATTTTCTTTTCACCCCAGTTCTGAGCATCTCTGAAAAAGATAAATGTTTCACAATTAAGAGATTCTTCTACAACTTTACTTAACTCTTCTAGTTTTTTCTTTAATTCTTCAGTATCTTTTTCCTTGAATTTGTAGGCTATGTAGATTTTCATTTTTTATTTTTAATTAAACCTCCAACATAATTTCTAAAGCAAACTTTTTCTCCTTTATAATAAATATTTTCTTCTCCGATAAATCCTCTTATATCTCCTTTCCATTTGTTTTCATATTTCCAGTCGCCTTTTTTTACTACTTTTGGACCTCTTGCAGGAAATTCTTTTGGCATTTTACTAATACAACCTTTTAAGAAATCAAAAGCAACATTATCCATATGTTCTTTTCCTCTGCACATTCCTCCTCTGTAAGCCATAGCCCAAATAACTTTTCCCTTGAAATAGACTCTTTCCTGTCCACAATCAATTAAGTTTCCAAAGTAAGTATCAGTATAGACATAATCTCCTTGTTTTATTGTATATGTTTTTCCACCATCTTTTGTTTTTTTGGGTTTGGCACTAGTTGAAGCATATGCTTGTTTTTTTGCCTTTGCTATAAAACCCAATAATTGTTTATCCATTTTAAGCTGCAACTAAATCCCCTTCATGTTGTTTAGTTTTATCTCCATTATAATAAAGAGTGTAGGCTTTTTTTAACATTTCCCTTGTCTGCTCTGGTGTTGCCTGTGAAAATGATGCTTCATTTCCTATGTGATATTTGTCAAAATTGCCCCTGTGGGAGATACTATCTAACGGAATTTTATCTCCGAGATGCACATATCTTTGCAGGCATTTTTCTCCGTGCTGTCCAACAAGTGAATTATACATTTCTGTTCCAGGGTAGGCTTTAGCAAGAACAAAACACGCAGTATCTGTATTTAATTTCTGGGCATGTGCTAAAGTTTCTTTCATTTCCTGATTAACTATAATATAAACTTTTATCCAAAACCCCAACGACAATCTTTATAAATGAACGAGATCCACACACAATTGAATCATTAAGAATCAAGTGTTGACCCCAGCAATTAGACAATTACTAAATCAATCTCTTATATTCTTTCAAATATCTTTTAAAAAACCATTGCAAAAATATTTTTTCATCCTGTTTTACCTGAGATCTTTCTAATGCAGTGTAATAGCCATTTCTATTTTCATAAGGAATATCTAACATTGGAAATCCATTTTTTTTCAAAATAAAATTCATCATCAATCTTGAAATTCTGCCGTTTCCATCTGAAAAGGGATGAATTGTTACAAATTTTAAATGAACTAATGCTGAAAGAACTACTGGATGCAATTTACCTTTATTTTTATTATACCAATTAAAAAATTCCTTTAGCAAAATCTCTAATTCTATTGCTAAGGGGGGTATAAATTTACTTCCAGAAATTGCAACTCCGTGATTTCTTATTTTTCCTGCAATATCTGGCTTAGTCTCTGAAAGCAATGTTTTATTCCACTGCAATACTATTTGAAGATTAAGATCCTTAGGATACTTCAACATTTCATAAAAAACCTTCTTATGAGCCTCTGCTTCTTTTATATCTCTTAATGGTTTTTTAGGAGCTTCCCCTTTTTCTAGAAGATTTGCAGTATCTCTTAATGTAAGCTTAGAGCCCTCAATTCTTTGAGTATTATAAGTAAATTTAATCATAAAATTTTCTATTTCTTTTTCTCTTGCAGAATGGGGTGTTTTCTTTTGTTCTCTAAAATAATTTTCTTTTATCTTATCTAACTGATTTAGCCAAGTTTCATTGTATATTTCTGAAATAAATTCTTTTTTTACCTTTTCTATATCTTTTGGAATTTCTTTTCCCAAGTATAATTCTTTTTTCTCTACCTTTCCGTCCTTTCGAAAACTATGCTCTAAGTAAAAATAGCTATTCCCTTTCACTGTTTTCTTCCTTATTATTACCATAAGAGATATTATCCCTACATATTTATAAATGTTACTATTTATGTATAAATGTAGGGGCAAGATAAAAATCCATCCATAACCCATCACAAGATATATAAATCATTGAGATCCACACAATGATGAATAAAAAAAACTTCAAACTTTGAGGAAAAGTACATCACACCTCGATGCCAAGATGGGCGGTTTTACGGCGTGGGCGTTCTACCATTTTGACCGGGCGTTGCACTATTTTTCCGGTGGAAAATCACAAGATTTATATATTCTAACCTCCTATTAAAAGTAATTATCTCCCCGGTATGGTCTTCGGACAATGCCGGGAGTACCTTAAAATGTTAAAAAGGGAAGCGATAGTTTTTATTGATGGCAGTAACTGGTATCATAATTCTAAATCCTTAATTGGGAAATCTAAAAGAATTGATTTTAATTGCTTAGCAAAATTAATATGTGAGAAATTTGATTTAATTTTAAAACAAATAAGGTATTATAATGCGGTTCCAGATATAAAAGACGATAAGGAAGTATATTATAATCATATTAAATTTTTAGATAAGTTGAAGAAAGACGGCGTGATTGTAAAAACAAGAAAACTCAAATATATTAAGAAATTAAAAATTAAAATTGAAAAAGGAGTTGATGTATTAATTGCTTCAGATATGATCAGAAAAACTTTGGTTAAAAAAGAGTGTAAAGTTTGTGTATTAATTTCTGGTGATGCTGATTTTATCCCTGTAATGGAAATTATCAAAGATTCAAAGAACGAAGCAATAACTTGTTCTGTTATTAATGGATATGCTAGAGAATTATTACAAGGAAAGTTTAGATATTTGATTCTTAAAAAAGAAGATTTAGATAGTTGTTGCTTATAGCGAAAGTGCCCAAGCTTGGAATGTTATTAAGTTAAAGAAAGAGTTGTTTGATGAGTTTCCTGAGTTAAAAGAGAAGCGATCGTCTTTTTCTTATAGTTTGAAATTCTTTAGAGATATGCCTGAATTTGAGAAAGTATTAAAAAAATTAAGGGCAGAAAAAGAAGATGTTATGCCTTTGTTATTGTTTTTGTATAAGGATGTAACCTAACATTAAACTACAATAATCCTTAAAAACTGTTGGGGGATAGATTTATTATGGGATTGAGTTTAGAAAAAGTTTCTGGAAAAGAGATTGGTATTAATGACCAAGTTCTTGTTGATTCAGGTAAGGGTTATGAAATTGGTTATGTAACTTCTATTAATGATAATAAAATAAAAGTGGATGAAAGACCTAAAGATCCAAACAACATGAAAACATTTCTTCTATCTTTTATCCCAGGATCAAATGTGACTCCTTTTGCAAGGGGAGTAAAATATGATTTGGATGAAGTAGAATTGTATAAACTAGATAAAAATTAAATAATAAAATTTGTTCTTTGATTCTTGATTTAAAAATATCTTGGAATATATAATTGTATTGGATAGTAATCACACATTATTTTCTTTGACTAAATAAACCAGAATAATCTGTTTTAATAACAAAATCTTTTTCTGATTTAAGGAAGGGTTCATATACTGTTGCAAAAGCATTAGCATTTTCAAGATAATCTTTATCATATAAAATAAGGTTTCCTTCTTTAAGATTTATAGAGGATATTC
>JAHIWS010000003.1 GCA_018815925.1 Nanobdellota archaeon | reverse complement strand
TTATGGTGCTCGATATTATAAATCTGAATTAGGAAGATTTATGCAAGCAGATGTTGTAAGGGGAGGAATTGCTGATCCTCTTTCATTAAATAGATATGTGTATGTTAAAAATAATCCTTTGAAGTATATTGATCCTAGTGGTAATTTTCCTCAAGGGGCTGCTTCACCAGGAGATTTAGTTACTTATTCTAGTGATCGAGGATATGCTTATACAACAGGAGGAGATCCTATGAAGTACTGGGTTGGTGATAAAAAAGATGAAAAAAAAGATGAAAAAATTAGTATAAGAAATACTGGTCTTACTATAGTGGGGGCTATTAGCATTGCATATGCAATAGATATATTATATCCTGGTGAAAAAATGCCTATTGAAGATAGAAAATTATTAACTGAGGAACATCCAGGTCATACTTTTGCTTTACATTCAGTTTATCCATTATGGTTTTATAATTTAATTTACAGTGCAACTGGAGAAAATGCTTTAGCAGGTTTAATTGCTGGAGGTGCAGCTTCACTTGGAGCAGAAATTGCAGATGCAAATTTTAAATTTATGAGTGATCCTTTATCTCCTTTTAACCCTGATGAGTTTTGGGTAGGGATAGTAGCTACTTCAATACAATATCTTATTGATTCTCAAGGATATGGAAATGATATCCAATTTAGAATGCAAATTTCACAACCTCCTCCTGGAGAAATGCATGAATTTTCAGATATGAGTCTTGGAATTGAATTTGAGGCTAGAGGAATTAAATGGTATCCTCATGCAATCTTTGGAAAAAAGAAGGGAGATTATGAAGTTCCAATATATTTAGGAAGATGATTAAAATAAACAACAAACTTAATAAATAAAAAAACCATACAATTAACATGCAAGAAAAAAAGAGGATGACAGTTATCTTTGCAATTTTACTATTTAGTGTTTTTAGTCTTTTTAACCTTGGTTTTGTTTTTGCAAATGATGATTATGTACCAATTTCTACAATAAAACAAGATGCACAAGATGCGATGAATATTAAATCATTTGATGCTGCGAGTGCTGTGGGCTCTGCTTTTACAGATTCTATTGATCCTTACACAGGAGCTTTAACTTTAACACAAACAGATGTTTATGTCCCAGGAAGAAATGGTATGAATATTAAATTAACTAGACAATATAATAGTAATATTTTCTTAAACTTAAACCAAGAGTTAGGCCTTTATGATTGCAAAGTAAACACAATTGCTTGTCCTGAATGTAAGACCCCAGATTATATATGGGGAAAATATTTAGATTATAATGGATTAATAACAGATAATGTTTACCCTCTTAGATCTATGAACAAATGCAGTTATTCTGGACAAGAAGGTTCTAGTTATACGCGACATAAATTTTTAGGTTGGGGATGGGATATGAATCCAGGAAAAATAGAGGATCCAACTGCTTTGATGTTTGATGCTAGTGAAGGAGCTGGGAGTCATATAACTTATAGATATCTTTCATCAAAAGGTGTTGACAGCTTAAAAATGACTCTTGATAATAATGAGCAACAACTGATACTTCCTTCGATGTATAGGCCAAATAAAATGACAGAATTCACAGGAATAACTGGGTCTTTTTTGAATTGTTCATTATGGAGTACTAATGTAGGAAATCCAGCAGGAATTATTTATAGTATTCAAGATGAGTTAGTTTCTATTCAAAACCATATTTTTCACTATGGGCCACCAAATAATAATAACTCTCCACTAGTTGTTGACAATACTTTTACTGCATACACAAGTGATTTTTCTCCACTTTTTCTTTCGTTTTATCCAATTCCAGACATAACAGCAACTTATCCTGGAGATGAAGGATTACAACAAGCTACTTTCTATGGTAAAGATGGTAGAGAATATATTTTTACACAACAAGTTCCTTTTTGTAATAATTATGATGATATGAGGCCAGAAACTCCAACAGACCGCCTATGTTTAGATATTTATTCAACTGATTTAGTGGATATGGAAGAAAGAGAAAATTTGTTTAGATGGTCTGAAAATCCTTATGCAGGTGTTTATCTTACAGGAGTAATAGATACTTTTGGGAACCAGATTGATTATGTATATTTAGATCAAGGAGGAACTTACAATCCTTTGACAGCATCTCCACTCATAAAATCCGTAGGCAATGCACGTTCTGCTTATGGAGGAAGAGTAGAATTCTACTACATAGGGGAAGATGGCGGTGATTGTACAGAAATGACTTGTGATGTAGATGCTAGATTAAAGTCTATTAGATTCCCATCAGAAACAGGTTGTGATGATTTACCTTGTGATCTTTATAGAATTTATAATTATGATGACCCTGATGATCCTTTCTTATTAACTTCAACTTATGTTTCTGATTCTAGAACTGGTTCAGCACTTACAGGAACAAAATATGAATTTGAGTATGGAGACCCAGACTACACAGAAACCCCTACTCAAAAGATAACAAAAGAATTAACAAGAATTAAACTTCCAACAGGTGCTATTATAGAATATACTTATGCTTGGGCTGAAAATATTCCTTCATATGATATATCAAGACTTGATCCTAGCTATTTTAACAATCCTACTGCTAGTCAAAACTTAGACACAAAAATTACAAAGAGAGTTGTTGCTGTTCGTAGAATAATAAATGGGGGTTCATGTCCATCAAAGACTTTACCCGGTAATATTGTTTCTGGAGGAAGTTCTTGTGCTTGGGTTTACCAGTACAAAAAAAATATGAATTCTGATGGTTTGCTTGAATTAGAAACCACCATCTATGATCCATTTGGAGAAAAAACAATTTATAATTTCTTTCCATCTGCAACAACACCTATAAATTATAGACTTCAAACAGCTAGTATTTCAGAAGATATTTCTTATTGTACAAGTCCTGAAGAAATATTTGATTATGACTTACCTGTACTCTCAATATATCCAGAAGATTATTCTTTTAGAGCAGGATTACCTTATAAAATAACTTCTTGGGGAGACCTTGGAGGTGATCAAGGACAACAGGTAATAAAAGAAGAAACCAACTATTGGAGATCACAATATCCTTTTTTAAATCCTGCAGATGTTAATTCTCTTCCTTTAGATTTTGTTGAAGAAAATATTGGGTTTAAAGCAAGAGTGAAAAAAGATGCTAGCATAGTAACAGAAGGTATTGAAAATACTTTTTTTAGTGGAGGTGTCTCTTATAGTATTGCACTTATACCTAGACTAGAAGCTAAAAAAACAGTAGTTTATGATAAATACAATACTGCAACAACTTATGGAACCTTAACTAGGTTTGATGATTATGGTAACCCCAAAATTATTTATGATTTAGGAGATATGGGAACAGGAAATTTTCTAAACACAGAAGCATATTATAATTATAATATAAGAAATCCCTTACATATAGAAAATCCATTGACTCTGAATTCTAAGTATGGAAATCTTAGATCAAATACACCTATAACTTATTTTGAAACCGAACCTTTAGATACAAAGGTTACACATGTGAAATATCTCTACGAGAAATATCCATTTGGAAATAATTTTGATGATACTGATTATGAATATATGTTATATTATCCAAATGGTTTTTTTGACCATAGTGGTTTAACAGAAACAAATGTCTTGAGATTCCATGCATTTTATGGTAGATTTTTACCTCTTGAAACATATACAAAAGATGCATTTGGAAGAACTATTTCAGATACTTCAACCCATTATCAGGTTTCTATGTTTAAGCCAGGATTATGTGATGAAATTGATTGTGAAGATTTAGGTAACTTAAATCAAGAAGAATTATTGTTATTAGATAAATATAGATATTTTGAGCCTTGTGATGCAGACCCATTTAGTCTGGAATATTATAATTGTCTTGACTCTTCTCATCCTCTTATACACCCTTTTGATGATGGTTGGATTCAAGCTCATGGTGAAGCAGGAAATATGCTTTCCACTAAATGTTTAAGGGTTGCACCTAATTACAAAGTTTCTAGAGGAGACATTTCTGGAGGATTTTATGCACTTGCTGAAACAACAGATCAGCCAATACAAACAAGACAAGAAATAACTTATGACTCTTGTGGAAATGTGGTTGATTTAAATGTAAATGCCAAATATAAACATCCCTATGAACCAACTCTATTAATCCCCCATAATCAAGGTACAAATGATTTTTTTGAGAGAGAATTATTAGCTAACTATTCTAAGACTGTGAGTAGCTCATTTTCAAATAATAAGAAAATAAAACCTACATCTGTAACAATTTTTGGTCCTCCAGATATAACAATGAATGCAGAATATTATGATAATAATCTTATTGAAAAGACCATAAATGAAAGAGGAGTTGAAACTAACTATGAATATGATGAATTGGGAAGAATTAAAAAATTTTGGACATATCCAGATGATTCATCATCTCCTACTGCAGAATATTCTTATATGATGAAAGGTTCTGGTAGTTGTCCTGGTTTTCTTCCACAGTGTATGATAATTTATGAAAAGAGAAAGATAGATGATAATAAGAATTTTGAATCTTATTATATTTATGATGGTTTGGGTAGGTTAGTACAAACTCAAACACTTGATAATGCGGGAACTACCTCTGAAAATGATAATTCTATGATTGTTGTAACTAATGATTATGATGTACTTAATAGAGTAATAAAAGAAACAAAACCTCAAAGAGTTTTTTTAGATGATTTTTCTTTTGGAGAATTTTATCCTTTAGTTTCTTGTGGTGTTAATGTTGAATGTAGAACATATGATTATGACTTACTTGATAGAGTATTAAAAACTACTGATTTTGATGGGACTACATCTGAAAATAATTATTTAGTTAATAGTGGGTATAATGTTTTAGAGACAACAGATCCATTATTAAATGTCAGAAAATTCTACTCAGATGCTAGAGGAAATTTAATAAGTTTAAACTTACCTGCACCATAAAATGAAAAAATTAATTTTAACTACAGCTATATTCTTTTTTCTAATAGCAAATATACAATTTATTTTAGCAACATGTGATGGATGCGTTGATGTTTGTAAATTTGAAGGAGCACTTTGTAACAGTAATTCTGAATGTTGTCCAACATATTTGACAGACCATGGAACTTTTTATGGATATTGTAAGCAAGCTGGAACTTATCCTGGTGTTTGTGTGCCTGCAGACGGATTAAATGGGAATAAAAATGAACTTGAGTGGTGTAAAAGATTCATGTATGATGAAAATGGCGGTCATAAAACAGAATGGACTCAATATGCACAAGATTTATATTTTCAAGAAGTTGAATTGTATGATCAGTGGGATGAAGAAGGATATAATTATTATGGATGGAATGAAAATTCATTATCTAAATACACTGATACAGGAGTGATTCATTACTGTGATCTTTTATTTGGAGGTTTTAAAGAATCTCCTGAAAGAGGAGGAACATCTGCTGCAACTTATGATTATAGGGGCAATCAAATAAGGGTTTTTGGAGCTAATGCAAATCTTGAAACAAATTTTTATGATACGCATAGTTATGGTTCACCTTATGGGCTAATTTCAAAAATTTCAGGACAAATTGTTAGTTCTATTGATCCTTCTGGAAAATTATTACAGGCAGTAGATGCTAATGGAAATAAAATAAAAAATTATTATGATAATGCAGATAGATTAATAGGATCAGAATATTATAATGGTGCAGGGGTTAATGATTTTATTGTATATTACTATTATGGAGATCATGAAGGTCCAGGATATTGTTCAACTTTTGGTGATAGTTTTAATTTACTTTGTGAAATAACTGATGATTCTGGATCAACAAGATTTAAATATGATGAAAGGGGGAGGGTGGTTTGGCAAGAAAAGACAATTAAAGATTCTGAATTTGGAGATAAAATTTATGAATTAGAATATGTTTATGATTCTGCAAATAATGTTGTTGAAATCACTTTACCTGATTCTCAAAAAATATTTTATGATTATAATACATTAGGACAACTTATTAAAATCAGTTATGGAATAAGTAAAGGAAGTGCAGAAATAATATCTGATTTTAAATATAGGCCAAGTGGTGCAATTGATTCTAAAATTTTAGGAGAAGATTCTATTTTTGCAAATTATGATTATGATATAAAAGAACAACTTACAGGACTTTATTTTTCTAAACAAGGACCATTAAGTTCAAATGAAGATAATATTTTCTTTAAAAGAGGAATGGTTTATGATGCTATTGGAAATGTTTTAGGAATAAGTGATTTAATTCCAGGTAGTTTTGTGTTTGGACCTAGTAAAGAAAATTATATTTATGATAATGTATATAGATTAATAAAAGCAGAATATCCTAATGATCCAAGTGGATTAAAAACCTTTGATTATGTATATAAAAACATTTTAGGAGATAGAGATTATCTGACTATTTCTAATACTGGGACAACAACTTATGATTATGATTCTTTAACTGGAAGATTAGCTTCTTATGATTCTCCTAGTTCAAATGTTATTTTAGAATATGATAGTAATGGTAATATTGTTTCTTCAACTCAAAATAGTATTGAGTCGGTCTTTTCTTATGATTCATTAAATAGGATGGTTTATTCAAATGTTAAAGGAATTGAAACTAATTATATTTATGACCATTCTAATATGAGGGTAAAAAAGAAAACACCAACTGAGACAACTTTTTATTTATATCAAGGAGGAAATGTAATTTATGAAGAGTCAATTAAAATTTCACAAACTCCTACTCTTCTTTGTGGAGATGCAAATAATGATGATGCAGTTAATATTTTTGATACCACTTACTTAATATCTTATTTATATAAAGGAGGGCCTGCTCCTGCTTGTGATAATTATACTGATTGTGCTGATACTAATGGGGATGGAATAGTAAATCTTTTTGATGTAACTTATTTAATATCTTATTTATATAAAGGAGGGCCTGCTCCTGTTGAGCAGCCTGGTATTTGTGCAGATCCTAGTGGAAATCCTGGTCCACAAGAAATGACTCTTGGAGAATTACAAAATTATCTTGCAGAAGCTCAACAATCACAAGAACCTGAGCCAGTTCCTATTAAACCGCAAACTCTAGATCCAGAACAAGGAATTGAAGAATCTGGAATACAGCAAGAACAACAAAGTTCAGAACCTGAAGTCCCACAGGAAATTCCAACAGACCAACCATTAGAAATTCCTCAAGTACCTAAAATAGTTGAACCAGAACAACCTGCAGAAACACCTGAAGTCCCACAGGAAATTCCTCAAATACCTGAAACTACACAGAGTACACCTTCAACAAAAACAATTAAAACACCTAATACCTTATCAAGAGATACTAGTGCAACAGGTGTAATGGGGAGTCCTCCTGAAGATAAAAATATTTTTGAGAAGCTTGTTGATTTTTTAAAAGGATTGTTTTAAGAAAATGAAAAAAGAGGAGTTTAATTTTATACTTCCTATACTAACAATTGTAATTATTTTATTTGGGATAATAAGTTTTATTAATTTTCAAAAATTAGGTATTAGTTTTTCACCTTCAGAAAGCATTACAAAAACTTATATTCA
>JAHIWS010000023.1 GCA_018815925.1 Nanobdellota archaeon | reverse complement strand
TAAATATGCAAGAGATCCCTTCAAGTTCTACAGGCTCAGAATGGATTGTGAGTTTTTCTTGAGACAAGTTGCTTATAGGAAAGGGTTCAAAATTTATGAACTCTATATTGGAGTTGACCACATCCATTTGTTTGTTGAGCTTCCTCCAACCATGAGTGTTAGCAAGGCTCTTCAGTTGTTTAAAGGCTATAGTGCCTTTCAACTTTTTAAAAAACATCCTTGGCTTAGAAGACATTTTAGAAATGGACATTTCTGGAGCCCTGGAAAATTCTTTAGGAGTGTCGGAAACACAACTATTGAAGCTGTTGACCACTACATAAAATCTTCTCAACCTTGGGTTTGTTAGTTTTAACATTTTGTTTTTATCCTTGATACCTCGCGCTTTAGCGCGGGGTTATTCATTTAATCCTTTTTTTTTGAATTTCATTATCAAGTTTTTTTCTTTGATTAAAAAGATCTATAATATGGGCAATTCCAATCACAGTAATGGGTAGGGAGATTAATAAGGGGAGTGTTTTTTCTAATGTAGCATAACTTCCCCCTAAAACACAAAAATTTCCAAAGGGATCTGTGGTAGTGTAACTTACAATCTTATTAAGATTCATAATAAATACTTCCCTTTTGTATATAAATAAATTTCTATAGGAAGCTTTAAAAGGAGATTTTAATTCCTAATAGGACTGTTAGAATAGGGAGATTAGGTTCGATCTGGTTCTAAGAGAGAATATGAATGTAAGCTAGAATCAAAAGATTCTGCAAAACACATATAATATGAATGTAAGGAGGAATACGAAGATGAAAATATATGTTGGGAACCTCGCTTTTAGTATTGACAGTGAGAAACTTAAGGAGCTTTTTACACAATTTGGAGATATAGAAGAAGCTACTGTTATTCAAGATAAGTTTTCTGGTAGATCAAAAGGATTTGGTTTTGTAACTTTTAAAGATGATGAAGCTGCTAAAAAAGCAATTGCTGAGATGAATGATAAAGAAGTTGAAGGCAGACAATTAAAGGTTAATGAAGCAAAGCCAATGGATCCAGATAGACCAAGACCACCAAGAAGAAGTTTTGGTAATAGACCCCAGGGTAGAGATAGAAATAGATCAAGATTCTAAGTTCTTAGGAAAAATCTCTAAAATTTTTTATTTTTTTATTTTTTTAATTATTTTTTGTATAGTAAGTTTTAAAAATGATTTTCTACATTTATTAATCATTCAATCCTGATTGAATTCACAGGATTGATGTGCCTACGTGGTCTAACGGCTATGACTCATCCCTGTCGTATGATGGGAACCAAGGTTCTCCTTTACAACCCCTCCTTTTCGTTGGAGAAAGGCGATTTTTAAATTGCTTTCGAAGAAAATCGCGAGGAAGAAGGAGAATTATATGTTCCTTAATTACAGAACGGATGCAATCCGGGTTCGACTCCCGGCGTGGGCGTAATATGGTTTTGTGATAATCGAGGGATGTACTTTTTCTTATAACGCATGGTTTTCATCCGATCCGTATATAAAAAATATGGGCTTAGAAAAACTATGAAATTAGATCCCTACAATCATAAAGAAAGATATCTTAAATGGAGAGCCTCTTTGAAGGGGAAAATTCCTCAGATAAACAAATATAATTCTGATTTAATACTAAGATATCTAGATGATATGGAGAATGGAGTTAATGTTGCTCAGGGAAATGCAAAAGGTTCAAGAAGTTATATACGACTTAATACTTTAAGAGAAAAAATGAAATTTTTCTCATTAAAATTTAAAGAAAGATATAACCTTAATAAAATAACTGAGATTTCTGAAGAGCAATTATGTGTCTTTTTTTCTGAGATGAAAAGGGGGATAATTAAAAGAGTTGATGGAAAAACCTACAAATCAACAGCCTATTCTGTGAAATGCTTTAAGGCGTTTTGGCATTGGTGGATGAAAGTAAACAGAAAAAAAGGAGGAGAGATTAGAGATATTACTGTTGATCTTGATACAAGAGAAGAAAAACCAAAATGGGTTTACTTATCTGAAGAACAGGTTAAAAAGTTCTGTGAAAATGTAAAATATGAATACAGAGTTTTAATTACATTTCTTTTTGATACTGGAATAAGGGCCCCAACAGAACTTATGAACATTAAAGTTTCTGATTTGTCTGAGGATTGTAAAGAATTGCAAATAAGAGAAGAAATCTCTAAGACATTTGGAAGAAGAATTAAACTAATGATTTGTTCTGATTTAGTAAGGGAATACATTAAAACCAAAAATCTAGATAAAGAAGATTATTTGTTTCAAATAAGTCCTAGTATTGTTAATCAATATTTGAAAAGAATAGCAGTAAATCTATTTGGAGACAAAGAAAGTCTTGCAGGTGAAAAATATTCACAAATAACAATGTATGATTTTAGACATATTAGCTGTTGTTATTGGCTTCCAAGATATAAGTCTGAATCAGCCCTTAAGTTCAGATTTGGGTGGAAAGGCTCAGACAAAATACATTATTATAGTGAAATGTTGGGAATGAGGGATACTATTACCGAAGATGATTTATTGATAGATATTACTAAGACCGAGATAGAAAAGAGACTTACTAAGTCTGAAAATGAGAAGACTATGCTTCAGGATAGGGTTCATTTATTGGAAGGGCAGATGAAGGAGATATTGAAGATGACTAATAGATTAGGTGAAAATTTAAAAGAAGAGGTTGTTTTGATATAATATGGTGTTTAAATTATCCCCCTCTTCTTTAAATCTTATGAAAGAATGCCCAAGATGTTTCTGGTTAACCCAGCATAAAGTATGGAAAAGACCATCTGGGATTTTTCCTTCACTTCCTTCTGGAATGGATAAAATTCTGAAAGAGCATTTTAACAAGTTTATGGAAAAAGGTCAGCTACCCCCTGAATTATCTGAAAATGGAAAATGTAAAAATATGAAACTTTTCGATGATCATGCATTGCTTGCTATCTGGAGAAGTAATTTTAAAGGAATCATATGGGAAGACAAAAAAGGAAATATTCTGAGGGGAGCAGTAGATAATATTCTTATGAAAGGGAAAAAACTTATTGTTCTTGATTATAAAACAAGAGGATATCCTTTGAAAGAAGATACGGCAAATCATTATCAAAATCAACTAGATATCTACAATTTCCTATTAAGAAAAGTGGGATATGAAACTGAAAATTATGCTTTTTTGTTGTTTTATGTACCTTCTTCTGTTACTGAAACAGGAGAAGTTATCTTTGACACTACTTTGAAGAAGATGACAATTAATATAAAGAATGCTGAGAATATCTTCAATAAAGCAATTAAATTACTTAACTCAGAATGTCCAAAAAAGAGTTGTGAATGGTGTGAGGGAAGATGAAGAAAAAAACTCTAAAACCTTTTGAGAGCATAATTAATAGCAAAGAGTATAAATGTAAATTGAGTGAACACCTTACCTCATTATTAAGAAGAACCAAATCTGCAAAAACGGAATCATCGATTGCTTTTGCGTTCGAATCTGAGATATATTTGTTTGTTAGGAACATATTTGGAATTGATGTTAATTTTAGGAAAGAGGAAAGCCAATCAACTTTAAGGCATAAATTTTTAGGTAGAATGGATGCAGTATGTAATCATTTGGTGATTGAGTATAAGAAACCAACCAAGTTAAATAAAGAGAAAGATGAACAAAATGCAATAAAGCAACTATCTAATTATTTGACACAGCTTTTAAATGAAGAAAAAAACGAATACCATGGAATATTGACTGACGGATTAAAAATTAAATATATTTATTTCAAGGAAGGAAAATTAAATGCTACTCCTTTTAAGAATATTGATGAATCTGATCTGGATAAGTTAGTTCAATTTATCACAGATATTAACAATAAAAAATTTGTTCCAAGAAATATTGTAGAGGATTTTAAATTAGATTCAAAAACAAGTTTATCTGCAAATTTGGCTAGATATTTATTTAAAAAATTAACCACTAATTTTTCTGGAAAAATGTCTATGTTATATCAAGAGTGGGAAGTTTTGTTTCATTTATCAGAAAACGATAAAGGTCAAAATGAAGATATTAAAAAGAGGAGGAAAGCGTTAAGTAAGCTTTTCGGAATAAAAATCAACAAAAGTGAACTTGACTATAAAGCCCTTTTTGCACTTCAAACTACTTATGCATTAATAGTTAAATTAATAGCCTGTAAGGTAGTAACCAAAATTGAATTCAACAAAAACATAGAATATTTCTCTGATTTATCTAAGATAGAACCAGATACTTTAAGAAAATTTTTAGAATATATAGAAGAGGGATATGTTTTTCAAACTGGAGGAATTAGGAATCTTTTAGAAGGGGATTTCTTTTCATGGTATTGCTCTGAACAAGCATGGTCAAAAGAAGAAGCTTCACTAATTCTTGGAATTATTAATGTTTTGGAAGGTTATTCTAATAGCTTCTATAAATATGGTTATGCTACTATTGATATATTCAGGGAATTATATATGGAGCTAATGCCTCAAGAAGTAAGACATAGTTTAGGGGAATATTTTACTCCCTCTTGGTTGGCGGATTATGTTGTAAATGAAAGTATAAAACTTGTTAGAAAAAAAGAATTTACTGCTATTGATCCTTGTTGTGGTAGTGGGACATTTATTATGTCTCTGATTAAAAATATTATTGGAGATAAAGATATTATTAGTTTATCTGATAAATCTAAAGAAGAACTTCTTTATTCTATCTTAGAAAGAGTAAAAGGAGTGGATATAAATCCTCTTTCTGTCCTAACAGCAAAAGTCTGCTTTTACCTTTCAATAAAACCTTTAATTAATGGGCAAGATGTCGAGATACCTATTTATTTGGGAGATTCTGCAAATATTCCCACTAAAATAATTGTGGGGGGAATTAAATGTTATCAATATGTGATCAATACTAAACAGGACAACATTAAGATTGTTTTACCTTCTTCTTTTGTTGAGAGTAAGAATTTTTTATCTAAGATGAGCCAAATCCAAGCAATCATAAAAACCGAAGATAATAATCTTGTTTATGAAAAGTTTATTACTAGCATTTCTAGTAAAAACCTAAATAAAACTATTAAAAGCGAGATTAAATCTTTAGCCAAGCAACTAGTAAGACTACATAAAAAAAATTGGGATGGAATTTGGATACGTATAGTTGCAAATTTTATGCTTGTTGCAAGAGTGAAAAATATTGATATTATTGTGGGAAATCCTCCGTGGATAAAGTGGGAATTTTTACCACAAGCATATGCTAATAAAATAAAAAATCTTTGTATAGATAGACATTTATTTTCTGGCCAGACTTATATGGGGGCTATAAGTCTTAATATTTGTGCCCTTATAGCAAACGTAACTGCTTCAACTTGGCTTTCCAAGGAAGGAGTTCTAACATTTTTGATGCCTCAAACCTTAATGACACAGGACTCTTATGCTGGATTTAGAAATTTTTTTACAGATGTTAAATTAAAAAAAAGAATGTATCTCCAAAAATTAGATGATTGGACTAATGCTGGAAATCCTTTTATTGAAACAACTGAGAAATTTATGACTTATTATTATAAAAGGAAACCTGTTGATTATTTTAAAAAAGGAATTCCAATAAAGACTATAAATAAAAAAAGAGGAGTTTCTATAACCGAGATTAATTCAAAACAGGCCTATTCCGAGGTATCTAAATTTTTCACTTTTTCATTACAAAAAGCATACCAAATGGATAAGGAAAGAACAGGATATACCACTTTTGAACAATCAATATTGGATTCAAAAGAAATGTTCGACTCCATCATAGGTGAATGTAATTATAAAGCTCGTAGTGGTGTTGAATTCACCCCCGCAGAGGTTTATTTTATAGAGCCAAAAGGAAAAACTAACAGAAAAGGATTATATCTATTTAAGCCAGCACAATTTAAACATTCCAAATATAAATCAGTTACTAAATTACCAATACGATTAGAGACAAGATACATAAAACCAGTAATTAAGGCGCCGACTATTCTTCCTTTTGGTTTTAAAGAAAATAATAATTATTGTATTTTTCCATACGAAAAAAATATTTCAATATCCATTAATCAAAAAGAACTTTTAAATAAAAGTCCAAAATTGTTCAATTATTTAACTAGTAATAAGGATTTGATATCTAAACAATCAAAGAGAAGTTTAACTATTTCTAGAGGGACAGCGTTCTATTCTCTTTCAAAAGTTGGCACTTATACTTTTGCACCATATAAAGTTACATTTAGAGATAATACAAAATTAAGTGCTTCTGTGGTAAGTAAAATAATTTCACCTTGGGGAGAAAAGATAATCCCTATATGTGCGAAGCATTGTCCTTATATTAGTCAGGACAAAAAGGGTAGAAATATTTCTGAAGATGAAGCTCATTATTTATGTGGTATATTAAATGTGCCTATTGTAGGCCATTATTTTAAAGCAACCTATAGTACTAGGTCATACAGCATAAATTTTAATATTAAAATGCCCCTTTATAATAAAAATAATCCTTATCATAAAAAAATAATGGAACTATCAAAAGAGGCCACAAAGAATAAAGTGACTGATAAAATACTTAATGATTTACAAGAGAACTACCTCAAGTTGTGTAATGAGAATTAAGAATAAGACTAAAATTTCATTTAACACACCCACAACCTTCCCTAGAATTACATTTTTCCATTAGAGGACAGGTTCCGTTATCATTCATAAAAGAGGGGCAAGGAGGGAGAGCAAATAGATCATCATCACCTTTTCCTAAAAAATCAATTATCTCTCTTGTTTTAGCAGATATCTCCTTTATTCCTTTGTAAGTTATTTCAAAAACTTGCACAAAATTATCTTTATTTGGATAAATGATAAAGATTAGTCCTTTGGTCTTTCCATAGTTTGAGGCTAAAATTCCTAGTTCCGCAAGAAAATAAGGATTGGGTCTTGTTTGGATGCTGTTGGACATATTGGATTTAACAAGATAAGGGAATATTGGGAACTCTTGGTCTGTAGAATCATTCAAGTTTGCCCACCTATAAGCAGTATACAGCCGATCATCAATACGGGAATTAAAGATTTTATTTCTTTCTTCGGAAGAAAGTTTTATTGGAAGTTTTTTAATCAAAGTTCCAAGATAGGATTTAGATTGATCCTTTTCTTTATCTGGATTCCATTCACTTTTAACATCAAATTTATGTTTTCTTGGAGTAATTATATTAAGAGTAGAATAAAACTTTTTTGAGGAATAAAATTTAGTCCTTATCTCTTCAAGTTTTTTAGTCATCTCTTCGTCCAAAGTCAACTCTATCCCTTGCATTAGTTGATCTGTTGAAAGAGATTCAAGTTTTTCGCAATGACACATATTAGTTCCCTGAAATTGGCACTCATTATTGTGATATCGACATTTGCCTAAATTCAAAGAATTTTTTTCTTCAATTGCTTTATTAAGAAGACTCATCCTTGATTTTAATAAAGATTTTATCTTTCCTAAGTCTGTAATTTTTACCTTAAATGCCCTTAATTCAAAAGGGCTAGAGTCTTTTATGAAAATAAGGTAATTTATTTCATCATGGCAAGGATGAAGTACAGAATAAAAAGCCAATTGCTCAACATCATGAGGATGTTTTAGAAGGACTTCTTCCGCATTTAATGGAAGCTCTTCTTTGGTTTTAATTTCAAAAATAGATTCGCCTATTCTGCAATCTATTCTTCCCCTAACTCCTGGAATCCCAACCCATGCTCCATCGAGTGTTCCTTCATTAACCACAAAATCAGGGAAAGTTTTAAGCCACTGGTCTGCCTGTCTGTGTAACTCTGTTCCCCAATCTAATTTTTTCTGTAGGGCTACTGTTTTTTCAACTTTTGGACTAATTCTTGTCCAGTAAGTTTGGGCAGGATTACATAATTCAGTTAGATTATAATATCCTCCAACAAAAGGTTTTTTCTTTGTGTCTTCTATCTTGTTTTTTAGTAAAGATGCTAATGATTCATTATAGCTTACAGAAGCTACACATTCGTTTACAAAATCTATCATATTTTCCATAGGATTCGGAGGATTTACTCATATAAAAGAATTATGCAGGTTGCAATCATCATTAATTTTATTAATATGTCTTAATTAGCTAGTTTATGGATAATGACAAAGAAGCCTTTGAAAAAACATACGAAAAACCAAATGCTGTATGGACAAGCAAAAATCCTCCAGAAGAATTAGTTGAATTAATAGAATCTGGGAAAATTAAACCATGCAAAGTTCTTGATGTGGGGTGTGGTGAAGGATTTTATTCTATTTATCTTGCTAAAAAAGGTTTTGAGGTTATAGGGATAGATATCTCAGAAAGAGCAATAAATTATGCAAAACAAAATGCTGAAGAGGCAGGAGTTAAGATTAAATTTCTTGCAATGGATGTAAGAGATTTAGGTAAGTTAGATGAAAAATTTGAATTCATTCTAGAATGGGCTCTTTTACATAGTGTTATGCTTAAGGATAGAAAAAAGTATGTAGAAGATATAACCGATTTATTAAATAATGACGGAAAATATTTATCCGTTTGTTTTAATGAAAAAGATTCTAAATTCGGGGGTCCAAAACAAGGAGAAAGAATAATTCCAGAGGAATCCCGAGCCATTATTGGAGCAAGATTATATTTTTCCTCTTTAAGTGAGCTTAAAGAATTATTTAATCCTTATTTTAAAATCATAGAAAGCAAAATATTTGAAAATATTAGTGGAGGGAAAATAAGCACTTGGAATTATTTTTTTATGGAAAAGCTCCCCAATAAATCTATGCCTTAATTTTACTTATCTGTTCCCTGCACTCTCTAACACCATCATTATATCCCTCATCGTATATTATTTCTAAGATAAGATTCATCTCTGTATCACTTTTGCAATTCTTGAGAATTTCCCTTCTCTCATTAATATATATGTTAGTCATTTTTACCTCCTATAGAATTTAGTTGCAACCTACCCCTAGCAACCCCAACCCACTTCTTATCAATATCAATTCCAATATAATGCCTGTTGATTTTTTTACAAGCCATACATACAGATCCACTACCACAAAAAGGATCAAGAATTAGAGACCCTTTCTTAGAACTATGTTCAATCATCTTCATTATTAAATCAACTGGCTTTTCATGAGGATGATTTATTTTATTATGATTAATGTGGCTACAGGTTTGAACATCTGAAAAATTAGTGAGGTTGTACTTTGGTTTTCCTTTCTCTAAAACTAATATTAATTCATATTGGTGCCTAAAGGCCCAACCTAAACCAAAATTATGTTTTTTCCAGACAACTAAATGCCTTATCTTAAACTTTGTATATTTCATGACAAATTCAACAAGAAAAGGATAATGTTTCCAATTAGTAAAGTTGTATAGTGTGCTATTTTTCCTTAGAACTCTATAACATTCTGCTAATGCTAAGCAATTAATTAAGGGATCTTTATTATTTTGAATAGTTTTATTATTCCAACCATAAGCTACACCATCTCCATAAGGAGGATCTGTGATAATTAAGTCAATACAATTGTTTGGAAGATTTTTTAAGAATTCTATACAATCTCCCTTAATTATCTTGTTTATAGGAAGTTGATTTAACATTTTCTAATATTTCTTTAAGAAGATTTTCTATATTATCTAATTGAGAAAAACCAAGCACATTTCTTCTACATAATTCTGAAAGGCTAACACCTTCAACTCTTGCCTTTTCCTTGAATTTTTGTAGTTGATCAGTATTGAGGACTAGGTGGATTGTTGCATTGCTCTTCATTTTTTCTCCTTTTTAGGATTTCAATTAGCTCTTTTAGTTTGCAGATAATCTCCTCGCCAAGATCTTTGTTGATTTGATTTTCCATAAAAAGTAAATTCTTCCAAACTATATAAGAAATCGGGGACTTTTTTGTGGTCAAAAAAGTAGTCAAAAAAGGTGTCAGAAAAGTAGTCAAAAAAGTAGTCATTTTTGTCCCCGACTTTATTTATAAGAGCAGCAGTTCGACAGACTATGGTTTGTATTTTGTGTTCAAAGCCTTTAGAATATGGTGAGTTTGATTTCTGTCAAACTTGTCTTGAATTTCTGAAACACAAATATCCAAACGAAAAAAGCTTTGAAAGGAGGTTAAAATGTTACAAAAAAATACTAGACGAACTGCAGGAGGAGTGATTCTTTTGACAGCAATTTTAATTTTAACATTCTTGCCAGTAGTAAGTGCTGCAGACTTTGATGAAATTCTAGAACCTTTGCAAACAATTTATGATTTAGTAAAATATGCAGCAACAATAATTGCAGGATTAATCATGCTGTTTGCAGGAATTTCATATATCACAAGCGGATCTGATCCTGGAAAAAGGGAGAAAGCAAAGAACATGGTAATGTATGTTATAATTGGGCTAATGGTTATTTGGGTCGCACCTTTTGTTGTTGAACTAATTTTAGGGGAATAGAATGGCATGTAGTATAACCAATATTGGCGAATGTGTAGCAGAAGCTGTATTTGGACTTATTTTGGATATTTTAAATTCAGCTTCAAGACCTTTTCTTGATTTAATCAAGAAATTTTTAATAGAACCTGTTAGCGTTACTGCATTCGTTGATATTTGGGCAATTATTGTTTATATTTTATCTATGTTTTATGGAATCCTTATAGTTTGGATTGGATTAAAATTCATTATCTCTGGTGAATCTCCTGAACAAAGAGAAAAAGCAAAATCAGATCTTAAAAGTATAATTATCATGATGATTTTAGTTCAGGGAAGTTATCATCTTTATGATTTGTTTTTAGCAATTTCTGCATCCCTTACAGAAGTAGTTTTTGACATGATTTCTAATAACTTCTTTAGATTGTCTCTAGAAAGTATCTCTAATTTTGGTTTTGATTTAATCTTTGGATTTATTTATATTTTACACTTAATTATAGTTTTAGTCTTAGTTCTCTTAAGATATATTTTTGTAAGTGCTGGAGTTATTTTATTTGCTATTGGAGTTTTCTTTTATTTCCTCCCTCCCTTAAATCAATATGGAAAATTAATCTTGAATAGTTTAGGAGTTTTGATATTCTTGCCTTTCTTTTATTCCATCATATTTTTAATTGGGTCTAAAATTTCACAATTAAGTCAATTTAATGAAATGAAAACTTTGATTATGGTTGGAACATTGGATCTCATCATCCTTTCAACAGTTCTTCTTTTGTTATTTGTAATCTTCAAGGCTGCAACTAAAGTAAAGAAAGTTACTAATATCTTAAAGTAAAATGTATGAAATACCCCAACAACTTGAGTATAAAGAGAAAATAGTCTTTGGACTAAACTTTAAGCAGTTAGCTTATGCTTTTGGATTTTTTCCCATAATTTTCTTTTTATTATTCAAATTTAATGCAAGTATCCAGATAAGAATCTTTCTTGCAATTTATCCTGCAGTATTGGCTGTGGGATTTATCTTTTTTAATTTAGAAGATTATCTAAAAAAATGGATTCTTTGGTATAGATTAAGAGAATTGACTGGAATAAAATTATTTGATTTTTTAAAAATAAAAATGATTACTGAGAAATTGATCCATACAGATAAAAATAAAATCGCTGTATTAAAAATTGAGCCTATTAACTTTGATATAAAACCTTCAAAAGAAAAAGAAACAATAACATTGGCTTTTCAAAAACTTCTAAATTCATTAGATTTTCCAATACAAGTTCTAATGACTACCGAAAACCTTAATATTGAAAGCTATTTAAAGAGTCTTAAAGAAAGAGTGGATGAAAAATCTATTGAGATATTTAATGAATATAAAAGACACATAAAGAGTGTTGTTAAAAAAGATAGCATTTCAAATAGAAATTTCTATATAGCAATACCTGAAAAGACAGATATTCAAAATCAAATAAATATTTGCGAAGAAAGACTTCATGGTTTAAATCTAAGAACTAAAAGATTAGGAAATGAGGGGTTAAGAAAACTTTTAATTGAAGTTTTTGGAAATAAGAACGAAGTTTACCCTAAAAAAATAGAAAATACCCCTTATCATCTAAATTTAAACAATAAGTTAGTTCGGACAATTTATGCTCATGGATATCCTAGAATTGTTGAAACAGGTTTTTTAGATAGGATTGTGAGTGCTACTGGAGATTTTAATCTTTCCCTTCATATTGAGCCAATGTTATTAGAAACAACAATGATTCTTCTGAATAAAGAAATTCAAAAACAAAGAGCAGATCTTTATGCAGCTAAAATCAAGAACCAATTAAATCCTAGTCTTGAGATAAAACATAAAGATACACTAAGAATCTTAGAAAATCTTCAGAAAGGGAATGAAAAATTATATAATATTAGCTTGTATATAACGTGTAAAGCAGATAACAAGAAGGATTTAGATCTTTTAACTAAAAAGATAGAATCTGAATTAAATTCTTTATTGATTATCCCTAAAAAAGCAGATTTTCAGATGGTTCAGGGATTAAGATCTTGTCTGCCTTTATGTGAAGATTCAATTAATAAAAAGAGAAATATCACTACAAAGGGGCTTAGTGCTTTTTTTCCTTTTACCTCTTCTTTCTTTAGGTTTGATAAAACAGGTGTTTGGTTTGGGCTTAATAAAAATAAGATTCCGATTATTCGCGATGTATTCAAGCTTTCTAATGCGAACGGCTTATGTCTGGCTACTTCTGGGGCAGGAAAGAGCTATTTGGCTAAGCTTTTTATCTCAAGATACCTCCTTAATGGTACTAAAGTAATAGTAATTGATCCTCAAGGAGAATATAGTAAACTTGTTAATAAATTTAAGGGACAAAGGATTGATTTAAGTAGAAAATCTGAAACAATAATTAATCCTTTAGATTTAATGGGGCATAGCTATCCTGAGAAGAGACTTACTTTAATGGATTTAATGCCTATAATGTTGGGAGAATTAACAGAACCTCAAAAGTCATTTATGGATAGAGCTTTAAATGAAATCTATGAAAGAAAAAACTTTTATCTTAATGATCCAAACTCATGGGGGAATAAACCTCCTATTTTAGAAGATCTTCTAGACACCTTAATAAAAATGGAGAAAAGAGCTAGTAGTATGGAAAAAATTACTGTAAGGAGCTTAATTAATAGACTTAACATTTATGTGAATGGAGTCTTTTCTTTTCTTAATCAACACACAGATATAGATTTTGATAATAAATTTGTATGTTTTGATCTAGGAAATCTCCCAAAACAAATAAAGCCAGTTATGATGTTCTTAGTTTTAGATTATGTATATACTCAGATGAGAGATGATCTTGAAAGAAAATTATTAGTTGTTGATGAAGCATGGTCATTACTATCAAAAACAAGTGAAGCATCATATATTTTTGAAATTGTTAAGACTTGTAGGAAGTATAATCTAGGTTTGTTGTTATTAAATCAAGAAGTTGAAGATATGATAAGGTCTAAAGCAGGAAGAGCAGTTTTGGCAAATAGTTCTTATACACTTTTATTAAAACAAAAACCTGCTGTTATTGATGATATTCAAAAAGTATTTCATTTGAGTAGTACAGAAAGAATAGCTTTACTTACTGCATTGGTGGGAGAAGGTATTTTGATTATTGAAGATGAACATTCAAACATTAAAGTGGTTGCTTCTCCAAGAGAGCATGATCTAATTACAACTAACGCAGATGAACTTTTAAAAGAAGGGGGAGCTCCAAAAAGAGTACCAATTAAAAAAAACTACAAAGACATTAAAATAGAAGTTGATGAGGAAAAGAGATTTTTTAGAAAAGATGAAATTAATTCTCATGAGATACAGTATCTTTTGAAAAAAGGGTATAAGGATGCTGAGTTCAAAAGTTTGGTAAGCAATAAAGTTGAAAAGTTTTTACTTAAGCCAAGATTTAATGAATCATTAACTCACTTATTTGCAGTTTATGATATAGCAGAATATTTAGAAAAGAAAGGAATCAAAACCAAAAAATTCGTAACTAGGAAGCCAGATATTGTTTTTAATATTGGAAAAAAGAAGTATGCTATTGAAGTTGAGACTGGAGCGGTTTTAACCAAAAAGGAAAGACTCCTTGAAAAGATAAAATTGTTGAATAAAGATTATGATAAATGGTTTTTTGTTGTAACTAACCCAAATAAGGTCAAAACATACAAAAAATATGGTGACTCCCTAGACTTCAGGTTTTTGAAAACTCGACTCAATGTGCTCCGAAGACAAAATGCGAAGAGTCACTCGGCATAATAGCCATTTACTTGGCAGTGACTCATTGGCTATTAAAATCCCAGAAACCTAATTGACCTTTTGCGGGAACTTTATCTAATCTCTCTATTGTTTTTAGGATGAATCCATGATTTCCCCAACCACTTGTTGCAAGATGCTTATCCTTGTCTTTATCAAATTCTTCTTTATTGGGGTATTTTTTAACTTCAACTAAGTTTGCTTTTCCAACAATAAAACCACAAGGTAATTCTTTAAATCCAAATCGTTTCATTGAATTCATATCTGGTGTTTTTGAAGCATGAATTAAAAATTCTCCTCTAAATTTAGTATTCCACTTTCTTATCTCTATTGTCTTTTTTTCTTGAAGGATTAATTCTGCCCAGGGTTGTTTTAAGGATAATGCTTTCATAGATAAAATATGCTTTTTAGGTACTTATTCTTTATGTTGGTGTCACCTTGTTTGACACACAATGTTTTAAAATCTAGGATGATAAGTATTTGTATGAAAAAGAGTATACAAATTATCTCCTTATTCTCAGGAGCAGGAGGTCTTGATTTGGGATTTACCAACAAGGGATTTGAGGTTGTTTTTGCTAATGATATAGATAAAGATTCTTGGGAGACATTTGAAAAGAATCATAATCATCAAATAGATAGGAGATCCATTGTAGATGTTCCTTCAGAAGAAATTCCTAGTGCAGAAGGAATACTTGGAGGACCCCCTTGCCAAAGTTGGAGTTTAGCAGGATCGATGAAGGGAATTAATGATAATCGAGGTAAACTTTTTTATGAATATCTTAGGATTTTGAGAGATAAAAAACCATTATTCTTTTTAGCAGAAAATGTTGCAGGAATAGTATCAAAAACTCATATTCCAGAATTTCTAAAGATCATAGAAGAATTTGAAAACTTAGGATATAGTGTTAGTTGGAAATTATTAAATTCCAAAAATTATGGAGTCCCACAAGAAAGGAAGAGGGTTATAATTATTGGGTACAGAAAGGATTTAAACAAAACATTTGATTTTGACAATATTAAAGAGAGAGAGATAATTTCATTAAAAGAAGCGATAGGAGATCTTCCCAAATCTAAAGAGGCAAAAGAAAAAAATAAGCCTAACAAAATTCTTAAGATATCTAACCATGAACACATGAATGGAGGATTTTCAACAATCTATTTAAGCAGAAATAGGAGAAAAAATTGGGAAGACCCTTCTTTTACAATTCAAGCAGGGGGGAGACATGCTCCTTTACATCCAGATTCAACAAAAATGATCAAAATTGGAAAAGATAATTGGGAATTTGAAGATGGTGAAAATTCTAGCCATAGAAGATTATCCGTAAGAGAATGTGCACGAGTTCAAACCTTTCCAGACGATTTCATTTTCTATTATGATAATGTTTCTAAGGGGTATAAATTAATTGGAAATGCTGTTCCAGTTAAACTTGCAGAAGTTATTGCCGAAGTTATTGCAGAAGACTTAAAAGAAATTATTTAATTTTGCTTATTTTATCAATTTTAATTAAATCTTCAATATTAGTGCAATGAACATCAAATTTTGTGCTAGAATTAATTTTTCCTGAAGTTTTGTACATTCTTGAACTTGCAGTATGAAGCCTTAGAGTCATAATCCATCCATTATCGAATGTGATTAACAATGTGTTTAGTTTGTTTTTGTATGGATATTCCAGAGTAAATGAAGAAGGAGGTTTAATCCCAAGAAAGTGTTTTATCAAAATGTTCTCTTTTTCATTCTTTATTGTATAAAAATCTACTTTGCTTGTTATAAAATTAAAAAAAGATTTAACATGATCTTCCCCATTTTTTATGGTCTGTAAGAAATCTTTTACAGCAATTATTAATGGGTTGTATAAATATTCATCAATAAATGTAACATCTTTTCTTTTTAATTCACTAAATGTTTTAGCATTTTCTGATAGTTGTTTTGATTTATCTATAAAATCTTCCCAAATTTTATCATGTTTTGAGAGCCATAATTTTTTGGTAGAATAATCTGTGAATCCACATTGTGCAGGCAATCTGGGGAGGCGAGGATGCTTTAGAGCATTATGATTATGCTTTACCGAAAGATTCCAAACAAATATTTTCTCTTGAGAGTGAACTTTTAGTGCTATATCCGTAACATTGCTTTCCTGACCTTCTTTATCTGGAAGACGATCTAAATCTATCTTGTTTGCGTTTTTAAACCAACCCTCTTTTGAAGCCCACTCAATAAATTTTTTACCTGCTAGAAGAAAATCTTTTTTCATGGGTTCATTTAAATTTTGAAAGCGATCTGAATCTCTTTGATTATCTCTCTTTGTCCTTTCGGTAAGAGCCAAAATAATATTTTTCTCTTTAAAAAAATCAATAAGATTTGAAACTATGGCAAATTCCAAAGCTCTTCCTTGATCATTAGAAAGGGTTGTCATTAATAATCTAAAAATCCTTTATTTTTAGAGTTATCTGTTATTTTAACCAACCATATCATTTATCTCAATCTTAAAATTTTGTAATCTCGCTTTTCCCAATATCCCTTCTACTTTCTCTAGGATCTCTTTTAATTCTTCATCATCTTTGACCAAGAAGGAATAAGATAAATTAACATAACCAACAGCCCTAATCACTATAGTAAACCTAGGATCTTTTTTAGTAAATTCTATGAACTCTTCTATTTCTTTTGAATATGAAGGATCAATTCTAGAAATAAAAGTATATTGATTATATCCTAGTTTTTTTGGATTAATTAATGGATAAAATCTTTGAATAATTTCTTTCTTTTTTAAAAGATCTATTTTCCTAACTACAGTTTTGGCCCTCATGTTAAGTTCTTTAGCTAAATCTAAAATAGATATTTTAGAATTTTTCTTTAACTTTTCTAAGATTTTCCAATCTGTTTCCTTAATGGTTAATTCTCCAATACCTTCTTTTATATCAACTTTAGGAGCTTTCTTTGGATTTAATCTTCTAGGAAAATATGTGTATGACTTAATACTTGCAAAAGAAAGATAATTATTTACTTTATTCTTAAATTTGTTTAAAATCTTTGTTTGAATTTTATCATATTCTTCTATTGTTTTTGTCCAAATAGAGATGTAAAGCTTCCACTCACTAACATCACGTAAAATATGGCAACAGCTTACTTCTTTAACATCAATTATTTGCTGAATATATTTATTTACTTCTTCTGTGCTGATTTCTTTAACATCTAGATAAAGAGTATGTCTTCTATATCCTAATTTAGAATAATTAATATTAATAGTGTATTTCTTTATAACTTTAGATTTTTCTAATCTTTTGATTCTGTAAGACACTGTTTGTTGAGGCAGATTTACAGCTTTAGCAATCTTAGATAAAGACTGGCGACAATCCTGAAGGAGCTCAAAGAGTATGAGCCGATCCTTTTCATCAGAGATCTTTGTCATATTTTTGGTAGAATTTCCCCTTTTATAAAGTTTTTTGTTTTAACTCACCAAAAAAATCAACGAAGGGTTTAATTATTCTAAATACCTTACAAAATTAACTTCCTGGGAACCAAAGAGGTGAACTTCAAGATGGAGAAGAAAAAACTCACACCTCGAAAAGTGGTCGACAGCGAAGGTAAAGTCACATATAGTGAGAGTGCTCAAGCATGGAATGTGATTAAGTTAAAGAAAGAGTTATTTGATGAGTTTCCTGAGCTTAAGGAAAAAAGATCTCAGTTTTCTTATAGTTTAAAGTTTTTTAGAAATGATGAAGAATTAGAAAAGGCATATCAGAAATTTAAAAAAGCTAAAGATAAGGCTATGCCAATGATCTTGGTTTTGTATAAGGATGTTGAATGATCAATTTTTAATGGATGATTATCGTCCGATATCTATTAATAAAATCCATATTTCTTGATAATATGAACGCAGGAATATATTATCGTGTAAGCACAAATGAGCAAAGTACAGGGATGCAGGAAAAAGCAATACAGGATTATTGTGAAAGAGAAAATATTTCGATAGCTAAAGAGTATAGAGATATTGGAGAAAGCGGTTCTAAAGTAAGTAGGCCTCAATTTGATAAGTTAATTCAGGATATGAGAAATAAAACTTTTGATACAATAATAGTTTACAAATTGGATAGAATAGGAAGGAGCTTATCTCACTTGGTTAAACTTTTTGAGGAATTCAAAAAGAAAAAGATTCATTTTATTTCTATAACTCAAGCAATTAATACAACAACTCCAGAAGGTAGGATGTTCTTGCACATCTTAATGGTACTTGCTGAATATGAAAGAGAATTAACTATTGTGAGAATTCATTCTGGTTTAGATAGGGCAAGGGCCAAAGGTAAGAAGTTGGGAAGACCTAAAGGAAGTAAGGATAAGAAAAGGAGAAGAAGGTCTGGTTATCATATAAGGTGGACTACGTGAAAATCATCTGATTATCTCACTTCTACTTCGTATAAGTAAATTTATATAATATCTTGAAATATCAGATATATAAAAATGGAAAAAGAAGGATATAAAAAATTGGCAAAATATTACGATGAGATATACCAAAATAAAGATTATTCTAATGAAATTAAGTTTCTTATTGAAATATTAAATAAACATAACTCTAAAAAAATACTAGATGTGGGTTGTGGGACTGGAACACATATTTCATTATTAGAAAAAGCAGATTTTGAATGTACGGGCATAGATTTAAATATAGAAATGTTAAAAATTGCAAATAAAAAAGTCAAAGCAAAATTACTTCAAGCAAATATGTCTGACTTTAATATAGATGAAAAATTTGATGCAATTATTTGTATGTTTGCCTCTTTTAATCATTTATTATCCATTAGAGAATCTATTAAGGCACTAAGGTGTTTTTATAAGCATTTGAAAAAGAATGGAATATTGATACTTGATTTACATAATTCCAAAACAAAGGGTTCAAAAGAAGATAATTTTAAAAATATTTATAGAAAAATGAGTTGGGATTATAATTCTGGCACAAAAATTGAAACTACAAAAGTGGTATTTCGGGTTCCGGAGGGATTAATCGAAGATAAGCATTTAATGAGGATTTTTTCAATTAACGAAATGAATGAATTGCTATCTGGTGTTGGTTTTAAAAATATACAAATATTAGGGGGTTACAAGCAAAAAGTTGCAAATGGTGATTCAAAGAATTTAGAGGTAATTGGTCAAAAATAGATTAAACTAAGTAGAACGAAGATAATCATCTGGTTTTTTGTTTTAAGAATAAGATTTATCTTTTATGTTCCCACACAATCTCTTTTTCTTTTTTATCTATTTTAACCTTTTCAAATCCACATTTTTTTAGAACTTTTTGGGAGATGATATTGCTCTCATCTGTTACAGCTTTGATTTTTCTGAAAGACAATTTCTTAAAAGCTATCTCTAGAATATTCTCTACTGCTTTTATGGCAACTCCCTTATTTCTAAATTCCCTTAAAACAAAAAAACCTAATTCATAATTTTTATGTGTATTTTTATAGATTGCTATTGAACCTGCCAATTTATTATTTACCAATATAGAATATTTATAGGCCCTTCTTTTATTGAAGATATTTTTTATTCCCCTCTTAAGATATCCAAAAAATGAATCTTCTAGTTCTTTGGCATACTGTTTATCAAACTTCAATTTTAGAAATCTAAAATAGTCAACCATATCAAATTCTTTTAATTTTACATCCATTTCAACCTATTCTTTTATAGTAAATTAAAATTTATAAACCTGACTAAAAAATCAGGTATTAGTTTTTTCTTATAAATCTAAGGTAAAATTAGCTTATTTTTTAGGGGGTTGATTGTTTATATATAAGTAATAGATATTAAAATATATAAAAATATTTAAGGAAAAGGAGGTCTTTAATTATATGAAAGATATGGGAAAAAATTCTAATAGTTTTGAATTGACTAAGTCTAAATCCAAAGTTTCTGTATTAGGTGCATTTACTGTAAGAGAAGGTGAAAGAGTTGTACAAATGCGTTTTGGAAAGAAAGTTAGTGAACACGAACCAGGAATAGGATTAGGTTTACCTGCTATTTCAGAGATCCAAACAATAGGCATTAGACCCATTCTTTATCAAACATCATTTTCGGTTTTAACTGATGAATTTATACCTCTTGAATTTCACACAAATTTAATTTATAGAGTTTCAGATATTGATTCTTTAATAAAAAGGGCTCCTGAATGGGGACATTTAGAAAAAATGGTGCATGGATTCTTAAGAGGGAAAATTACGGCTGATGTTTTTAATAGAAATGGGATAAAAGAAGTTTTAAGCAAGAGAGAAATTATTTCTGATTCTGTGAGAGATTATGTAAAGAAATTTGTTGAACCCTGGGGAATAACAGTTGATTCTGTTTTATTTGAAGATATAAGACCTCCTTCTTTTGTTACAGAATTGCAAAAAGAATTTTATGCTTTGAATATTCAAAAAGGATTAGAAGAAGATAAAGCTAAAATTTACAAAACAAGAACAAATGCAAGAGTTGAGGCAATGGAAAAATTTTACTCTATGATTGGTAAAGTTTCAGAACTCTGTGATCCAAGAGATCGTTGGTTGGTTTTATGCAATTTGATTTCAGAGGACGGAAGCGAAACTCCTTTCTCAAGACTCTTTGAAACTGCAATGGAAGGGAAGAGACAAGGGGTGATGGCTAGAAACATAGCAGGAGAAATAGAAACAGAGCCTAGTTTTCCTTATACTGTTGAAGCTATGAGGGATGTGTATAAAACTGTAAAACCCCAATATTTTTGGGGTGGGGAAGGGATGGGCTCTATAAGTGATATATATGCACAAGAAAAAGAAATAATGAATAAATTATATCCCAATAGAGAAAAATAAAATGAGCCCTAACCATTTAGGAAAAGATTTGCTATCTAGTGGAAATTTAAGAGTTATTAATCCTATGATTAAGCCAGAGGGATTACAGAAGAAAGTAATGGATGTTACAGAAAAAATAAAAGAGAGTGGTGCAGATATTTTCAGATTAAAAGAATTAAAGAAAGGAAAATCGAGAGATATATGGGGGCTAGATTTTTGGGTTGATAGAAATTTTAAAAGTGCATTAAGAAGCATGGGCATTCTAAAATACAACTCTTTATTTAGCTTTAATGTAAGTTATGATGAAAATAATAAGAAAGATAAAGAGGAATGGGAAGATCTTAGTAAGGGTATTTGGAAAAAAGAAGGGATTATAATTAAGAACATAAGTTTTGAAGTAGGCAACCCTCTTTTAGAATATCGACCTTTTGAAGTTAATTTCCAAGATGGGAACCCTACTGAGGATATTGAGGCCGAGGATTTTTTAGATAATAAGTTATATACTAGTAAAAGAAATAATTTTATTGAACTTAATGGTGTAACAAGTATTGGCCAGAAGTCAAGTAAAGGACAAAAAGCAATACCTTTTCTTATTGATACTGCAAGAAAATTAAAACAATATTTAGATAAAATTCCAGAAGAAGCAATCATAAAAGTTAGTTTTAATCCGACACCAAATACTTGGTTTTTTCCTTTGTTTGAAATTCCTATAATAGTTAGAAAAAGAGCAATTTTTTATGATACAGAAATAACAAAAAAGGGTATGAATTATAATGGATACCCCACTTTGTCTGGAGAAAGATCTAATTCAGTTTACGAACATACAGTTTCTTTTGAAGAGTCAGGAGCATTAGTGTTTGATGGCTATGCTGGAAAACTTTTTGATTCTACTATGAATAATTGGTATTTTAATGAAGTAGATAAATCTTCTATGGATTCTGATTATACAATAAAATGTATTAAAAAAGGTTTGTTTGAAAATCCTCACCAATTTAGAAGTAAGTTTTCTAAAGTGTATTCTAATCATATAAATAGCGCTAAAAATTTAGAAAAAGCTCTTGAACTTGAATTATAAAATAATTTCGTACTAAAAAATAAAAAACTAAAATGAAACAAGATTTAGGAAAAGATTTGCTATCTAGTGGAAATTTAAGAGTTATTACTCCAATGATTAAACCAGAAGGTCTACAAAAAAAAGTAATGAAACTTGTAGAGCAAATGAAAGGAACAGGCGCTGATATGTTCAGATTAAAAGATGCTCAGGGCAGTATAGGTGATTTTGGTTATGATGAACCTTATGCAGATGTGAGGAAAACTCTTAGAAAAATAGGAGAAAGAAAATATAGATCTTTGTTTGAAATAAATGTTTATGATGATGAAGAGGATTTAGAGGATTGGGAAGGGCCTAAAGAGGGTATTTGGGGAACCCAACTTTTTGATGGGTGGATAATGAAAAATGTAGGTTTTGAAATAGGCAATCCAATTTTAGAATATCGGCCTTTTGAAGTTAATTTCCAAGATGATAATCCTACTAGTAATGTTCAAGCTAAAGACCTCTTAAATAATAAAGTTTATGAAAGTGAAAGGAATAATTTTATTGAACTTGATGGTGTAACAAGTGTTGGTCGTAAATTAGGAAGTAAACAAAAAAATATTCCTTTTCTTATTGATACTGCAAGAAAATTAAAACAATATTCAGATCAAATTCCAATAGAAGCAATTATAAAAGTTAGTGTTAATCCGACTTCTAATACTTGGTTTTTTCCATTATTTATAATTCCTATTATAAATTCAAAAAAAGCTATTTATTATGATTGGAATAGACAAGAGGAAGGGAAGTATGATTATGGAACAGGGTGGCCTTATTTTTATTATAAACACACTGTTTCTTTTGAAGAGTCAGGAGCATTAGTGTTTGATTGCTATGCTGGAAAACTTTTTGATTCTGTTATGAATAATTGGTATTTTAATAAAGAAGATAAATCATCTACAAATTCAGATTACAGGATAGAACGTTTTGAAAAAAGGATGTTTGAAACTAAACAAGGATTTCGTAAAAGAATTGGTAATATGCAAAACAATGATTTTCAAGGCTATTCCACAGATGATGCAGAAAACCTAACAATTGAAAGAGAATTAGTAGTAGGTTTATAAAATCATTTTGGATCTCGCTGGAAGATAGCTAAATATAAACAATCCATCCCTAAAAAAATAAGCTAATTTTACCTTAGATTTATAAGAAAAAACTAATACCTGGTTGTTTAGTTAATTTTAAATAATATAAAGGGTAGGAATATCTAACATGACTAAGTATGTCTTAAATTCAGGTGGGATGAAAAATAATCCTAAGATGTCTAAGAAATTTTTCGCTGAATTGGTAAATGGATTAGGAGAAAAACCAAGATTTCTGTATTGTTATTTTGCTCAACCTAGAGAAGATTGGGAAGAATCTTTTTCAAAAGAGAAGGAGCAATTACCTAAAATAGTTCCAGAAGGGGTATTCCCTTTAATTGAATTGGCGTTTCCCACGAAATTCGAAAAACAAATTAATGATTCAGACATTGTTTATATTAAAGGGGGAGATGACCATTTGCTTCAATACTGGCTTAAAAAATTTGATATTCCAAATATTTGGAAAAATAAAGTAGTTGGAACGAGTTCTGCCAGCTCTCATGCTTTATCTACTCAATTCTGGACTAGTGATTGGAGACAGTGTATGGAGGGGTTGGGCGTACTACCGATAAAATTCCTTGCACATTACAAATCTGCTTATGGTGGAAAAGACACGAGAGGACCTATTAATTGGGAAAAAGCCTTAGAGGAATTAAAAAATTTTGGTGAAAAGGACCTTCCAATTTATGCATTAGAAGAAGGCCATTTTAAAATAATTAGAATATAAACAACCAGATGATTTTAGTTAATTCCAATTAGAATCTAAATATTTATCTTGATTAAGGAGCATTTTAATTTCTTCTTTTATGCCTTTAACATCCTTTTCATTAAGTGGTTTGAAATTCTCGTAATATTCGGGTTTTTCTTCTCTATGTGGAAAGAAACATGCTTGCCCATATTTGTGAGTCTTAGCACTTTTTGCTCTTCCATATAAATGGATGTGTAAATATGAACCTTTTGGGCTAAACACAGTCCAATTTCCATTATCTTGGTAATTAATTCTTCCGATATCAACCCCGTTCTCATTCATAATTTTAGTCATTGCCTGGCCAACAATAATAGTTAACTTCATTAATTCGATAGCTTGTTTAGGAGAAAGTTGTTGCCTATCAAGGAGCCTAACTTTGGGAGATATTTTTATGTGCCCCCCATCTTCCCTATCAACATGAGGCTTTTCAACAGCTTCTACTATGAAGTCCTTAGTTTCATATATTAATGCCATACTGGATTATAAGAATTATTAGTTATAAATTTAACTTTTCCTTAAAAAACTAATAATCTGTCACACCATTGTAGTCGACAATATTTATAAAATCAAAGAACTATATTAAAGAGTATCGGACATAAATCATCCGACGAGAAAAAATACATCCCTCGATTATCACAAGACCATGCTTTTCCCGGCGTGGGCGTAGTACCTTTTTGGCACCTTAGTGGGACGAAGAATTCTAAGATTTAAATTGGTTGTAGAACTTGTAAATAAAAACTAAACTGATAGAATTTATTAAGTGCCAAATTGCATGACCATTAATAATATGGTTAGAAGGGTCACAAAACACTTGAAAGATATCTAGTATCCACAATACTAACGCAACAATTAAAATTATAATTGCTAACAAATAATATTTATAATTAGTTGATCTACCTTTAAATGAAAGAATAATCTCCAGTGCAATAGAGAAGAGAATAAATATCCCAAAAATCACTGCTCCTGACTTTTGTTTTAATATTAAAAAAGAAATAAATTGAATCAAAAATACAATTAAAAATGAAAAATAAAAACTCTTAATTAACTTTAGTCTTTTTACATTATAAGTTATTAAAAAGGAAGATAAAAGAAACATTGATGCAAGATCAAATATTTGAAAGAAAAATGAAAAAGATGCATGATATAAAAAAGAAGTTATTCCCAATAAAATAAAAATAATTGGAAGAGTGTTTAATAATTTGTTCTTTTGTTTATGAAATAATAAGAATACCCCTATTACAACATAAATAAGACTAGAAAAAGCATTTGCTGGTTGAGTTACTAGGGAACACAAATTTTCTTCGCAGAATTTCATAGTTGCGGGAAACATAACATCCCAGGGGCAAGAGACCATATCCTATTTAGTTAAACAACATATAATAATCTTTTCCCCTATCAATTAACCCATCACTCCTATCTCGACAATAATTATAAAGTCTGGAGAGCCACACACAGACGAGTAAAATAAAGACTCAATATAGACATCAGTATAGCTACAACAAATAATAGAGCTCTTTATAAACTCCAAGAGCTCCAGCAACCACCATGAAAATCGATCCTTATAACCACAAAGAGCGATACATAAAATGGAAACAAAAAGCACAACACTCAGGACTCGCAAACATTTCTTCTTACAATTCTGATTTAATTTTACAATATTTAGATGATATGGAAAACGGAATTAATATAGCCATTTGCAATGTTAAGGGTCCGAGAAGTTACATAAGGCTCAATACATTAAGAGATAAACTAAGATTCTTTTCTATGAAATTCAAAGAAATTTATGATCTAGATAAAATTACAGATGTAACCGAAGAACAAGTTATAACATTCTTTACAAATATGCGAAAAGGTAACATTGTGCGACAAGATGGCAAAAGATACGCGTCAACCGCTTATTTCGTTAAAATCTTTAAAGCATTTTGGCATTGGTGGATCAAAGTCAATAAGAAAAAAGGTATTGAAATTAGAGATATAAGTAATGATTTAGATACTTCACAAGATAAACCAAAATGGGTTTATTTAACAGAAAAACAAGTTAAACAATTATGTGATAAGGCAAAATATGAATATAAAATATTAATCATGTTTCTTTTTGATTCTGGCATAAGATCACCTTCTGAATTAATTAATATTAAAGTTTCAGATCTTTATGGAGATTGTAAAGAATTACATATCCGTGATGAAATCAGTAAAACTTTTGGAAGAAGAATAAAATTAATGATTTGTTCCAAATTATTAAAAGATTATATTATTGAAAAAGATCTGAAAAAAGAAGATTATCTTTTTCCTATTAACCCAAAAGTCGTTAATAGGTATTTGAAGAGATTAGCTAGTAAAATTATAGGTGAAAATCCTAGTGAAGCTGGTGAAAAGTTTTCAGAATTAACGATGTATGACTTTCGGCATATTTCATGTTGTTATTGGTTGCCTAGATACAAATCAGAATCTGCATTAAAATACAGATTTGGTTGGAAAAGATCAGATAAAATCCATTATTACTCAGAACTTCTAGGAATGAAAGATACCATCACAGAAGAAGATTTATTAGTTGATGTTACAAAAACAGAAATAGAAGCTAGATTAACTAAATCTGAAAATCAAAATCAACTTTTAAGCGAAGAGTTAGAAAGTGTGAGAAAACAAATGCAACAGATTTTAAGATTTACCAATAAATTATATCAAATAGGAGGAATTAACTAACAAAAACAATAATAATTTTATAACAGAAGAAATTTTGATAATTCTTTTTATTATAGCTATTTTATTAGGTTCATTTTCCCAAGAATTATTAAATTTAAAATATAACATTGACATAATTGTTAATCCTATAATCTCCATATTAACTAATAACCTTGCTTGGACTATGATTATTGGATCAATAATAATCTACATTCTTTATCAGATCTACAAAATCATTAATAATAAAATTGGAAATGCTAAATTTGAAAAAAGAATAATTGAAGATGAAATAGATTATATTAATAATTTTTTAAGAGAAAATGTAAATAAAATAGATAAAGAAAAGTTAAAAACTATAATAAAAGAAGCAAAAAATACAGTGTTTCATGAAAAAACATTAAAATATTATAAAGGGGATATAAAAAATAATTTGACAAAAGCAAGAAAGCTTCTTATTGAACTAGATCATGAAGAGCAAATAAAAGAATTAAAAAACGAAAAAAGATTTGTTCAAAATGATATTGATGAATTAGAACAAAAGAAAAGAATAATGAATATGTCTAAAGAAGAAAGAGAACGTGAAACTTTTAGAAAATTGAAAGATAATTTTCATCGCGTATTTGAAAAATCTAAATTAAGTAAAGAAGAAATAAAAGTTTTAATGAAAAGAGGATATTCTCTTGCAAATGAGTATTGTGTTAAAGAAAAAAGAGTTGTTCCAGTAATAGTTAAACCTTTTTTAAATCACTCTAAAACCCATGCTTTTCTTATGTGGTCTGTAAGGAGACTTTTAGACGAATATGATCAAATCCAACACATAAAAGAATATCTAACAAGAAATGCAGACTTTGTCTTTACAATAAATGGTGAAACCTATGCTATTGAAATAGAAACAGGGAGCCTTGTAAGAAAAAAGAAACAATTACAAGAAAAACTAGAAGATTTAAACAGCAAGTACAAAGACAGATGGATATTTCTTGTTTCACATAGATCCTTGCTTCCTAAATTTAGAAAATATGGCAAGTGCACCCAGAGGAGTAAGATGCGTGAAACACTAGAAAAATGGCTTAAATCTTAACACCTTAAATGTGCGGGTGTAAAACTAGTTTTATATTCGCCAAAATTCAAAAATCAGCTAAAAAAGTCAGCTCTGTATATATGTATGTATATAGGGGGGGACTAAGGGGAAAGGGTTAATTTGATTTAGACTTAATACATGCTAATACACAATTAATTTCATCAAAGGTTATTGAATTATATTTTATTCTTGACTTAATATCTTTTAATTTATCTTTTTTGTTTCTTATTTTAGAATAAATCTTAAATATTCTTTTTTTAGAAAGAACATTAAAAACAGAAATTTGTTTATGTTCTATTAAGTTGGCTAAATGCTCCCAAACAGTTGATTCTTTTATATCTCTTTTTATTGCAATTTTTTTAATGCTTAATCTCTTGCTAAAAAGATAGAAAGTTTTCTGAATACTAAACTTTGCCTCACTTTCTTTTATTTTTCTTACAAAATTTAAAATCTTTTTTGAATTATTTATTCTCTTATCAATTTTAAAACATTTATTAAACAACTTTATCCTATACTTTCTATGCTTGAAAGTGTTTGCACAAGTTGCATAAGTAAGCCAGCCCTCAAAAGATTCTACTGCTTTTTCTCTAGTTATCAATCCTTCTTTATACATGATCTTTAGTTCATTAAATTTTCTTTCAAAATTATTCATATTACTTTTTCTCAATAATTTATGATAATAAAAAATTCTAAAACCAAGAAAATTTACCCCTTTTTCTAGACTTAACACTTTAGATTTATCTTTATGCAATTCTATCTTTAGCTTTAATCCTAAAAAATTATCTATCTTTACTTTCCAATTTTCTAGTTGTTTCTTAGAATTATGTAAGATTACAAAATCATCAACATACCTAATATAATATTTAGCTTTTAACTTATGCTTAACAAAATAATCTAATTCATTAAGATAAACATTAGCAAAAAATTGGCTTGTTAAATTTCCAAGAGGCATTCCTTTGGAATGCGTCGCCCCCCCCGATTTACTTGTAGGCAAATTCGCTAATATTCTTTTAATAAGCCAAAAAACTTTCCCGTCTTTTATCTTTTTAGAAATTATATCTAACAAAACATCATGATCAACATCTTTAAAATAATGTTTAATGTCTGCTTTAAGACAATAACACTTCAAAGTATTATTTTTTGAAACTTTTCTCTTGAATTTATCAAATCTCTCTAAAGCTTTATGTGTTCCTTTTCCTATCTGATTTGCATGTGAATCATAAATAAAAGATTTTTCAAAGATTGGAACAATTAAATTACATAAAGCATGATGGATTACCCTATCTCTAAAAGCAGATTTAGAAATTTTACGAGTTTTTGGTTCTCGTAAAATAAAAACCTTAAGTCTGTGAGGTTTGTAAGTTAAAAATTGCAATTCTTCTCTTAATAATTTTATTTTATTAATTAAATCCTCTTCAAATCTTTTAACATATCTTCTTTTAGTCTTTCCTTTTCTTGCTTTCTTATAAGCTAATAAAAGATTTTCATAAGAACATAATTGATTATACATTTTATAATAAATCCTAAAAAGTAAGCTAGTATATTCAACGAAACGACCATTGTCATTGTCAAGATTGTTCCTGCCATTAGCATTAGACCTGTTGTCAAGCCTGTTGACATACCACGCCGGCAAAATAGCCCTTTCACTTACATGTGTTTCCCACCATCACTTCACACATTAGGTGTTGTGATTGTATTTTATAACAACTTAGTTGCCATAATGAAAGGACGTATATCCTAGCTTACTTCAATCATAAGATTGGTTAGGATAAAATTTTGTAATAAAAACCATATAAAAAGATATGTGCAAAAAAAGAAATCTCACTAATTTTTTTGCGACTTTTTAGAAGCTTCAGCACCTCCGGTGCTAACCCCAACGAAACGACCACCGTCACCGTCAAGACTGCCCCCGCCATTAGCACTAGACCCGTCGTCAAGCCCGTAGACACACCACGCCCTTAAAAGGGGCGAATCTCCAGTAGCAGAACTTAAATAAACACCCATATTTTTGTCATACTTAAACCTAGTTTTT
>JAHIWS010000022.1 GCA_018815925.1 Nanobdellota archaeon | reverse complement strand
ATTATATGGAGCATAAGTTGTTATCGACGGACTATTTCCTGCCCCTCCTATGTGTTGTTCTGTTAAAGTAAATCTTGCGGTACCATCTCCCCCAGTATTATCATTAAAATTTGTAGAAGGTTGTTGAAGGCTTTCAACATACACACTCGCATCAGCAGGATTTCCACCATCAAAAACATTTACATCTAGATACCAATCTATATCTAAATCTCTTGGGCCACTAATAGAATAAGTTATATCATGAACATCAGCTCCATTAATTCCTGTTGTGTTTAAAAAATTAACATTTGATGCACCTTCTCCACCAGAGTATCCATAATATACAGACATAAATTCTGAAATAGCACTTGCAGGCCTAGAAATAATATTTGAATCAAGATAAACATTATGTCCTCCAGCATAGTGTGTTCCCCCAATATCTATAGGGATATGATCTGATTCTATATAATTATCATAAATATATTTGTCAACCACAGCAGGATCTTGATCTGTTGCTAAATCTAGGGCAACAACAAATAAAGATTCTCTTGTATTCACCATTGAACTAAATGCACTTCCACCAAGTCCTTCATTAACTCTTGCAATTAGTGTGTTATTAAAAATATAAATTGAATCACTATGAGCAACATTAGAACCAACTCTTAAAAGTGCTAAATCTATCATCTCTCCAGGAGATGAAACATTATACCCCCCATAGCCAACAAGAGTGTTATTATAAATAGTTAAATTACGAGAGCTATATCTCACATGAATTCCTTTAACAGACCATAATCCAGTAAATTCTTCTTGATCACCATCTCGTACTTCAATATAATTATCATAAACTGAAATATGATCAGCAGCCTCAAAAAAAATCCCCCCTCCTCTAGAATTATTTATAAAATTATTATAAATATAAGACTCCCCTATGGTGCATACTCCGCTTCCTCTACTTGCCCCAATAGCATAAGAATGAATCGCATTTGAATGATCCACATTAATGTAATTATCATGTATTGAAGCATTTGAAAATTCTCCATAAAGATGAATTCCAGAAGCAGATTCATAAATAGAATTATTATAAAATTCCATATTATTTAAAGATGAACAGCTAGCTCCTTTTGCAGTGCCAATAGCTATAGCATTTCCATAAGTAATTCCTTCATGTGCAAAAAAAGTTCTATTGACTTTATGATAAATATCATTTCCATGCATAGAAGATTCACTAGCACCAGGACTAACGAAAATGTTGTATGAATCAGGACCATAAACACTTATGTTTAAATTAGAAACTTCAGAATTAGAAGAAGTCCCATAGACTCTAACAGCCTCTGTATTATGGGAGTTTCCTTGACCTTGAATTACTTTTCCATTTGTAACATGGTTTCCAGAACCTCCAATAACAACACCATCATAATATGGTGTAGATCCCCAATAATTATTTGATGGAGCTATTTCGATAGCATCAATATAAACTTCTCCTGATGCAGATCCTGTTGTTATTTGTACTTGAATAGAATTTGAAGTAGGAACAAAGGTACATGTACTATATCCTGTATTTGCAGTTGCTCCCCAGTGATCTGTTTCTGTACTAGTTGAAATAGGAACTCCTAAAGAAGTACACATAGACCACGTAACTCCTCCAACAACATTAACATAAGTGCCTGCACGTATTGTGCCAATGTCTTGAACAAGATAAGATAAAGCATATCTTCTTCCAGCTTCTACAGGTATAGGATCTGATAAAATAGATTGAGATGTTGAAGGTGAATTAATCCTCAAAACTTGGTTTTCTAGTTCTCCATTAACCCAATAACCAGTTCCAGCAGGAAAAGAATTTGTTACACTCGCTGCATTTGCCCCACTAAAGTCCCAACCAGAAACACTATTACAACTTCCAGCACTGCAGGGAGCACTATCTTCAAATCCATTATTTACAAAATTAAGTAGAGAATTATTTGCAAAAAGGATTGTGTGTTCATTTAAATCAAGAACAATATTATTTCCAGTTATTTCAAAACCTGCTGTTGATGAAACAATATCGCTCATCAAAAGATAATATGTATTTGATGAAGATAAAATCTGACATCTATCAGGTAATCCATTACAATCACTTTGTCTTATTTCAACACAATTTCTTCCTCCTAAAAAAGGAATTAAATCAGAATCACTACAACCCCCTTCATAATATTCAGCACTCACACTAACTAAACTAGCCAATAAAACAATAAATATTAGTAATATTATTCCTCTTTTCATTAAATAATTTAAGAAATATTTATTTATTAACTTTTAGATAAAATTATTTCCAGCTAATTTCAACATTATCAATTCTTTCTCTAGGAAAAATATCAACCTTTTCTGGTTTCTTTTTTATTCCATTTTTAAATAATATTTCTCCTGTAAAGGCTATCATACTTCCGTTGTCGATGAGAAGAGATTTTTCAGGAACAAAAAATTTACAACCACGCTCTGCACACATTATTTTACACATCTCAACTAACCTAGAATTACATGCAACACCTCCTGCAAGTAAAAGCTCTTTTTTTCCTGTGTGAGCTAAAGCTCTTTCAGCTGTTTCAACAAGCATTGCAAAAACAGTTTCCTGAAGACTAAAAGCTAAATCAGCTAAAGAATAATTTACTTCACTTTGTTCAGATTTTTGTGAACTATTAACTGATAAACCACTACTTTGAACAACTTTGCGTTTTTTCATTAACTTAATTTTATTAATATCACGAACTTGCGGGTGCAACTTCAACTTTTCAATCTTCTGCTTAATATTAGTTTGAATCCCACTCAAAACAATATCCATTCCTTTAACACTATAAGGTAGCTCAACATACTTACCAAATTTTGCAAGTTTCTCAATCGCATATCCACCAGGAAAACCTAAACCCATAAACCTAGCAACAGTATCAATAAAATTTCCAACACCAAGATCCAAAGTTTCTCCAAAGATTCTATATTTTCCTGTTTCATAAGCAATTATTTGAGTATTAGCCCCACTAACATAAAGCATAACAGGATCTTTTGCTCCAGTTATTCTTCCAATTTCCAAATGAGCAATACAATGATTTACAGAAACTAAAGGCTTTTTCAATTTATTAGCTAATTTCTTTGCAAACTTCATTCCCTCAATTAAACAAGGAGCAAGACCAGGAGCATTTGAAAATGCAATAGCATCAACTTCTTTTTCATTAATTCCTGCTTCAGAAATTGCTTTATCATAAACTTCATCAGCAATCTTTGCATGATGTTTTGCACTTTCTATTGGAATTATTCCTCCTGATTCAGTTGTATACATATCTCTAACATTTGCTAAGATTTTTCCATCTTTAACTATTCCAATACCGAAAGTGTGTGCTGTTGATTCGATTCCTAATATTGTTGGCATATCTAAAAACAATAAATAAACTTTATAAAACATATTAAATTTGCATTTGCATGGAAATTACACTTGTATATCTTGTTGCTGGAATATCAAGCAGGTTTGGAGGAAAAATAAAACAACTAGCAAAAATAGGACCAGATAATGAAACCTTAATTGAATACTCTTTAAAACAAACTATTTCTGCAGGAATAACAAAAATAATATTTATTGTTGGAGAAAAAACAGAAAAACCATTTAAAGAAATGTTTGGGGATAATTACAAAGGAATCCCAGTTTACTATGCCTTTCAAACATATGACAAAACAAAAAGAGACAAACCTTGGGGAACACTAGACTCATTATTCAGTGCAAAATCTCTAATAAATTCCCCTTTTATTGTATGCGGTGGAGATGATATTTACGGAAAAAAAGCTTTTGAAAAATTAGTTAAACATCTGAAAAATAATTCAAACAATGCAACAATAGGGTATAAATTAAAAAATGTTTTATCTGAAAAAGGAACAGTTAACAGAGGTATTTTCCAAGTTGATTTAGATAACAATGTAACAGAAATTAAAGAATATTTTAAAATTGATTCTTCAAATTTAAATGAAAAAGGACTCACAAAAGAAAGTCTGTGTAGTATGTTATTATTTGCTCTTCAACCGAATATTTTTGATATGTTAGAAGAAAAAATTATAAAATTCAAACAAGAACATCAGGAAGACAGAACAAAAGAAGTATTAGCTCCAGAAGAAATAGGAAAACTTATTCAAGAAAAAAAAATAACTATGAAATGTTATCCTACAGAAGAAGAATGGATTGGAATAACTAATCCTGAAGACGAATATTATGTGAAAAAAAAATTAATTAAAAAAATATAAAAATAAAAATAAAGGTTTATCTTTTTTTCTTTTTCTTAGCTTTTTTCTTTACTGTTTTTTTCTTTGCTACCTTCTTAGCTTTTTTCTTTTTCTTTTTTCCACCTCTTGACATCTTTGCTTCACAAACATTTCCTTGTCCATCTACATAGTAAAGATATCCAGGTTTTCTAGTAATCACGTTTTTCTTAATAACTTTTCCCATTTTTACAACCTCCTTTCATTTTAATAACATCCACCCTATTGGAATGAGTGAGAATTTTAATTCACTCTTGCTATTATAAGAGACAAAGGTCTTTTCTATTTTTAAATCTTTCTAACTATCGTCGAGAAGTTCAATCTGTTTATGATATTTGTCATTAATAGGGATTTCAATTAATTTAGTAAAGGTTTTTTTGGGTTTAATAAGAAATTTAAAAGGTTTTATTCTTCTTACCTCCATAACTTTATTTTTATCGTCGATAAAAACTGCAATAAATGGAAAAAAAACAAAAAGTGCTGTAAGAGACATTTTATTTGGCTTACTGAATTCAAATAATAATGCATCAGTTTTCCTAGATTTAAACATCAACCCCATACCCATTCTTGCACCCCTACAAATTTCAGTATCTAAATTGATCTTCTTGCCTTTGTATTTAAAAGAAATTTTTCTCTTCATGTTCTCTGTTTTTATATTCTTTATAACATTGATTTACATTTTTTTCTGTTACAAAATTATGGTGTTTAAAACCCCCTCCAAAAGTTTTAGGTATATGCATAAGTTCATGAATCACTACCTTAAGTTGTTCTTCTTTATCAAATTTATCAAATCTTTCTGATAAAAATTCAAGAGCATAAAAAGCTTTAATTCCCATTGCAACCTGCATTAATTTTCCAAGAGCATGACACCTTGCAATTGTTCTTCTCGAAGAAGTCCCATAACTCCTAAAACATTTTATTCTTTCTAATTTTACATGAGGAAATAAAATTCTAGATACTTTTTCTGCCATAACTTGTATATCTGGTGCAAATTCATATTTCATTTGAAATCCTCCAATTTAAAAAATTGTAGTTTTAGTGCAAATCCATAACACATCAACAATTAAATACAACAAGATTTATATAATTTTAGAGTTATTAAAATACTATGAGTAAAATAGAAATCCTAGAAAATAAATTAAAAAAACACCCAAAATACTACCTATCTAAAAAACAATTAATAAAATCAAACAATATGGAAAACTTAATAAAAAAATATTCTTTAAGACAAAGATATAGTCCAGCAAAATTTCACTATCAATATAAAAACCCTAAATGATAAAACAAATAACTCCAAACATCTGGCAATTATCTTTCAAAACATTTAGTTCTTGTGTTTATGTAGTAAAAAATCTAGAACCAATTTTAATTGACACAGGATCAAAAGAAGTAGAATCAGAATTATTAAAAAATTTAAAAGAACTTTACATAGAACCAGAAGACATAACTTCAATTATTTTAACCCACAATCATTATGACCACAATGGAAATCTTAATTTGTTTCAAAATGCAAAAATATATTCTTTTATAAACACAAAAGAAATAGAAAAAAGTTTTCCAGATTTCAAAGTTCTTTCAACACCAGGACATAGTCATGATAGTATATGCATTCTCTATGAAGATGTTTTATTTTCAGGAGACACAATCTTTGATAAAAACCATAATTATATTGGAAGAACAGATCTTCCTGAATCTAATCCAAAAGCAATGAAACAATCCTTAGAAAAATTAAAAAACCTAAAATATAAGATTCTCTGTCCAGGGCACTTAATTTAACTCAACCAATTTATCCTTACTTTTTACCCCTTTAATTATTTTTGAATTTTTCTTAAAATATTTTTTTAATAACTTTAATAACTCAATATTAGCCTTTCCTCCCTTAGCAGCACTTTTTAACCTCACTAAATAATAATCTCCTTTATTTTCAACACTCTGTTCTTTAGAATTTGATCTAACCCTTAGCTTTAGTATCATATATTACTAAAAACAATTTTATTTATAAAGTATATTCAAAAACTAAAAATATGAAACTAAGTAGATTTTTAATATCAACCAAACAATACAAACTAAATGATTTTCAATCTACTCCAAACAAGTATGAAATCATAAATTGTATTGGAAAATCATTTGAAGAAAAAATAAAGAAAAAAAATAATTATAGAAAGAATGCAATTGCTACAGCCTTAATCGAAAGAGAAGAATTAGTAACAACAGGAGTAGGATATGGTGTTGCTTTTCCAAATGCTAGCGTAAAAGGAATAGATGAAATAGCCATACAACTATATGGCTTACCAGGATTTGAATGGCAAGCAATGGATAAAAAACCAGTATATTTAGCAATTTCATGCATTGCTCCAAAAAAAATGATAGGAACACACCTAAATGTTATGGCAAAACTTACTTATGTAATGAAATTAAAGAAAAATAGAAAAAATTTAATAAAAGCTGTTAAAGAAGAAAATACAAAAACAATTTACTCTATATTAGATAGTGTTGAGTAAAACCACATATTAATAATCCCTTAAAAACATAAAAATTACTTAAAATATTCTCTTGCTTTATCTTCTAAAGTATATCTTCCAAAGAATGTTTGTTCTCGTTCAGCAATAAATTTATGTCTTGTCAATATTTCCCTATAAAGAAATAATCTGTACCTACCTTCCTTATCAGAAGCCCAATCCAAACCATCTATTATCTCAGACAAATTTGCATAACTAGGATGAGTACTTAAAACACGAAGCACTTCAATAGCCTCCCCTACTTTAACTGTTGAATCAAATTCATCAGTAGCTAAAAGAATTTTTCCTAATTTTTCAAGACTAATATTTTTATTATATATCATAAAAAACAAAGAATAACAAGCCTATTTAAACCTTCATCTAGTAACAATCTCTAAAGCATCTCTGTGCTTTAGTTTATAGTTTTTTCCCAAAGCTCTTTTCGAGCGAGCATCAATTGCCTTTATAAAATTCTTCCCAAAATCAGTATGAAGAAAAAATGCAAAATCTAAAGCAGTTGAACCTTTAGGAAGTAAAAAACAATCAGGTAAAATATTCCCTTTTGAATCTCCTAATTTATTTGCACCTGCTGGAAAAACAGCAATATATTTTAATAAAGAAAAAACAGCTGAATTTAAAACAGACTGAACACCAGTTCCTTCTACATAAACCCCTAATACTTCTCTCTTAATTTTATTCAAAGCACTCTCTTGTTTGTCATTTAGTTGTTTTTTTACCTTAAACTCTTTATCACCTGGAATATATTCAATTAACTCAGCTTTTGCAGCTTGTCTTAAAGCAAGCTCAGAATCAGCACTACAAGGAACAATAATCAAATTAGGAAATTCCTCTCTTAACTTCCTATAATTTTCCTTTCCACTATACTTATCTATCTTATTTGCAGCAATTATCATAGGTTTACTTAATTTTCTCAAAGTAGAGACAAATAACTTAATATCTTTTTCACCCCAAGTGCTAGGCTTTTCAGGTAAATCTAATTTTCTCAAAGCCTCTTTAACATGTTCTTCATCTACTTTTAAACCTGAAAATTGCTTTGCAACTGCTTCTGAAAATTTAACTTTTTCCATCTCTATTTTTCTAGCAAAACTTTTCCAAACTTTTATAAATATATTATAATACCACATATCTAATTCTTCTTCTAAAAAACTAACATCTTCAATAGGATCTCCTTTTCCTTGTTTTCCTTCTATATTTGTTTCACCTGAGGCATCAACTATGTGGATAAAACAATCTGCATTTCTTAGTTCATCTAAAAATTGATTTCCTAATCCTTTTCCCTCACTTGCACCTGGAACTAAACCAGCAACATCCATAATTTCAACAGATACAAATCTATTTCCTCCAATACAAAAACCATGACTAGGATTGCACTGAACTCCAAATTCCTTATCAATACATTCCACCTTAACATAACCAACACCATGATTAGCTTTAATAGTAACAAAAGGTCTGTTTCCTATTTCAACTTCTGCTAGAGTAGCTGCTTTAAAAAAAGTAGATTTTCCACAATTAGGTTTTCCCACAAGTGCTAGTAGCATACTAATACCCATAGAAAAACCTTTAAATATCTTATTAAATAACCTTTTTAGTGAGCCTGTAGCTCAGTCTGGTCAGAGCACTGCTCTTATAGGAGTGTGGTTCGTTAGAATCATTTTCTCTTGGATAACTCTAAGAGAGGCAGGGGTCCACGGTTCAACTCCGTGCAGGCTCATACAACACGAACTTCCTAATGTTCGTGGATTCAAATCCCTAAAGTTTTACAAGTTAAACCTTAGTTTGTGTTTCAAAAACATTTAAAAAATAAAGAAACATGAATATAAAAGAGGAGGCAAAAATGCCTAAGAAAAAAACTAAAAAAACAAAATTAAAAAAAGAGGATGATAAAAAGCTCTTTGCATTTTTAGCTACATTTCTGAGTATAGTAGGATTCATAATAGCCTTAGTAGCTAAAAAAGACAACAAATATGTAATGTTCTATGCAAAGCAGTCTTTAGTAATTTTTATTGTATATGTGGTAGCTGCAGTAGTTGCTATAATTCCTCTTATTGGGTGGATTGTATCTCCAATACTATACCTAATCACATTTGTGTTATGGATTATTAGTTGGGTATATGCATTGGGTGGAGAAGAAAAAGAAACTCCAATAGTAGGAAAATATGCAAAATCAATAAATCTCTAAATAGGTAGCTTTTTAAATTAATTTTTTCTTTCTTACTTGTTAGTTTAGATTAAGCCCCCATAGTTCAGTGGCCAAGAACGCAGCCCTTTCAAAAAGGAAGTTTTATGACTTCTACTCTTAAAGACTAAAGAAAGGCTGTGACCCGAGTTCGAATCTCGGTGGGGGCATTGACACGGTAAAAGTACCATGCCCATGCGGGGGGTAGAGGGGTGGCACACCCCACCCCCTCGTGGGGTATTGAACTTCAAGATATTTTTTGTTTTTTAGTAAGATTGAAAAAAACTAAAGAACTTCAAAAAAGAGAACAGAAAAAAAATTTGAACTTGATTATATATGAGTTCATAAAACATGGCATCAGACCATCTAAGATATGTAAAATTCTTAATATAAAAAAAACTGCTTTACAATATTATTTATCGACGCTAAAAAAAGCTGGTTTGATAAAAAAAGTGGGATATGGAGTCTGGGAAATTCTTGATGAATTTGACGAAAAGAAGTTCAAAAAAACAAGCCGTGTAGCTCGTAACAACTGGGGTAGTAAATTTGAACTTCTTAGACAAGATCAAGTGAGGGGCCATGCATTTCAATTTAAATTATTGGTGCCTGAAAGACTTAGAAATTGGGATAAAAAAGAAGAAGTTTTATCTAAGAAAGGGATTGTATTCAAAAGCTTAAATCATCTCTTTGGTGGCGGTGTAAGTTTGGATTTCAAAGGCAGGAAAGTCCATCTCACTAATAGTTCTGTGATAATTTACGAGAAAGAGAGCTATATTGCAGACCTTGCAAAAGATGCTAAAAGTGCAGCAATTTATCACTTTCTGAAACTTGTAAAGGCACTAGAAAAACATTTGAAAGCAGATTTCAGCGTCCAGGGACAATATAAATTCAGAGTTACAAGACAACATTATGCGCTAGTCAAAAATGCCTTAGCAAAGCAATATGGTGAAGAAGGGAAAAAATTAGAAGTCTATTCAGCTAATGGTTTATGGTTTGTTATAGATAATTCTTATAATTTGAGGGAATCTGAGACAGTTAATCCTAAAGAGGCAGATGTTGACAACGAGAAAGTGCAAGATTTCTTTAATTCATTAAAAGCTCTCCCAACCACTACTAGTGAGATTCATGCTAATTTTTCAGAGTTAAGGCAGATGATGAAAACAAGCTCAGAAAATCAAATTATGTTAGGCCAGGTACTACAACAAATGGAGAAGAATGTAGTAAGAATTACAAAAAAATTAGGGGAAAATCAAGATGTATAGATTCATCAT
>JAHIWS010000002.1 GCA_018815925.1 Nanobdellota archaeon | reverse complement strand
TTCTAACTATGTTCACTTTAATTCAGGAGGTCTAGTATCCAGACCTTCTGTTTCTAATCATTCAAAAGAAATAAACTTTGAGGACGGCGATTCCTCACCAAACTTAAAAGTTAGGGTATCCTCGCCGTTGATGTAATGAAAAAATAATTGATAAGTATAATAAAAGTGCTTGGTGTTCTAAAAGAATGGTTATTGCCTACCTCCGAGAAAATAATAAATACTCTGAGTTCAAAGAGAAATTAAAATCATACTCTTTTTTTCATTATACAAAAAAAGGAATACAAAGAGCAAGAATAAGAGCAAAGAAAATAAAAAGAAAAATCAAATCAATTTACTATAACTCAAGGCAAAGATCCAGATAAAAAACCACCCAGATTTACTTTATTTTTTGAATCAACCAAATTATGCTATATACAATTAGAGTTACAAAATATAAAGGAATTATAAAAACTACAATAGAGAAAAACACAGGTTCTTCTACACTTAATAAAGCACTAACAAAATTATGTAATAAAATACAAGTAAACCCCCCAACAACAAGTATCCAAATTTTTCTCCAACTCAATAAAAATAATTTGTCAGCTTTATTTTTTGTTTTTGCCATCTTTACCTACAATAATTACAATTTCTAAAACCATACCTATATTCTTTAAATTGTTTTTTATTTTCAAGATTAGTTTGCCTAAGTACAGCTCTTGCTTCAGGATCTCCATATTTTAGCACATTAAAAAGATAGTTAAAAGTGTAGTAATTCTCATTTCTTATAACTTTCTGATAATTAGAATATTTATAATAACCTCCCCCCAGATAAGAATATTTATCATTATATTGATAACGACTATCCCAATTATTATCATACTTTTTGTAACCATGCTCCCCATAAGCAGAGACAAAACTAATACTAAATAATATAATCATACTCAAAACAACACTAATTATTTTTTTCATTTTTTATCTCCTTAAATCCTGTATATTTCCACAAAACTTTTGGGATTTTAATACTTCCATTTTTTTGCTGAAAATTCTCAAGAATTGCAACTAAAATTCTAGATGTTGCTAAAACAGTATTATTAAGGGTATAAAGAATTTTTCTTTCACCTTTTTTATTAAAAACTCTTATACCTAATTTTCTGGCTTGATAATCAGTACAATTAGATAAAGAACCAACTTCCCCATACTGCTTTATTGTTGGCCTATAAACTTCAATATCAGCACTTCTATGTTTCCAATCTGATAAATCGCCAGAACACATTTCTAAAACCCTATAAGGCAGTTCAAGAGCCTGCATTATTTCTTCTGAATTTTTAAGAAGTTCATTATAAAATTTTTCAGAATCTTCTGGTTTACAAAATATAAACTGCTCAACTTTATTAAATTGATGGGTCCTCCATAAACCTTTTTCATTAATCCCATGACTCCCAATCTCTTTTCTAAAACACATAGAATAAGAAAAATATTTTTTAGGAAGTTTATCTTCTGGAATAGCTTGATCAGAATGCATAGCTAAAAGTGACTGCTCAGCAGTCCCAATCAAGTTTAAATCCTCATCTTTTATAGAATAAACAGATTCTTCAATAGCTTGTTTATCCATTGAAGCATAAATTGAATTCTCATTTAACATTAAGGGGGTCTCAATATAACCATATCTTTTTTTCTTCATAAAATCTATTGAAAATCTGATCAAAGCCTGATTTAATAAAGCCAATTTATTTTTAAGATAATAAAATCCTTTTCCAGAAACCTTTGCAGGAATATCAAAATCAACCAAACCTAATTCTTCAGCTAACTCAACATGATTTTTTACTTTAAAACTAAATTTAGGTAATTTTCCAAATTTTTTCACAACCTTGTTTTTGGATTCATCTTTTCCAATAGGAACTGATTTATGGATTATATTAGGAATTTTATACATAATTTCTTTAATATCATCTTCTAATTTTCTTCTTTTTTCCTGCAGCTTTTCTATTTTTTTTGGAATTTCTTTTGCTTGTTTTATTTCAGATTTAGCATCTTTTTTATCTTTTTTCAACTCATTAATTTTTTGGGAAATCTTATTTCTTTCACTTCTAAATCCATCTTCTTTATATTTTAAACCTCTCCACTCTTCATCTAATTTTAATACCTTATCAACCAAAGAAATCTTATCTTCTTGAAACTTCTTTTTTATATTTTCCTTAACTAGACCAGGATTCTCTCTAATTAATTTGATATCTATCATTTTATATTTTCAAATTGATTTAATTCATTAGAATTTATCACCAATTTTATGTCTAACATATCCTTCTAAAGGAGAGAGTATATTTAAAGGTTGTTAAATATTTTAAAAAAACCTAATCATTAATCTAAATCACAAATAAAATTATAAACTCATTAATCTATTTTTTATTATGAAACCTCCTAAAATAAAAAAAGGGATTATTCCAAATTTTATAGGAACTTGGTCTTTAGGACAGCTAGATTTTGCAGAGGGATTATTTTATATGTATATAGAAAATAAAGAAAAAGTTGAGAAGATCCTGAAAGATTTCATATAAGGGGTACAATAAATGATTGTTTTGGAGAATCAGAATTTGAAGAGCAAATGACATCTAGTTGGATTAAGTTTGAAAAGATGTATAAAGATCGTGCTAAAGAAAAAGGAGGTTGTTACACACCTGTTCAATATGAGGCTGAAAATGTAAATGGAATCTTTTTAGGAAAATATAAAATGCAGGATACAATTCCAGTTACTTTAGGATGGGGAATGCGTCAAAAAGAAAAAGGTAAATTTATTGTGTATTGTCCAACACTTGAAAATCAAAAACAAATAAAAAGAAAACAAGTTAAAATTTCTTAATTAAAAATTCTCAACTAAAAACAATTTTTAAACCTTATCAACAACTTTAAAAATCCTATTAACTATTTTAATGTATCAAAATGGTAGAGGTGAATCCAACAGGTTTTTTAGGATTATACAAGGCATTTCTTGCACAACTTCCAGAATGGACTCAAAATTTTGTCACACTCTTTTTATTAGTTATTTTAGTTGTTATATATGCTGTTTTTATTTGGAAATTTTATAGATTTATTTCTAAAAAGAACATTATTAAACTTAATCTAAAACAATACAACACATCAAGTCATCCTTTTTTAACAAAACTTTTTGAGGGAGGTTTATCCTTTATAGAATACATAATAGTTCTTCCTTTTTTTATTCTACTCTGGTTTGCAGTATTTACTCTATTTTTGGTGTTTTTGACAAATAATTTAGAAGTAAAAGCTATATTAATTATATCAGCAACAATAATAGCAGCAATTAGACTAACCACTTATATTCCAAGATATGGCCAAGAACTTGCAAAAGAAATAGCAAAACTTCTTCCATTTACTCTACTAGCTATATCTATCACTAATCCAAATTTCTTTAGTGTTGAAAGAATAACAACTAATTTAAACCTGATTCCAAATTTCTTTGGAGAAATACTTGTCTACTTTTTATTTATAACTATACTTGAAATAATCCTAAGATTATTTGATTTTATCTTTTCACTACTAGGTGTAGAAGATGATCCCTTATCTAAAGAAGAAGATGAAGAAGAATAAATTATTATTTTCTGAATTGATTTAATAAATAATCATCTAATTTTCTTTCAATCTGTTTTAGATATTCGAATAGGGATTCTTTAAAAGTAAGGACTTCTTTTAATGTTATATCTTTAGTATCTACATAAACAGAGCATCCAATCATCTTTAATCCATTCGGAAGTGGCTCACAATAGGTAAGTTTTTTATTTAACTCATTTTTCATAAATACACTAAGAAATTAGTATTTTTAACTTTTTATATTCTTAAAACTCTCTTAAAATATCTCTCAATTCTTTTTTAGGAAATTTCTTTAATCTTTCTGTAAGCATTCGAACATGTTTTATTTTTTCTTCTTTATAGCCCTTTTCATTTGTCTTAATTATTTTTATCATTCTAGCAAGATATTCTCCCCCTAAAAAATGAGGCGTCAAAACATAATTTGCTCCTTTCATGTAAAATTTAAGTGCTTCTTCTATTGTATGAGCCCTTACAATCACAATTGCACTAGGATTAATTAAACTTATTGATTCTAGTAAAAGAAGATTAGTCTCAAAATCAGGAACAGTAGAAACTATTATTTTAACTTTATTAAGAGGAAGGTCATCTAAAAAGTCAGGATCAAAAGCATCACCATAAAGAGAGGGGACTCTTAACTTTGTTAAATCAGAGATTATGTCTGGATTATAATCAACAACCAAATATTTCTTTTTTATTTTTTTTAGGGCTCTTAAAATACTAAACCCAATCCTATTATAGCCAAACAAAATTGCATCATAATTTTTCCTTATTATTTTCTTTCTCCTTACTTTTTTTCTTTCAAAAAAAGAAATAAATCTAATTAATTTCCCATAAAGATTATTAGAATAAATAATCACATAAGTAGACAAAGTAATAGTTATGATACCTGTAAGAGTTAAAGTTGTAAGCAATTCAGGACTAATATGTCCTACTGCAACACCTAAAGCCAAAATAATCAATGAAAACTCTGATATCTGAGCAAGAGTTGTTCCAACTAAAAAATTATTCCTTTTTGTATATCCAAATAAAGCCATAAAAATCATTAAAATAATTGGCTTAAAAAAAAGAGCAATTAAAGATAAAATAAATGCATTGACAATTATAGAACCTATCTGAGAAAGATTAATATTCAAACCTAAAATTATAAAAAATATAACAAGGAAAAAATCCCTCAAAGGCCTTATCCTTGAACTAATTTCAGTGCTATAAGGAGAAATAGAAAGAACAATTCCTGCTATTAAAGCCCCAATTTCAATTGAAAAACCAAAATAAAAAAATAAAGCTGCAATTACAAAACACCAACAAATCGAAAACAAAAATAACAATTCCTGTGATTTAGCAATATTTCTTATGATTCCAGGGAGAACAAAAAATCCAGCTAAAAATAAAACAACAATTAATCCTCCTCCAGCCAACAAAGTCCGGAGTGCAAGAGATCCAAAACTAATACCAATAGAAGTTGAAGATATAAACATTAAAATTCCAATAGCAACTAAATCCTGAATAATTAGAATACCAATGGAAATTTTTCCATAAAGTGAATCCAGTTGCTTTTTATCAGAAATAAGTTTTGTAATAATAATAGTACTACTAAAAGCAAGAGCTATACCTATATAAATAGATGCTATGACACCATAACTAAGAACCTGATTAGATATTGCAAAACCAAAAATAAAAGTGACTATAATTTGCAATAAACCTATAATCAAAGATGAGGTTCCTATTTCTTTTATAATTTTAGGATTCAAATGTAAGCCAACAATAAAAAGCAGAAAAGCAATTCCAAATTTTGAAAAAGTATCAAGAAATTCAGTTGATGCACCAAATTTAAAAATAAAAGGACTAATAAGAATCCCTGCTATTATATACCCAATAATAATAGGTTGTTTAAAGATTTTAATCAAATAGGAAACTAGAAATGCTAAACCTAAAATAATTGCTAAATGGATAAATATTGCTTCGATTTTCTTCACCTCCTATCTAATAATAAGAAGAGGTATAAAAACCTTTTTAAACTACCTTTAAATTTATGTTATATCAGGTTGTTTTCATATAGAAAACCTTTAAGTAGTCTTCAAAACTTAGGGTTTCTTATCTGAATTCATCATAGGCAATTAAAAATTTAGTTCACAAGAACAGAAAAGGAAAATAGAAAAAAACCATAGGTTGTTTCCAATGGCAAAAGTTAGAATTAAACTAAACAGCATAGATATTGAAATGCTTAATAATATTTGTAATTCTATTAGAGATATAGCAAAAAAATCAGGAATAAATATTAGCGGTCCTGTTCCCTTACCAACAAAAAAACTTAAAGTAACAACTCGTAAAAGCCCTTGTGGAGATGGAACAGCAACTTTTGATAGATTTGAAATGAGAATACACAAAAGACTCATAGATTTACCAACAAATGATAAGGTTCTTCACCACATAATGAGGATGAAAATCCCAAAATCAGTAAAAATAAAAATTGAGATGAAAGACTAATAATGTAATGGAAAAAATACCAATAATTATATCAATAATAGGTGTAATATTAATTATTGTATTAGGTTTACAAAACTTTAATTTAACAGGAAATACAACAATGGAAAATACAGAAAACATTAATAAACAAAAAAATACAAAAGATAATATGGAAAACACAATAGTTCTTTTTGAAACAAATATGGGAGATATTGAGATCAAACTTTATAATGACATGCCTATAACTACTGGAAATTTTAAAAAACTTGTTGAAGATGGTGTTTATGATGGAGTTATTTTTCACAGGGTGATTAGTGGATTTATGATTCAAGGGGGAGACCCAACAGGAACAGGATTTGGAGATCCAAAAATTCCAAATATTAAAGATGAATTTACACATAAACCTGGAAACTTCAATAACAGAGGAACAATTTCTATGGCAAATGCAGGACCAAACACAGGATCAAGCCAGTTTTTTATTAATCTAGTTAATAATAATTTTTTAGACACAAAACATCCTGCATTTGGGGAGGTTATAGAGGGTATAGATGTTGTCGATAAAATTGCGGAAGTAAAAAAAGATTCTCAAGATAGACCTATAGAGGAGGTTCAAATAATTAAAGCAAGTATTATTGAATAGTAAAATCTAAATACTTAAAAACACATGTATTCTTTAAAAAAAACTATAAATAAAACCAATATATAACAAAAAAATAAAATGGAAAAAGACATAGGAAAAATAAACAAAAACGATATGGCAGACATTGTCATAAGAGTAGATGATTTTGGAGGAAGAAAAGGTCTTACAATAAGAGAGTTTATAACTTCTGACAGATACACTGGTTTTACAAAATCAGGTGTAAAAATACCTGCAAAAGATTTTGTAAAATTCAAAGAGATGATAAATTCCATAACTGATGAAGATATGGCGGAAGAATCTCTTGCAGAAGAAAAACCAAGCCCCCCAGAACAAGAAATTCTAAATGAAAAAAGTGAACCTGCTAAAACAGAAAATTCTAAAAATTTACCTGATTATTAATTTAGAAACTAATTACATCAAAAGATTTAAAAAAACAATTTCATTTTTCTAATTATGAAAAAAAATAGTTTAATAACCTTAATAATAATTTTAGTAATAATACTTTTCTCAATTATGATTTTAATAAAGCCCAGTAATACTTCAGAAGAACTTGCAGAGTGCATAGGAAAAAAATCAACACTATATATTCAATTAGGGTGTCATGCTTGTGAAGCTCAAGAAAAATTGTTTGGAGACAATTATAAACACCTGAATGTGATTGATTGTTTTCTTGAAAAAGAAAAATGTTCTGGAATCACAGCAACCCCAACATGGAAAATAGGAGAAGAATTATTTAAAGGAATACAAAGTATTGAGAATCTAAAAAAGCTAACAAGATGTTAAAATGATAGACCCCACAATTATAAAAATAACAGGATTAGCATTAGCAGATTCAGTTAATCCCTGCGCTCTCGCTGTCCTATTATTAATTTTAGTTGCAATACTTATTCAAGATCCTGGAAAAAGATCAAGGGTTCTTTTTGGAGGTTTGACATTTGTTTTTGCTATTTATATTGGTTATATTTTTTTTGGGTTTGCTCTAGTAACACTATGGAAAACAGCCTCAATTTTTTTAAGATCAATATCAGGAACAATCTATAAATTATTTGGAATTTTAGCCATGATTCTAGGAGCTCTCCAAATAAAAGACTTTTTATATTATCGGAAAGGAGGGATAGGAACAGAAATGCCCTTAACTATGAGACCTAAAGTTAAAAAAATAATAGAAAAAGTAACTTCAGCAAAAGGTGCTTTTATAGCAGGACTTATAGTAACAATATTTTTATTGCCTTGTACAATAGGGCCTTATATTGTAGCATCAGGAGTTCTTTCAGATTTAACAACAATAGAATTTATTCCATGGCTTCTTTATTATAATTTTATTTTTGTAATTCCTATGCTTGGTGTAACACTAGCTGTTTATATTGGATCAACAACAATAAAAGAAGTTGAATACTGGAAAAAGAAAAACATAAGAATTCTCCATCTAATTGCAGGAATTTTATTATTCTTAATAGGATTATCTTTGTTAATGGGTTGGTTGTAATTTAAAAGCAACATCGCCTAATTATAAAAGTTTATTACAATAACAACATTTTTAAATGTAAAAGAAACTCTTTCCTCATGGATGAGAATAAAAAAGCAAACCTTATTTATTTCATAGAAAAAGCAAATAAAAATAAAAAAATAGTTCTAAGTATAGGCAAAAGAAATAATTATATGTGTTTAGCTACCTTGGGTGAAACTGACGACTTTACTTTATTAGAAGATAAATCTTAGCATCCTCCACAAAAATTACTAAATCTAAAAGGAACAAATGCCTTAATAAGTTGGTCTCAATTTACACATAATATTGATTATTAAAAACTATATGCCTCATCAAGCCAATATTAATAACTAAAATTGTTTTGGCTCAATAACTCTACTCACTCCAAAATTCTGTTATTTATAATTATATTAGTCAAAATCTAAAAGCTCGGCATCAACTCATTGTGCCCAAATTGAATCACCAAATCAATTTTTTTATCTAAATCTTTTCCAAGAATAGGAGTATCACATGCACCATAACAACTTCCAAACCAAATTAAAAATTCTGCTTTTGTTTTAAATTCAAGATAATCAACAACTGCAGTCGCATAAATCTTCAATCCATCTGGAAACTGCAATAAAACAAGTTTAGATTTAAATTTCTGAATATTAGAAATTACTTTATCTAATTCTAAATCATATTTTTCATTTAAGTCTTTTATTGTATAATTCATAAATTTCAGAAATAAAATCTATTTTTAAATCTTATTAATTGCTTTTAAAAATTTCTATAGTTTGTAACAACTTTTCAATGCTGAGAAATGCTTAAATATAACAAAACCATCTTTAAAATGTAGGATAAGGTGGAAGAATCAAGATAAGTTTGAGCTTCGGTTTTTACTTTCTTGGCTTCGGACGCCTTGTTCTTAATATTCTTTATACAATCAATTAAGAACTTAATGTATTATATCTTTATTCACCCTCTCTATCTTCAAAATTTGTTCAAGTATCTTATAAGCTTCCTTAATATCTTTAACCTTTTCACCCAACATTTTTGCAACTAATTTAGGATCTTTATCCATGTAATAATACTTAATTATCCTAAACTGCACATGTCCTTGTTTAAACCTACTACTCAATAAGTCTTTAAATTCAATTACACTATTTTCTATTGTTTTTTCCATCATTTTTAAAAGACTTTGAATAATAAATAATTTTCTATACTAATAGAATTCTTAGTCAAAGTCCTATTATTCAAACCTTTTTCTCATTAAATCATTTGTTTTCTTATTGTGATTAAATCTTATAGTTTCTAAAACATTTAATAAATTCTTATTTGGTTCTCCTTTTGTATCTAAAACCATGTATTTCATAAGATTATCTTGAGCCAATCTCCTATAACTCTTTATTACCTCACCTTCGTTTTTAACATATTCTCCTAAAAAAACTAATCTGCCAAACCTATCATTAGGTTTATTATCCATTTTTATACTAAAAATAAAATACTTTCCATTTTCCTCTTTCCAAAGTTCGGTTTCTATATATTGATTCATAAAATATTTTTAAACTTAAGGTTTAAAAATACTTCTCTACTAAGGAAATTATGAAAATAAGACAACCAATCATAACAGTATGCGGACATGTTGATCATGGAAAAACAAGTATCCTTGATTGCTTTAGACAAAGCTGTATTCAAGAAGGTGAAGCAGGAGGAATAACTCAAAAAATATCCTTTAGTCTTTACCCCCTATCTCAACTAAAAAAAGTCTGTCCATTAATAGAAAGCTCAGGAATCAAACTAAACATACCTGGATTTTTATTTATTGATACACCAGGACATGCAGCTTTTACTAATTTAAGAAAAAGAGGAGGAAATTTAGCTGATTTAGCAATTCTAGTCATTGACATAAACGAAGGAATAAAACCTCAAACAGCAGAAGTTCTTCAGATACTTAAACTCAATAAAGTCCCTTTTCTAATAGCAATAAACAAAATAGATAATATTTCAGGATGGAGAGGAAACAAAGAACAACCAATACAAGAAAATATTGAATCTCAACCACAAAATATAAAACAAGTATTTGATGAGAAATACATGACCTTAATAGGGTCTCTAAATAGTTATGGTTTTGATGCAGATTTATTTTATAATATAAAAGATTTTACAAAAAAAGTGGCTTTGATTCCTTGCTCAGCTAAAACAAAACAAGGAATACCAGAACTAATAATGATGTTATGTGGATTAAGCCAGAAATATCTAGAAAATAAACTAAAATTAGGAAAAGATGCAAGAGGGGTAATTTTAGAAATAAAAAAAGAAAAAACAACAAATTATATTGAAGCAATTTTATATGATGGAGAACTTTCAAAAACATCAGAAATAGCAATATCTAATTTTGAAGGAGAACCAGTAATAACTAAAATAAGAATACTTGAAGAGGTGGAACCTTTATGTACAAAATTCAAACCAAAAAGTAAAGTACAAGCATCAACAGGGCTCAGGATACAAACCACAGAAAAAATCAACATCCTTCCAGGAATGCCCTTTATGTTATACAAAGAGAACAAAGAAGAAATAAAAAAAGAATTTAAAAAAGAATTAGCTGAAAATATCCAAACCCAAAAACAAGGAATAATCGCAAAAGCAGATTCATTAGGGAGTCTTGAAGCACTTTTAACACTCTTAAAAGAAAACAACATTTCTGTTGTAAAAGCAGGAATAGGTTCAATCAATAAAAATGATTTAACTTCTGCAAAAGCAAATCTAGATATAAATGAACTAGATGCACTAATTGTTGGATTTAATGTTGATATTGATGAAGAAGCCAATGAATTAAAAAATCAAAAAATAAAAATATTAACAGATAAAGTAATATATAAATTAATTGAAAATAGCATTGAATTTAGAAAAGAAAAATCCAAAGAAATAGAAAAAAAAAGAATCATGGAACTTTCAACAATTTGTAAACTTAAAATCCTCCATCAATATATTTTTAGGAACACAAAACCAGCTATTTTTGGTGTTAAAATAGAAGCAGGAAAAATTATATCTGGATTGACTATTATTAATGAAAAAACAGAAAAAGTAGGAAGAATAAAAAATATTCAGTCAGAAAATAAATCAGTTAATGAAGCTAAAGAAGGTCTTGAGGTAGCAATCTCTATTCCAGGAACAAATTATGAAAGACAACTAAAAAATAAAAATTATCTTTACTCAGACATAGGAGAAAAACAATTTAAAACTTTTAAAAAAAATAAAGACCTTCTTTCTCAAAGTGAAATAAAAGTCTTACAAGAAATTGCAGAAATAAAAAGACAAAACAAATCAGATTGGGGGAGTTAATATCCACCAAAATAGATTTTAAAATATATGTGGTTTAAAATAGCAATCAAAAGCTTTTTAAGTAAACTTTATTATTCCTTAATATGCCATTCAAAATCAATATATCTAGTAAAGATGGAAAAACCTATAAGCTAGAACTAGAATCAGAAAGTCTAATCGGAAAAGAATTGGGAAACAAAATACCTGGAAAAGAGATTCTTCCAGCTTTAGAAGATTATGAATTAGAAATAACAGGAACAAGTGACAAAGCAGGTTTTACTTCTATGAAAGAAGTTGAAGGAGTTGGTTTAAAAAAAGTCTTACTCACTTATGGAAAAGCAATGAAAAAAAGACCCAAACATGAAGGAAAAAGAAAAAGGTCTAAAAACAGACCAAAAGGCCTTAAATTAAGAAAAACAGTAAGGGGCAAAGTAATCTCGCCTGAAATTATTCAAATTAATATGAAGATTACAAAACAAGGATCTAAACCTTTATCAGAAATATTTTCAGAGCAAAACAAACCAAAAAATACTGCTCCTGAAAAAACAAAAGAAAAATAATTAATTTTTAAAATACAAATAATATGAAAATTCCAAAATTTAATGTTGGACAAAAAGTAGAAACAAACTTAAATTATGCTAAGCACATAAAAAAGGTTAATAAAAACAGAGAATTAGCAGGAGATAACTCAAGGTTGCCAGAATACCACACAGGAATCATAAAAAAAATAAGAAAAGATCTTCTTTCTGCTGATTTTTCAGTAATATTTCAATCAGAAACATCAGGAGAACTAATTTACACTAGTGAAGATTTTATTCAAGATTATAGAAAAATCAAAAAGAACCCTAATCTTTGGCAAATAACAAACACAACAATAGAGGACATACTCAAATAAAACTATTTCTTCTACATAATTCTTTTAAATTTAAAAATGATTTTTCAATTAATGAAATTAAAAGAAGTTAAGAAAATAAATCCCATTGGTCCAAATATTTTAGCAGTTTTAAACTTACCTACAAACAATATTCCTGCAAGAGCTTATATATTTAATGAAAAAATAAAAGAAATTTATGGAGGATTAGAAGGAGCAGTAGGTTATTTTACACAAAGGGTTAGTAAAATTCCTAAAAATGGGGAAATGTATCTTATAGGATTTATATTTGGAAAAACTCAAAACAATGGAAAAAAAGACAAAGACATTTTTTTATTTCCTTTTTCACCATCAAGTAATCCAAACCTAACACGTGCAGAACCATACATCACAAAAAATGGGGCAATGCAAGCTTGGACTCCAAGATTTAAATCAGATTTTGCATTACTTCTTGCTGATGAAGAAATTCACAGAAGAACAAGCAAAACACTTAAAGAATATCTAAATAATTTTCCAAAACTAAGTTTTCATCAGTATATTCCAAATTCTTAACAAGCTTTAAAAACTCTTTCTATTATCATATTTTATGACAGAACAATTACCAGAAATAAACGTAGGAGTCTTAGGACATATAGACCATGGAAAAACAACCCTTCTAACTCAACTTAGCGGGAAGTTTACAGACACTCATTCAGAAGAATTAAAGAGAGGAATAACAATAAAACTTGGTTATGCAGATACAACTATTTTCAAAAAAGGAGATAAATTTAATATCAAAGAAGGAACAGCTCAAAGATATATAAGCTTTATAGATGCACCAGGTCATGAAATGCTTATGGCGACAATGCTTTCTGGAGCAGCGATTATAGATGCTGCTATTTTAGTAATTGCTGCAAACGAAGGAATAAAACCTCAAACCAAAGAGCACTTTATGGCAATTCAAGCTAAAAAAATAAAAAATATAATAATAGTCCAAAACAAAATAGATCTGGTATCTAAAGAGCAAGCCTTAAAAAATTACAAAGAAATAAAAAAATTCCTTAAAGGGACAAGTTACGAAAATTGCACAATAATACCTACTTCAGCGCACCAAAATATAAATATTGAAAAAATTCTAGAAGAATTATGTAAACTTGAAATTCCAAAAAAAGAAATAAACACTAACCCTATTTTTTTGGTAGCAAGAAGTTTTGATATAAATAAACCAGGAAAAGAAATAGAAAAATTAAATGGAGGTGTTTTAGGAGGAATTTTAAAAAAAGGAAAATTAAAAATTGGAGATGAAATAGAAATAAAACCAGGATTAAGTTTTAAAAAAGCAAATCAACAGAATTACCAAACCCTTACAACAAAAATTATTTCATTGCATAAAGGAGATAAATTAGTAAATGAAATTCTTCCAGGAGCAAGCATTTCCATTGAAACAGAACTAGACCCTTTTTTAACAAAAACAGATTCACTAACAGGTTGTTTAGTTTCAACAAAAGGAAATCTTCCTGAAATAAGCCATAATATAAAGATAAAAAGCCAGCTTTTTGATGAAGTTTTAGGAACAGAAATAAAAAAACAAGTTGAGCCAATAAAAACCAAAGAAATGCTAATGTTGAGCATAAACACAACAATCACAGTAGGAAGTGTTGAAAAAATTAAAGAAGATGAAATAGAATTAAGCTTAAACATTCCTGTAGTCGCTTTAAAAAAAGACAATGTAGGAATAGCAAGAAACATAAATAATCACTGGAGATTAATTGGGTTTGGTGAAGTCATTGGATAATTTTATAAAGGGTTTCTTATTCTTTAAAGCATGAAAAAAACATTAATAATTACATTATTTGTTTTTAGTATAATTTTTCTAACTTGGTTTGTTTTAGCTGTTCCCAACTCTCTTGCAATGTATTGTGCAGAAATGGGTTATAATTACAATTCAAATAATGACACTTGTGAATTTGATAATGAAACCAGCTGTCCTGCAGCAGAATTCTACGATGGAACTTGCGGAAGTGAATATGTAATTGAGCCAGATTGTGCACAAGAAGGAGAAAGTAAAGGACTTATAACCGAATGCTGTGAAGGTTTAATTGCTGTAGGAAACTCTGAGAAAAATAATGAAGGAAAATGTATCACTGCTCCAGGAGGATATGGAACTTGCACTGATTGTGGAAATGGAATTTGTGAAGCATGGGAAGGAGAATGCAGTTGTCCAAAAGATTGTACAGAAGTTGATGAAGAAAGATATTGTGAGGAAAATGAAGATTGTGTTGAGGCAGTAAATAAAAGCGATTGTTGCACTTATCATTGTCCAACTGTATTAAATAAAGCTACTATTGAAGCAAATGATGATTATGTTGTTCCTGTTCCAGGAAATGATTATGGAATAAATTGTACAGATGTTATTTGTGAATCCACATGTGCTGCTGTTGTAATGGTTCCAAAATGTGTTAATAATTTATGTAAATTTGTAAATCCACAATGTTTTAAAGATTCTGATTGCCCTTCTGGAAAAGAGTGTAAAAAGGGAATTTGTATATTGGAAGAAGAGAATGATAATGAAGATGAAAATAAAGTATGTTGTAAAAGAACAAGATTAAAAGGAAATAAAGATTCATGGTATAATTCAATAGAAGAAACTGATTGTATTTCATCTGGAGAATTTAACGCTGAAATAGTAAATAATAATTTTTGTGAAAAAATAAAACAAGCTATTCAAGAAAAAAATAGATTAAAATTTGAATATAGAACAGGCCAAGAATGTACAGACAGTTGTGTGTGTACAGGAAGAACAATAAAATGTAGACTAGAAAATGGCGAAAGAGAAATGACTATTTTTGCAGGATCAGGAAATAGAATCTTCCAAGTTAAAGGAATAAACGCATCAACAAAAATAGAATTATATCACTATAATAACAAAACATATGGAAACTTTACTAAAGGAACAAAAGAAATAATTCTTCCAGATCAAGTTCAAGAAAAAATAAGACAAAGAATAAAACAAAAAACCTGCGAATGTGATAAAATTGAATTAACAGAAGATGCTATCTATGAAGTTCAAGCAAAAAAGAAAGCAAGATTATTTTGGATAATTCCTGTAAGAGAAAAAGCAAGAATTCAAGTTAATGCAGAAAATGGTGAAATCCTCAAATTCAGAAATCCTTGGTGGGGATTTTTAGCTAATGATATTGAAGAAGCTCAATAAACTTTATAACCCCTGATTTTTTTGATTAATAATGAAAATATATTCTTATTCAAAAATTAACTCATTTGAACAATGCCCAAAAAAATTTAAATACAAATATATAAACAAAATAAAAGTACTAGAAAAATCAGTTGAATCCCTACTAGGCTTTACTGTTCATTCTGTTTTAGAATATCTTTACAATGAAGTAAAATCAAAAAGAATACCTGAAATAGGGAAAATAATAACTATTTATTCAGAAACTTGGAAAGAAAATTATAATGAAAACATAAAAATAGTCAAAAAAGAATTTACAGAAAGAGATTATTTTAATAAAGGTGTTGAATTTCTTGTTAATTACTATTTAAAAAACCACCCATTTAAAGACAATACCCTTGAAACAGAAAAAAAAATAGAAATCCTTCTTGATGAAAGCGCTAACATAAAACTTATTGGATTTATTGATAGATTAGTCCATAATCTAGAAACAGGAGAATATGAAATTCACGATTACAAAACAGCAAATAATCTTCCAACAAAAGAACAAGTAGAAAATGATAAACAACTTGCTTTATATGCCATAGCAATAAAAGAATTATTTGGAAAAGAAAAAGAAGTAGCACTTATATGGCATTATCTTGCTCATGGTATAAAAATAAATTCAAAAAGAACAAATGAGCAACTAGGAGAATTAAAAAAAGAAATTTTATTCTTAATAAATAAGATAGAATCTGCAACAAATTTTCCAACTTATATTTCAAAACTCTGCGATTGGTGCGAATATAAAAATATCTGCCCTGCTTGGAAAGAAAATTCTAATTCACTATAAACAAAACAATATATTTTTAAATTAATATTTCTTTAATTAAGCATGGCAAAAAAGAAATTAAAAACAAATATGAGCCTTACTAAAAAAAGAACTAAGTGCAATAATGCTGGAAATGGAGCATGTATTTACGGATTAGGTTTTATTGGGGCTTTAGTATATTATCTTTCTACAGCCAATGGATTTTGGATAGGAGTTTTGGGAGTTCTAAAATCATTTGTCTGGCCAGGATTCCTTGTTTATGAAGCACTTAAGTTTTTAGGGGCTTAACCATAATCTTCATTCTTAATGCAGAAAAAATAAAACAAAATATTTCCCACAAAAAAGACAAACAATTACCTAAAAAAACCCTTAACTCTCAATTCCATTTTCTGGAACCCTAACTAAATCAGTAACAGAATCACCTTGCTGAAGTTTAACAATTCTAACACCTTGAGCAGCTCTTCCCATAACCCTTATATTTTTCAATGAAGTCCTAATTACAATTCCTTTTGCAGTTGTAATGATTATGCTATCAGAATTATTAACAGAAACTGTATTAACAACCTCACCTGTTTTATCAGTTACCCTAAGATTAATCACTCCTTTTCCAGCTCTTGCTGTTTTTCTATAATCTTTAACAGCAGTCCTTTTACCATATCCTTTTTTAGTGATAGTTATAACAGCATCTGCATCAAGAACCTCTAAACTAACCACATCATCATTTTGACCCATCTTTATGCCAGTAACCCCATAACTAGATCTTCCCATAGCCCTAACATTTTCTTCATTAAATTTAATAGCTTTACCTTGTTTTGTAGCCAATAAAATCTCCTGGCCTTTTTTTACAATTTCTACGCCTATTAAAATATCAGAACCATCGTTAGGAAGATTAATGGCTTTAATGCCTGAAGCTCTTGGCTTTGAAAAATTATTCAAAGATATTTTTTTAACAATTCCTTTTTTTGTTGCCATAAACAAACTATACTCAGATTCAAAATCATTCACAGAAATAACATTGGTTATTCTTTCATTACTTAGTTTTAAAAGATTAATCAAAGCTTTTCCCTTACTATATCTTTCAGCACCAGGAATATCATATGCTTTTAACCATAAAACCCTTCCTCTTGTTGTAAAAAACATTAAATAATCATGAGTAGAGCAGGTAATTAATTGCTTTACAAAATCTCCTGTTGCTAATCCACTTCCAATAACACCTTTTCCCCCTCTTTTTTGCTCTTTATAAGTTTTAGTATCAATTCTTTTGCAATAACCTTTATCAGTTATTGTAACAACAACATCTTTCTTCTGTACTAAATCTTTTTCAGAAATATCACTAATTCTTTGTAAAACATATGTTCTTCTTTTATCACCATATTTATTTTTAAGTTCATTAATTTCTTTAATGATTATCTTCAAAACCTCATTTATATCCCCTAAAATCTTTTCAAATTCAGAAATTTTTTCTTTTAATTCTTGAGCTTCTTTTTTAAGTTTATCTGTTTCTAAAGATGTTAATTGTTGAAGTTTTGTTTCTAATACTGCTTGAGCCTGCTTCCTAGTTAATTTAAATTTTTTAATTAAATTCTCAAGTGCTTCTGTTGTATGTTTAGATTTTTTAATAATAAAAATAACTTCATCAATATTTTTCAAAGCTATTAAAAGCCCCTCAACTATTTCTTGTCTTTCTTTTGCTTTTTTTAACTCAAATTTAGACCTATTTGTAACCATAATTTTTCTATATTTCACATACTGTTCAACAACATCTTTTAGATTCAAAATCTGAGGTTGATTATTAACTAAAGCTAAAAAATTAACATTAAATGAATCTTGAAGTCTTGTATATTTATGTAAGGCATTAATAATAAACTTAGAATTGGCTCCTTTTCTTAATTCAATAACAATTCTTATTTTTCCCTTAGAACTTTCATCTCTCAAATCAGTAACATCTTTTATTTTCTTAGATTGAATAAAATTAGCTATTTGGGTCATTAAAACAGACTTATTCAGCATATAAGGAATTTCAGTTATAACAACTGCGTCTTTTTTCTTAACAATTTCTGTATTCACTTTTCCTCTAAGAATTAATCTACCTCTTCCTGTTTTATAAAGTTCACTCATATCTCCTTGTACAAAACCACCTGTAGGAAAATCAGGACCAGTAACAATTTTACAAAGTTCATCAATGGAAATATTTGGTTTTTTTATGTATGTGGTGATTGCATCACAAACTTCTACTAAATTATGAGGAGGAATATTTGTAGCCATACCAACAGCAATACCTGTAGCCCCATTTAACATTAAAGTTGGAAGTTTTCCAGGAAGTAATTCTGGCTCTTTCATAGAATTATCAAAATTAGAAAGAAATTTTACTGTTTCTTTATCAATATCTTGAAGAATCTCCATAGATATTGGCATTAACTTTACCTCAGTATATCTATATGCAGCAGGAGGATCACCATCTTGCGATCCAAAATTTCCCTGACCAAATACCAAAGGATATCTTAAAGAAAAATCTTGAGCAAGTCTAACCATTGCCTCATAAACTGCAGTATCACCATGAGGATGATATTTACCAATAACATCTCCAACTACTCTTGCAGATTTTTTAGTCTGAGTTCCTGGTTTTAATCCCATCTGATTCATAGCATAAAGAATTCTCCTCTGAACAGGTTTTAATCCATCCTCAATTGACGGAATAGCCCTAGACACAATAACACTCATAGCATAATCTAAATACGATTTTTTCATTTCAGCTGATACTTCAGTATTCACTACTCCTTTTTCAGAATCCTTTTTGTCTTCATCAATCATTTCACACGCTGTTTTGGTCATTTTCTTCAAACTCCTTTTGTGCTTTAGTATCCAACCTAATTTCCTGTTTTTGTTCTGGTGCTGACTCCAAACTATGTTTAGAATTGAATTCCTTATGGGCTCTAATTAAATCAGAACTTGATTGTAACTTTGTTCCTAAATTATCAACCATTTCTATTCCTAATTCTCTACAAACTTTACCTTCAGGAACTTCATCACTAAATCTATCTCCTCCTTGAGCAAAAACATGTGGTTTAATTGCTTTAAGAGATTCACAAACACTACCATCTTCATCAATACTTACAAACACTTCATCAACATATTCCATTGCTTCTAAAATTGCTTTCTTATCTTCTATAGGCATAAAAGCCTTTCCTTTTTTCATTGCACACTGATTATCATTATTTAAAATAACAATTAACTTATCCCCTAATTTTTTAGCTAATTGGATATATTCTATATGTCCCTTGTGTATTGGATCAAAATACCCACTTATTACAATTATTCTTTCTTCATTCACTTTCTTCTCCTTCTTCTAATTGTTCATATTTAATTAATAACTCATTATTTCCATCAATATCAAACTCAAAACTTTCTTTTGTTTTTTTTAAGTTATTAAGCTTTTCAATTAATTCATCAATTTCTTCATCATCTAAACCAAACTCTAGCACCTCAACATCTTCTAGTTCTTCATCATCTTCATTAAATATATTTTCTTCTTCCATTGTGTTTTTTGTTCTGCAAAAAATACAGCTAAAGGCCTTGCTTCTTATCTATGCAACTTCCTCACCTCTTTCATCTAAATATTTCATCATTTCATCTTCATCTAATTCTTTAACTTTTATATCTGTACCAACCCAACAACATTTTCTACACTCCCATTCTTTTCCTCCTCCTTCCTCAGCATCGCTATTACTTAATACAATTCCAACATCATCACTTCCACACTTTGGACATTCTCTTATCTTAAATGTTTTACCAATTTTCTTTTTATTTTCAATACCCTGGGCTTTTTCATACTCTGCAAGGGAATCATATCCTTCTTTTATCCATGCAGGTGTTGAAAGTTTAGATTTTTTTGCCATTTTATAAATACCTCTCCATTATTTCTTTAGGCATATCACCACTCTGAGTATCTCCATAAGAATCATCTTCTTCATGATGTGTTGATATTTCAATCATAATACTTTCTTCTAAACCTCCAAATCTATGTTTTACTCCTGGTTTAATTCTTAAAATACATCCTTCATCTAAAACACTTTTTACACCATCTACTTCCATAAATATTTTTCCCTTTAAAACATAAAAAGTTTCATCTTTGTTTTTATGATAGTGTATACTACATATTTTTGCTTTGCCAATATAAAGTAATTTTCCACAATACTTATCATTATTTGCTATCCAAATTTCTTTGCCCCATGCCTTTTCATATTCTTTTACCATTTTATTTTTATTTCTAGTTTGGGAACCTTTTCAAAAGATTCATTTTAAACATCCAAATTAGCCTCTATATCAACCACGCTTGGGTGATGCGGCTTAAACATCCAAATTAGCCTCTATATCAACCACGCTTGGGTGATGCGGCTTAAACATCCAAATTAGCCTCCCTATACAAAGTAACTGCCTCAACGAGCA
>JAHIWS010000001.1 GCA_018815925.1 Nanobdellota archaeon | reverse complement strand
TTCTAACTATGTTCACTTTAATTCAGGAGGTCTAGTATCCAGACCTTCTGTTTCTAATCATTCAAAAGAAATAAACTTTGAGGACGGCGATTCCTCACCAAACTTAAAAGTTAGGGTATCCTCGCCGTTGATGTAATGAAACAAAAATTATTATTAATATTCTTAGTATTATTCTTAGCTCCTAGCCTTGTTTCTTCTGCTTCTTACCATGGAAATTTTAATGTTGATGTTGGAACAGGTTCAATCATAATTAATCCAGATACTTGTGAGGAAGACTGGAGTAGTAGTTTTTGGAGTAGCTGTGTAAATAATGAACAAACATTTATTTGCATTCAATCAAATACAAACTGTAATAGTGAATATTTAAAACCTGCAAATTGTGATATAACTAGAGATTGTGATGCTTCAGATTCATCAGGTAGTTCTTCTGGAGGTAGTTCTAGTGGAGGAGGCAGATCTTCTAGTTCAAGTTCTGGAAGTGGTTCTAATAATAATTTTACTATTTTGTCGTCGGAAACAACAGCAAATGGAGAAGAAAAAACTGATTGTACTGAAAGATGGGCCTGTCAAACATGGAGCAATTCAAAAGACTTGTGTGGGACTAGGACTTGTAGAGATATCAATGAATGTGGTACACAAGACCTAAGACCAGAAATTTCAAGAGAATGTGGTTCTGTAGGATTTGCCGGAATTACAGGAGCTGTTACTGGAATAACAAATTTTGCAAAATCTGGAGTTGGAATTGGTTTTATATTTATGATATTAATTGTGATTTTATTTGTCTTAATTAGTGTTTCTAAAAAGAAATAATTTCAAAAAAGGGATTCAATTAAATCATCTGTAGAGAAAACTTTTATTTTGTCTTGCTTTTTTAAAATAGAATCATTGCTCCATAAAAAACAAGAGTATCGTAAACATAAAGCAAAAAGTTCAGCATCATCCCTATCAGGAAATATTTTTCTTGCAGCTTTAATATAAGAAGTATATTCTTTATAATTTACAAAATCAATAATTTTCTTTAAATTTAAAAATTCATTTTTAAAAAATTGTTTTGTAATTTTTGTTTTTTTAATTATCTCGTTTGAATATTTTTTAAGTTCATTAAACACTAATTCAGGTGCAATAAGTTCAAAATTAGATGCTATTAGTAATTTTCTTGTTACTGAGTTTTTCCAGAAAAAACTAAAGAGAATATTTGTATCTACAACAATCTTCATTTTCTGCCTTCTCTTACAAGATTAACAGCCCATTCATTAAACTCCTTTTCTTTTTTAAACTGATTCAATAATTCTTCTTTTATAACAAGTTGTTTTGCTTTATCGTTTATGCATTGCCTAACTAACCCAGACCAATTAACCTCTGGAAATTTTTTCATTAACTTTCTTACCTCTTCTGGTACTGAAATTGTTATGCTTACCATTTTATTTATAAAAACATAAATACGTTTAAATATTTAAATCTTTTGGTTGCAAAAGAATAAGCCATTTTTCACCACAATAATCTTTAAATATAATTAATTTTCTTTGGAAGTATGAATAACAGATTCATATTGATTATTTTTTCAATATTAGTGTTTAATTTTAGCCTTATAAATGCTGATATTATTCATGATGTAGACCAAGATAATATTGGGAGCAATATTGATAATTGTCCTGAAGTCTATAATCCAGATCAATTAGATACTGATGAAGATGGAATAGGGAATTTATGTGATAATAGTCCGGGAATAGAAATATTAGGCCCAGTAATTATAATAGAAAATAATGAAACAGAACCTGATGAAGACACATCTTCTAAAAGTTCAGGGTCTGCTTCACACAATATAAGGTATCTTGATATTAATTTTTGTGAGCCTAATTGGAAATGTGGCTCTTGGAGTAAATGTAATGATGGGGTGATGAAAAGATTATGTTATGATATTAATAAGTGTGGTTTTGTTTATAACAAACCATATGAAAAAACAGGATGCCAGGAAGAAATTATTTCAAAAAGCCTCATTCAAAAGAATAACAATATTGGCCTTTGGGTTAGTCTTCTTTTAAGTTTAATCTTAATTGCTATTTTAATTTTATTGGTTAATAGGAAATCTTAAAAAGGTTTTATTTCTCCCATATTATGTAGACTAGGTTGGCAGGTTAGCCCTCTGCCATTTGCAAACGGGCTTTATGGCAAACTGCAAGGAGGGGCGTGACTGAAATGTCGGAAAGGTCTTTGTTTGGACATTGACGTTTTGTCTGCTTTGATCTTGCATATGCGAATTGGGTCAGACCTTGATCGGAGCAGCCCTAAACATTTGTTAAGATGCTTAGCAGGTCGCAGAACCGAGGAAGAATGAAGGTAGCTTTTCTGGTTTTTTGGAAGCAAACCTCTGGGTCTACAATATGTTTTTTGCCTACAATATATCCTAATTTACATAATTAACTTAATAAACAATAATTTCTTTGTTTACTTATGCAGAAAAGAGGCAATAAATCAGGACAATTTTATTTTGTTGCTGCAGTTATATTAATTGCTATACTTATTGGATTTTCCTCAATTGTAAATTATTCAAAAAAAAGAACAACAACAAAAATATCTGACATAAGGGAAGAATTAAAAATAGAAAGTGAAAAAATTTTAGATTATGAAACTTACACAAGAGATTCAAAAATAGAGAATTTTACTAAAGATTATTCTGACTATGTTGGAGAAGATATAGAAATATATTTTATAACAGGAACAAATCCTGGTATAGAAGCTTATAAATATGAAGGAGACCAAAGAATTAATATAAATCCTACAATAACAGGAAATAAAATAAATGTTCCTTTATATGGGTTAAATTATGAATTTAATTTAAAACCAGGGAAAAACTTTTATTTTATATTATCTCAAGACATAAATGGAGAAAATCATGTGCTGACTGGGTAAAATGATAAACTTAAAACAAACTAAGGGGATTAGCATAATGGTGGGATATGTTTTGCTAATTTCATTTGCAATTGTAGTTGGAGCTATTATCTACAAACAATTAAAAACCTATATTCCAACGGATGTTTTAGAGTGTCCTGAAGGAGTTTCTATGTTTATTAAGGAAAAAGCATGCTCTGGTACTGAATTTAATCTGACTTTTAAAAATAATGGAAAATTTAATATTGGAGGATATTTTATTCGTACTACAAATTCTTCAGATCAAACAATTGCCACAATAGACTTAACAAATTATTATTCTGGGAATGAAAAACTAAATCCAGGAATTGTTTTTAGTGGACAAGCGAGTGGAGAAGATTTTAATACATTTAAACCAGACCAAGAATTTTTTCATAATTTTAATTTATCAGGTGCTGATTTTGGAACAATAGATTTAATTGAGATTATACCTTTTAGATGGCAAGAAGAAGATAATAAAAAAAGGCTTGTTAATTGTGGAGAAGCAAAAATAAGTGAAAAAATAAGCTGCACATAAAAATTTAAAAGTAGATTTGTATTTAAAATAACATGATAAATAAAAAGAGTTTAAAGAAAAAAGGGGTTTCACCTGTTATTGCTACTGTCTTATTAATTGCAATGGTGATGATAATAGCACTAATTATTTTTTTATGGTTTAAAAATATGCTTGGAGAAGAAGCAACAAAATTTGGAAAAAATGTAAAACTTGTTTGTGATGATGTTGAATTTGAAGCAAGTTATGATGGCTCATCTTTATATGTCAGTAATCTGGGAAATGTTCCAATATTTAATATTAAATTAGAAATATTTGCACCTGGAAGTCATTACACAGAAGATTTAAATGAATTATCTGATAAATGGAAAAATGGACTAAGACAAGGAGGGGTATTTTCAGGTCCAATTGGTGATATTGGAAATCCAGAAAAAATAATTTTAATCCCGGTCTTAGTAGGAAGTACTGATAAAGGTGAAAAAACTTTTGTATGTGAAGAAAGGCACGGATATGAAATATATTTTTAAAATGAATAACCCCGCGCTAAAGCGCGAGGTATCAAGGATAAAAACAAAATGTTAAAACTAACAAACCCAAGGTTGAGAAGATTTTATGTAGTGGTCAACAGCTTCAATAGTTGTGTTT
>JAHIWS010000021.1 GCA_018815925.1 Nanobdellota archaeon | reverse complement strand
GGAGAATGAAATATAATCATTTTAGACCTCATAAAAGTCTAAGTGGAAAAACTCCTGATGAAATTTATAATGATTTTACCAAATTGTTTTAGGGGTGACATATGTCTATGGATTGCACATAAAGTTTGACATAGTAAGGTTTAAATACTCCTATTTGGGAGTGATTTTATGAATAGTATAATAACAAAACAAGAATATATGCAGAATAAGAAAGTTCTCGATTTAGTTGAAACTAGCAATCTTTTGATGGGGCCTTTTAGAAAGGCATTTTACTTAAAGAGCAATCTTTTAAGGGATTTAGGATTTAAAACAATACTTTACAATGGGAATGATATACCTCTAAATAGTGCTTCTTTTCATCTTCATGCAGAAACAATACATAATCATTTAAGAGGGGCTTTTTATGTTGCTGGAGAAGAAAATAGGATATATGACTTACATAATGTTGAGTAGATAATTATTTATAATTTTAATGTGTTAATTTTGTACAATGGGATTAAATATTCGTGATATAATACCAAGAAAAGAAATAGAAATGTCTGAACTTAGAGGTAAAATTATTTGTGTGGATGCTTTCAATACAATTTATCAGTTTCTTTCTACTATTAGACAACCAGATGGGACTCCTTTAAGAGATTTTAAAAAAAGAGTAACAAGTCATCTTTCTGGACTTTTTTATAGAAATATTAATCTTCTTTCTGATGGAATGAAATTAGTTTATGTTTTTGATGGAAAGGCACCTGAGCTTAAAAAAGCTACACATAAGAAAAGAGGAGAGGCTAGAGATTTTGCTAAAGAAAAATATCAAGATGCAAAAGATAAAGAGGATATAGATGCTATGAAGAAATATAGTAGCCAGATGGTTAGATTAGATGATGATATGGTTAAAGAGAGTAAAGAACTTTTAGAAGCAATGGGTATTGGAGTTGTTCAGGGTCCTGGTGAAGGAGAAGCAGAAGCAGCTCATCTTGCTAGAAAAAATAATGAAATTTATGCTAGTGCTTCTCAAGATTATGATAGTCTACTTTTTGGAACCCCTATTCTTATTCAAAATCTTACTTTGTCAAGAAGAAGAAAAACTTTTTCTGGTTATGTTGAAATAAAACCAGAACTTATTGATTTAGATAAAGTCTTAAATTCTTTAGAAATAAATCTTGATCAATTAATTTGTCTTGGGATTTTAGTAGGAACTGATTTTAATCCAAGAGGAATTCCTGGAATAGGGCAAAAAAAAGCTTTAGACATAGTTAAGAAATATAAACAACCTGTATTGATTTTTAAGAGTGTTGAAGAGCAGATTATGAGTCTTCCTGAAGATGACAGATTTGATTGGCAGGATATTTTTGAAATTTTTAAAACACCAGATGTTGTGGATTCTGAAATAAAGTTTGGACAAGTAGATGAAGATAAAATAAAAGAAATTTTAGTTGAAAGGCATGATTTTTCAAATGATAGAGTTGAAAAACAACTTGATAAATTAAGGGTTGTTAAGGAAAAACAAAAACAAAAAGGTTTAGATAAGTGGTTTTAGGGGTTATCTATATTTAAAGTTTAACTGATTTTTTAACTGATTTAATTCTTTTTCTAGTCTTAAAACATGGTTTTTTAATTTAGGGGCTTTTTTAGGATTATTTATTCTATTTTGATATCTTGTAATCCATTTCCTTAATTCTGCTTCTTTTTTTTGTATTTCTTCTATTAAATTAGTTTGTTTGTACTCTAACTGTTTTGGTTTTTGGTATGTTATTTGTTTTATTTTCTGAAATTTACTTTCTACAATATCAGAATAATTGTTTAGTTTTTGAAAAATTGCTGTTGCTGTTTGTATTGCGTTCGGGTGTCTATCAGGGTGGAAGTATGGAAGAAGTTTTCTTCTTATTGTTCTTTGCATATTTTCTAATTCTTTTTCACTTTTAGGATTTTGTATTGTTGGGAGTATTGATTTTTCTGCTTTTTTGAATTCTATTAAGAGTCTTTTTTCTTCTTTTTGAGCTTGTTGTTGAGCTCCTCTGTCATCAGTTCTATTTAGTTGTTTTTGTACATCTTCAAAAACAGGTCTTTGTTTTTGTTGTCTTCTTTTTGCTAGACTTTCTTTAGCTATGCGATCTTCTTCTTGTCTGTATTGTTGGGCAGCTTGAACTTTTTGATCAAATTCTCTAGCATCTTTTTTTGCTCTTCTGTAATCTTTTACATCTGTGTATCCTTGTTTGAGGCCTCTTCCACCCCATTTTCCTGCTCTTGCTATTTTTCCTCTCTTGATATTATCCTATCTTTCTTTTCTAAATTGTTTTTTCATACCTCTCATTTCTCTTTTTCCTTGCATTAGTTGGCCTTTTGCTTGAAGTCTGGCTAATCTATTTCTTGGGTCTCTTGAATCTCTAAATCTTCTAAACATTCCAGGACTTCCAATTCCCCCGCCTCTTTCTTGTCTTCTCCTTCTCCAGAGAAATAATAAGCCTATTACTAACATTATTATTCCAATTGTGGTTAATAATCCTTTTTCATAAACTAGGTCAGTTAGATTAGATATTAAAATAAACAAAAGCCCTAAAATAATTAAAAACCATCTAAATGAAAGTTTCCATATTACAATTATTGATCCAATTATTAAGATAATTGGTGCTAATGCTGATAAGAGGCTTTCAGAAATGCCTATATCATAAAACATATTTTGTATGCTAAATCCTGTTTTGTTTATACCCCAGATGATTAATAAAGATAGTAGAAATGAAATTGTTCCCGCAATTGCTTTATTTGGTTCTCCAGTCAAGCTGTTTTTGAAAAACCTACAAGTCACAAAATATAATAATGCAAAGAAAATTAAAAATAAACTTCCAAGAAGCATTGTTGAATCATCAACACTATCTAGTAAACTTCCTATTGAAAATGTTGCTGCACTTATGAAATTAATTGATAATAATACAACTATAGATAATAAATTCCTCTTTTTTAACATAAAACCTATATGTTAAATCTTTTTATAAACTTTTAGAGTATTAGGCAAAGATTTAAATATATCAAAATATAGTACATTTGTATGAAAAAGGAATACAATATTTTAATACTTAAAGCATTAAGATTTTTTATTGAAAATCCTTATGAAGAAATTCATTTAAGGGAGTTTTCTAGGAAATTGAAAATAAGTGTGAATAGTGCCCAAAGATTTCTAGATTTTTTTTTAAAAGAGAGATTAATTAATGAAGAGAGAAAAGCCAATCTAAGATCTTTTAAAGCAAATATTGATTCAATTGTGTTTAGGAATCTTAAAATTGTTTTTTCTTTAAAAAAAATAGAAGATTCAGGAATTGTTAATTTGTTAAGGAACAGAGTTTTTAATTTTGTTTTATTTGGAAGTATTGCTAAAGGAACAGATAGTGCAGAAAGTGATATTGATCTTTTAGTTCTTTGTAGAGATAGAGAAGAAATAAGAAAAATTTGTTCAGATTTTCATAAAAAATTTAATCGAGAGGTTAATTTTCATATTTTTAATGTTAATCAATGGAAAAATCAAAAAAAATTAAATAAAGCTTTTTATCAAGAAGTTATTTCAACAGGAATAAATTTAATAGGAGAAACTCCTATTTTAGATTAAAATGGATGTAAAAGAGTGTATAAGAAAAAGGATTTTGAGAGAAATTTCTTCAGATATTAAGAAATCAGAGTCAAGCATAAAAATAGCTAAATCAAAATTAATAGAGACAAGGAAATTATTTGCTTCAGAGTTTTTTAATAATTCTGTTTTGTCAATTTATACTTCTATGTTTCATGCTGCAAGAGCACTTCTTTATAAAGATGGAATTCAAGAAAAAAGTCATTATGCTACTTATATTTATATTAATGAGAAATATTCAGATAGGATTCCTAGGCAGTTAATCAATGCTTTTAATCTTTTAAGAGAAGATAGGCATGAAATTTTGTATGGGTTTCAGCAAAATTCTTCTAGAGAAGAAGTAGAGAATTTTATTCTTGATTTAGAAGAATTTTTAGCAGTTATTGAAAAAATACTTAAAAATGAAACAAAAAAAACATAGAGCCTTTAATATTTTAGGAAATATAGCAATTGTTAATTTCCCAAAAGACTGGAAAAAAACACAGAAGATTAATTTTGCTAAAAAACTTCTTAAAGATAATAATGTTCTTAAAACAGTTTTAGAAAAATCAAGTAAAGTTAAAGGAAGATTAAGAAAATTAGAAACTAGGTGGTTAGTTGGTGAAAAAACAAAAGAGGTTTTGTATAAAGAAAATGGTTGTGTTTTTAGGTTTAATATTGATACTACTTATTTTTCTCCTAGATTATCTAATGAAAGAAAAGAAATTGCTAAAAAAATAAGAAAAGCAGAGAGTGTGTTAGTTATGTTTGCTGGTGTTGCTCCTTATCCAATTGTTATTGCAAAAAATTCTAAGGTTGGAAAAGTTGTTAGTAATGAAATAAATAGAAAAGCAAACAAATATGCTAAGTTAAATACAGAATTAAATAAAGTTAAAAATAAGATAGAGTTTTGGGATGGAAATATTAAGAGAATTAAGAAAAGAGAAAAGTTTGATGTTATTGTGATGCCTAGACCACAATTAAAAGATAGTTTTCTAAAAGAAGCATTTAGGTTTAGTAAGACTGGAACAAGAATTTTTTATTATGATTTTTGTGAAGTTGGTAAAGAAAAAGAAGTTGTTGAAAAAATAAAGAATGAAGCAAAGAAAGCTAGAAAAAAAATAAGGGTTTTGAAGATAAAAAGGGCAGGAGAAATTGCACCTTATAAAATACGTTTGAGAGTAGACTTTAAAATAATTTGAACAATTTCACCTTCATGTTTCCTTCACAAGTTCAGTAAAAAGGCAGGAGAAATTGCACCTTATAAAATACGTTTGAGAGTAGACTTTAAAATAATTTGAACAATTTCACCTTCATGTTTCCTTCACAAGTTCAGTAAAAAGGCAGGAGAAATTGCACCTTATAAGATTAAGGTTAAAATTAATCTTATTAATTGTGTGATTTTAATATCTTTGATGTTTTTTTTGAGGTTTTCTATTATTTCCTAATATTTTTTGTGTTATCCTTACATCAAATATTTCTGGTGCTCTTTCATATCCTTTGCTTCTGCAGATATGAAGATTACTTTTTCCAATTGTTAATCTTTTTACAATATTTCCACATTCTTTTGCAGTTTTTGGGCATACTACTAGTTTAGTTGTATATTGTGTTATTTTTTGACCACCATCTTCAAATTCACTTATTTTTTCAGTAAAAAAATCTTTTTCAAAAGCTTCACCTTTTTGAAATGTTTCGCATCTTGGATATATCATATTTTCTGGATTATAAGAATTGGCTTTGTTTTCTAGAATCATTTTATTATTTTTCATATATAAGTCCACAGGATCTACAATGAGTTACTATTTTTCCTTTGAGTTCTTCTCTAGTTCCATTGTATTCTATTCTATGGCCTTCATTGTTATGTGGGCAAGTATTTCTAGGAATTGTACAATAAGTTACATCTTTTTCTTCAAATGCATGTCCTTTTCTTACTTCTTCACATAATGATTTTTTTTCATTTCCCATATTTCTCAAGAATAAAACTTGTTTAAAAATGTTTCTAAAATTTTTTTTCAGCCTTGATTGCTGTTGGTGCTTCACCACCATGCCAGGTGAATCTTGGACGTATCCGCATAGGGTAAATTCTTTCAGAATTATCATCAAGAATTATAGCAGATCCTTTAAGACCTGGTAAATCATCCATGTATTTTTTTATTGATTCAAGAAGATAACTTTGCATAATATAATTAAGAGCTTCAAGGTCAGGGGAAGAAGTTACTCTATGACTTATTACAATATCTGATTGAGTCATAACGTCTCTATGAATTTGACCTGGTTGTTGTGTGGCTAAAACTAAGGATATTCCTGGTTGTCTTCCTTCTCTTAATAATTGGACTAAAGCATCTGTTGCAATTGTTTTTCCTTGAAGCGGAAGAAATTCGTGTGCTTCATCTATAAATATCCAGACTAAAGGATTTTCTTTTTTTTCATAAGTCTTAGAAAAATCAAGTCCTTTTGAAATAGATTCTATTTCTTCTGATTTTCTAGCCTGCATTCTTTGATTAAATATTTTTCTTGAGACAAGGCTAATTACTAAAGCTCTTACATTAAATGCCCCAACTGCATTGTAAACACTTAAATCCAGGATAGATGTTGTTCCTGCATTGATTAAATCAGAAATTTGAGTTGCTTTTTCTGTTTCTGCAAAGACCCCCCAGGTTTTTGCTGCTTCAAATAATCCAACAGCAGCATTTATTATTTCTTTTGAAGTTTTTTTATCGTGTTCAAGATCCAGAAGTATATCATCAATGTTGAAATTTCTTTTTTCTCTTAGTTTTGTTATTATTCTTTCTATTAACACAGCAACAGGGTTTATAAGGTCTAAACCAAAAGTTATTATCCAATCTTCTGCTTCTAGTTCAGTTACATCTAAAGCGAATTTTTCATCAGCATTAATTCCTTTATACATATAAGAATCATAGTGTCCGTAAGGAACAAAAATTTTTATAGGAAGATTTTTTGAATCAAGTTCCCAATCTCTTAATAATTCTTTATCTTTTTCATTTGAGAATTTCGTTGTCCAATAAATACCCATTGTATCAAATATTAGTGAAGCAATATTATTTTTTGCTTCCGTAGGAAGACTAGAAAGTTCTTCTGCTATGACTCCCAAGGTGTAAGATTTTCCACTTCCTCTCTTTCCAGCAACTAACACGACATGACTTCTTGCTATGTCCATTAAAATTTTATTACTAAGCGAGGTATACTGGCCCATTTTTACATAACTCTTTCCAAGAAAAACAAGTCCTTTATTTCCAAAAGCAATTTTGTCTGCTTCATTTCTACCTATAATTATATCTTGGGTCATAATTAAATGACTTGATTTGTATTTTTATAATTATTGTTGAACTTACTATAGTATTTTTAGAGTATTATAGTATCACAAAACTTTTTTTTAGAAATTTTTGGCTAAAAACATTTTAATTGTAATTACGAAATATTTTTAAAGGCTTTTTTCATAGAATTTAGATGGATGAAAAAGATGGAAAGGTTGAGGAAGAAAAAAAAGAAGTTCCTGGAGAGAGTAAGGTTAAACCTGAGATGAAAGAAAATGTTAAACCTATTAAACCTGTAGGAGAACAAGGGACTCTTACAGAAAAGATGAGGGCTAATCCTTGGATTATTTCAACACTTGTTTTAGGAATTATTGTTTTAATATTATTAGTTGGAAATTTTTCAGGAGGGCTTACTGGAGGTGTTGTTTCAGGAGGAGTTATTTCTTCAGAGGCTGCTGGAAATACTGTGCTTGAATTAGCAAATGCTCAAGTTGGTAATGTAGAATTGATTGAAGTTAATGAGAAAAGTGGTTTATATGAGGTTGTTCTTTTTATGCAAGGAACAGAAGTTCCTGTTTATTTGACTAAAGATGGAGAAAATCTTGTTGGGGGTTTAACACCTTTATCTGTTTTACAAGATGCTCAAAATACTCCAACTCAGCAAACACCTACAGAAGTTCCAAAAACAGATAAACCAGAAGTAGAATTATTTGTAATGAGTTATTGTCCATATGGAACTCAGGCAGAAAAAGGATTATTGCCTGTTGTTGCTTTATTAGGAGATAAAATTGATTTTAATTTGAGGTTTGTCCATTATATTCTTCATGGAGATAAGGAAGATCTTGAAAATAAGAGAGAGTTGTGTATAAGAGAAGAAGAAGGACAAGATAAGTTGAACAAATATATGGTTTGTATTTTAGATTCTGATAATCCTCAAGAACCAGGAGATGTTAGTGCTTGTGAGAAAGAAGCTGGTATTAATAGTGCTAAGTTGCAGACATGTTTGAATAATAAGGCAGAAGATTATTTTGCTGTTGATTCTGCATTAAGTGAAGGATATGGTGTTAGCGGAAGTCCTACTTTGATTATTAATGGTGTTCAATCAAGTGCAGGAAGAAGTCCTGCAAGTTATTTAGTGGGTATTTGTGCAGCATTTAATATTGCTCCTTCAGAATGTAGTGAATCATTAAGTTCTAGTTCTCCTTCAGCAGGATTTGGATATAACACAGGAACAGATACTGTTGCTCAGTGTTAATTATTCTTTAGTGTAATTAACTTTAAAAAGACCTGATTAATTTATTTTTTATGAAAGATGAATCTAATTTTACTTATCTCCAAGGAGAGTGGCCTTCTTGTAAATGTGGTCATGATAGGAATAAAAACACAATTGAGTGCATAATTAAAGAAGGAAATATTGTTTTTTGTAAGAAAGGAGATGGTTCTGAGATTAATTTAAGTGATGATCAGAAAAATTTATTACTTTGTCGTCCTTTTAAGGTAGAATTTAATAGTGTTGTGTATAATAGAGAACATCATTTTGGAGATGATAAGGTTATTGCTGTAGTTTATAGAGAAGATTAGTTAGATACAGATCATTTTTTCTTAGGTTTTTTTCTCTTTTTAATTAGATAAATAATAATTAATAAGATGATTATTATTCCCATTATAATAGATATAATTAAAATTCTTAAAGGATAATTTGTTTTTACTTCAAATTCTTGACTACTGATTGCTGTTTTATTTTCATAATTTACTGTTACATAAAAAACATATTTTCCTGGAAGGATATTTTTAGGTATGTTTAAAATTTCAGTAAAATTTATTTTCCCATTGATTGAGAGGTTTTGTTTTTTTTCAAGGATAATTTTATCTTCAAAATCTTTAATTATTTTTTCAATTGAAGTTTTTACTATTCCAACGTTTCCAACATCAATGATTTCTATTTCTGCAGGAATTATATCTCCTGGATAAACAGTTAAATATTCAGATGGAATTGTTACTAAAACATCGAAAAGAGGTTCTGAACTTTCTATTTCTATACTTAGATATAGGGCTTTGTAAAGATTTCCTGATTTTGCTAAAATATTTCCTGTATAAACATTTGGAGTTGTTTTTTCAGGAATATCAAAGATTATTCCTATATCTTTTTTTTCTCCTGGGCCCAAGAATAAATTTTCTTGATTAAGTTTTGAAAAAAGTATTATGGTAGGGGATATTTCAAAATTAATGTTTAGACTTGTTTCTCCTATGTTTTCTACTGTTATTTTTTGTGTTTGAGTTTGGCCTGGAGTTGAAGTAATTTTTAATGTAGATGGAGAAAGAGTAAAATCTCTTGTTAATATAATTATTTCATTATCTTGTGGTGGTTTTTCTTCATCATCAGGGGAACACTCTCCGCAATCATCTTCACATGTTGAACATGTTTCATCTGAATCACAATTGCCGTCTCCACAATAAGAACATTCTCCACAGTCAGAAGGACAGTTTGAGCAGTTTTCATTAGTATCACAATTATTATTCCCACAATAAGGTCCTAATGAAGAATTTATATTAAAAGAAACTTCTGAGAAATTTATCCTGGAAAAACTATCATTTGCATAAATTATTAGGTGGTGGCCTCCTTCTGTTAGAGTTAATTCAAAAGGTCCAAAGATTGTTAGATTTGGTTGATTATCTAGAGAATACCAGGTTGAATCAAGTGTAGGATCAATAACAGTGTAGTTAACTAATATAGTTAGAGCATAGCTTTGATTTAATGGACTAAGTATTTCAATACTTGGTGCATGACTATCCACCACAACAGAAACATCACTTGGGCTTAGAGATGCTTGATTTGCTAGACTAAAATTAGTTAATATTATTAATAAAAATAAAATAATTATTCCTCTTTTCATAAATACCTTTAATATTCTTTTTATTTAAAATTATCTTTTTCTTCTTAGAAATAAATAAGCTATTACAAGAACAATCACTATCGCAATTAACCAGGTTAACCAACTTATTTTTGATTTTGGTTCTTCAGGAGTTATGATTTCTTCTTCATATTCTTCAACTATTTTAACAGGGAAATCTACATTATAACCTATTCCTAGTTGTACTGTTCCTCCTTGATTCTCAGGAGCTGCTTTAACTGTAAATTTAACATCAAAAACATGTCCTATTTGAGCAGTTTCAGGAACACTTATCTTTAAAATTACTTTTGTGTCTTTGCTTCCAGGAGCCACAACATAGTTTTTTCCACTACTTATTTCAGCTATTTGTTCTCCTTGTTTTAATTCAACAACAGCATTTGCTGTTTCTGCATTTGGTTTATTTACAAGTGTGAATTCAATTTCTTTAACTTGTCCAGGGTACATTTCTAGAGGATTTTTATCCCAGTATGGAGAACTAACTCCAAATGCAATAACACTTCCTGTTCCGACTAGTAAAATTATTGTTATTAATATTGTTATTTTTAAATTAAAAATTCCCATTGTATTGTTTTTATTGTTGTTGCTGAATATATTTGATCACTTATTCCTGTTGGAACAAGGGTTAAGCAGTGAGTGACATTTCTGTTTGGGAGGGGGGTTGCTATTGTTCCTTTTGAAAGCACAAAATTAGGTATTGAAATAGGATTGTCTTCAATAAGAGCACTTCCACTTCCACAAACATCTGCTTCTGATTGGTCTGCTGAGTTAAAATTAATTGCAGGGATATATTCAGAAGGAGTTGTATCTCCTGTTAAGTTTTGAGCTGTAATTGCCAGATCAGCACTAATAGCATAATTTCCTTCATTTGTGACTTCTGTATCTTCTCCAATAATATTGGGTTGTCCTGCTGTTACAGTTCCAAAACTAATTCCTAAAGGTATTAGGCTTATTGCTTTTAATTGTTCTACTATAAATGAGTGATTGTCTTGGCCTATTTCAGGTGTTTGATCATCAATATTTACTGTTGCTGTCCATGCTCCATCATGATCATAATGATACATATTAATCCCACAAATATATTCTTTTGTATTAGCTCCATCGTTTGTTATACTAGTACAATCACCTATTGCTCCTGTTCTTTGTTCTCCTCCTAAATCAAGATCAAAACTTATTGCTAGAGAAGAATCATCAATATCAGAATAACCATTAAAATCTGTTACATTAAAATTTATTTCTACAGCAACAATTCCTGCCTGGGTTAGTGTGACACTATTATCTTGGTCAGAATCTATGTAGTTTATTATGACTGAAGGAGGTGAATTTCCAACAGTAACACTAACATCTTGAGGTTCTAATTGAGGTTCTGATTTTTTAAAAATATCCCAGAATCCTGCATTTGTAAAAGGTATGATTATCATTAATAATAATATCCCTAATACTAAATGACCTCTTTTCATATTGTTTTTACTCATTTTCTATTTAAATACTTTTCTTTAATTGAAAGGCTATTTTATTTTTTTATTGCTCTTGAATAAATTGTCCATATGTTGTTTGGATTTTTTCCTAAAAGTTTTGCAATGTCCTGGTTTTTTAATCCTAAATCTTTTAGATATTTTACAATAGCTTCTAATATACTTAGTTTATTCTTGAATATGTTAATTGGAATTAAAACTGATTTTTCTATTTTTATTTTTTCTTTTAATTTATTTGAAGAGTTTCTGTAATTTATCCAGATTGTTCTTTGATCTCTGTTAAGAGCTATTGCAATTTCACTGAATTTTAATTTTTTATTTTCTTTTAAATATTTGCAGACAACTTCTGCAGGACTTAATCCTTGTTTGAAGATACTTAAGGGGATTTCAATATTTTGAAGTTTTGATTTTATTTTATTTTGTTTTACAAATATTAATAGATCTTTTAGGTTTTCATCTAAAAAGTTTAAAAAGTTTTCATCTAATATTTTCTTCTTCTTTTTTCTACGAGCTGGAATTACAGCTACAAGAAGGACTACAATATCTATACTCCATGCATTATAACCTGTTGTTGAATAGTCTTGAGAACTTATACTTGGAACAGAAGTTAAACAATAAGAAATATTTACATAAGAGCCTGGAGGAAGTCTTGATAAGGTTATTCCAGAGATATCTATTGGAATTGTTTCTGATAATTGGGTTCCTAAAACACAAGGATTTCCAATAGATTCCTCAACTACTCTAAAATTATTTCCTGAAATATTTTCCAGAGGATTAGATTGTCCTATAAGTGCTTGAGAAGTTATTTGTAGTTTACTATCTTCTGGAATCTCAAAGTTTCCTTCATTTATTATGTTTGTATTTTGTGCTGAGTTTATGTTTGTTTGTCCTGGAAATATTGGAGGAAAAGTAATTGTTCCTGGATTTAAAGATATTGCTCTTAAAAAATTAACTGTGAATTGGTGTGTATCTTGACCTGTTGAAGGTCCTGAAAAGTCACTAATGTCTATTGTTGCTGTCCAGTATCCTGCAGCATCATAATATTCCATATCAACAGTGCAGGTAAATGTTTTTGTGTTTAGTCCGTTGTTGGTTGGGGCTGGGCAGTTGAAATTGTTTCTTGTCACTTCTCCTCCTAAATCATAATCATAACTTATTGAGACTGAAGAATCATCAATATCTGTATATCCATTAGGATCTGTAACATCAAAGATAATTTCAACTGGTGTTGTGCTTGCTGGTATTAAATCCACTTGATTGTTTGTATCTACTGAAGTTATTGTTATAATTGGGGGGTCATTTGCTCCATGATTTATTTCTAAATAAGGTGAAGTTGGATTTTTTGTAAAATAATTTGAATATGTGTTGCTTCCTGTTAAATCAATTGCTCTTGCTCTTAAATTAACATTTGTTTGTTCTGGTAATAAAGAAGTATCCCAGTTAAAACTTGAACTTTCAGTATGACTTCCTATTTCTACCCATTGTTTTGAAGTTTGCCAATCACATTGATTACAGGATTGACAATTAACTTGGTTAAGAGAAGAACAATCTAAAGTTCCTGAACAACCTGGTAATTCTCCTGATTTGTGTCCAGTAATATTAATTCCATCAATATACACCTGGTCATTATTTCCCCCAGATGTAAAATCTTGTGAAGTAAATCTTATTTCAATTGCAGAATCTATTGTGCATCCTAGACTTATAAGATCAAATTCAACTTTAGTCCAAACATCTTCACAAACATCGATTCCCCCTATTATTACACAATTATCTCCATCTTCTATCCAGTGTGCTATTCTAACAGCATTTAAAGTTCCATGATCACACCAAATATCAAAACCTTCCCTAGTATTATCATAACTACTTGGTCTTAAATAAACAGAAAGATTTATACTATCACATGTACTTCCTTCGCAAGGACTTGATAAATCAAAAGTTTGAGCAGTGTAAGAAGTAAAAGTATTGTCTTGCACTTCAAGAGAATATGTTCCTCCTAGTATCCCATTATCATTAACTGCTGATTGAAGACTACGCAAACAATCTGTTCCTGCATTAACCCAACCATCCCATGGAGCAGTAGCATCTGTTTCAAAACCAGTAAAGTGAATTAAAGTTGATGAATCTTCTTCGCTAATCCAAGAGCATCCAGCCCCAGAACAATCTGAACATTGAGCAGAATTTCCACATAAATCACAAGCACCATTATTTGCACAAGTTCCTCCTGAATCTAAATAAGCTTCAAGATAATAAGTTATTAGATCTAAATCCTCATCTGTTGAACCAGTTGCTTCCAATAAAACTCCTGTATTAACTTCTATATTACAACTTCCTGGACCACTAACCCCATTGCATTCCATATCTAATGGAATTGATGGAGGTGTGTTTTGAACATCAAATATTGTTAGTGTTGGTTCTTGTGCTACAATATATCTTATTTGGATATCATCAAAATAAGTTATGTCTGCTTGCCTTGAGCCTGCAAATCCAACATACCCATTTGTTTTTGCTGCTCCTGTTCCAAAATTTCCATCAATTGTCCAAGAACCTGGTTCTGCAGTTCCTGATTGCCAGACTTTTATTTGCCCATTTCTTGTTGAAGGATCAATTACTTTAAATCTCATATTATACCAAGTATTTGTTAACCAAGAATAAGTTCCAAGAGTTCCCCAAGAAAGCAAATCATTTAGTAAATCTAAACTACTTTGGTCATTATGAAATAATGAACAATAACCTGCACCAGTAGATATCATATCTTGAGAAAGACCTATTCTTCCAAGATCATTATTTGCAACCCAGGTATTTACATTTATTTTTGTTAGCATTTCTACAGGAAGAACACTTGAACCTAAAGCTGTTATAAATAATTTATTTGGGTCTCCTGTAGCACCTATATTTTTAAGTTGATTATTTTCTATTGACCATGTTCCACCATTTGTTTTTATTGAGTAATCAGATTCAGTAGTAATATCAGGTTTATTGACTCTATTAAAATCATCAAACCATAGATAAACATTTTTTTTATTATTTGGAGGATTTGCAGCAGCATTATTGCCGTAATACAAATAATAGTTTTCATCATAAGAACTTGCAGGAATATTTTGCTGTGATTTGAACCAAATTTGTGTTGTTGTAGAATCAAATATTGTTTCATTTACTCTATCTAACTCAATTAAGCCTGTTCCACTATCCCATACAATTCTTAGGTCATCTCCATTATCTAAAAAATCTGGTCCTGTTGTGTCAATTACAAAATAAACACTATATCCGGCTACTAAAGTAGAAGCTTGGTTATTTGTTATTCTTAATTGTTTTCTGTATTGATAAAAAGAGTTCCACCATGTTGCTTTTTCTCCTGTTTCTTTTAAAGGAGTAGAGAGAGGTTCTTCTGTTATATTTTCAGGAATTGTTATATTTTCAGGAGGAAGTGTTATTTCTTGAGTTATTATTTCATAAGTTATTGTGTCTAAGTATAATTCCGAGTTAGTTATTTCTATTTTTAGATTGTAGGAAGTTTGGTTTAGATTAAATTCAGATAAGTCACAAGTTTCTTCACAAATATCTGAAAAATTTAGTGTGATGTTTATAGGAATAATTTTTTTTGTTATGTTTGTTTCATTGATTGGAATTTCTTGTGTAATATTTTCAGGAATTGTTATTTTTTCTGGTGTGAGTGTTGTTTGGTTTGTTGGTTGTGTTATGTTTGTTGTTTGATTTGGAGAAAGAGTTTGGTTTGAAATGTTGGTTTGAGGGATTGTTTGGTTTGTTGGTTGTGTTGTATTTTGAGTTATGTTTTCATCTGGGCTGTAAAGTATTCCTATATTAAGACTATCAAATATTAAAAATTCATTTTCTGAGTTGTCTTCTAAATATACTTTTGCATTTCCTTGTTCTATTATTAACCCAGATAATTTAACTGATTGCAGTGTTCCAAAATTATCTAAAATCCAGGTATAGGTTATGTTTTCATTTATAGTAACACCTAAGGTTTCTGTATAAGTTTCTATTGTTGGGGGTGCTAAAGCAGGAGCACGTTCTTGTAAATAAGAGTATAAAAATAATCCCATTGAAATTAAGGCAATGCTTATTAGAGGTAAAATTATTTTTTTTATAATTGATTTTCTTTTTTCTCTTGAAATTGCTTTTTCACATTCTTCAAGGTGTTTTTCGTATATTGTAATGTGTTTAGTATAATAATCAAGCCATTCTTGAGGATATTTCTGTTTGAAATCTTTTTTTAATTTTTCTTGATATTCTTCTTTTGTAATTTTTTTAGAATTAAAGTCTGAAATTAGTTTTTTAGTATAATTTATTATTCTTCTTTTGACTTTAGCAACTGTTCTTATCTTTTCAATAATTTCTTTTTTTCTTTGTTCCAACTGAATTATTTTATTTATCATATGAAAAAAAGCAAGGGCTCATGATTTCTAGGGTATTTGAAAGAGAGTCCTTGCTAGAAAAAAATTTAATATTAATTATGAATTTCTTAGTTCTCTCTTTCACTATTTCTACCCTTAGAATACTTAATATGTGTATTTTATTGTTTATAAAGGTTTTTGTTATTAAGTATATATTATACTTAATCTGTGTATAATAAGGATAAGGGAAATTTTTTAAACAAGTAATCCTATATATTCGTATGCAAAAAGATGAGAAATTTTATGTTGTTGTTATTGCTATAGCTTTTGTAGCTTTATTAGTTGGGGTGTGGTTTGAATTTTTTTCATCAAGTAATGTTCTTGGGATGACAAATGCAAATAATATTCAGTTTTCTCCGGAAGATACACAAATAAGTCCTTTTATTATCAAAGTATTACTTTTTGCTTTAATAACAGTTATTTTGGCAATAGTTCTTATTTGGATTCTTAAAAGAGTTGGTTTAGGAAGAAGACCTAGGAAAAAAATTGTTAAAAAGAAAATTTCTGTAAGGGCTAAAAAGAAATAAGGTGATTTAACATAATAATTTTTAAAAAACAATCCATATTTTTACCCATATGTCTGAAATAAACTGGAAAGATAAATGCTGGGTTGCAACTATTTTTTAGTTAACAATAAGAGGGTTTTACTGAATTGGAATAAAATTTTGCAGACATGGGTTCCGATAGGAGGTCATATTAATCTTGGAGAGTCTCCTCTTGAAGCTATAAGAAGGGAAGTTGAAGAAGAGGTTGGTTTTGAGTTTGATTTATAGGAGGATTTTAATAGATATGATAATGGAAATGTAGAAGTGATTAAGATGCATCGTTTTCAATTAGAATTTGTTCCACATCATAGTCAACATATGAATTTTGTATTTTTTGGAAAATGTAAAAATCCTGATATAAAAGTTAAAGAAACTGATGAAAAAGAAAAACTTAGATGGTTTAATAAAAAGGAAGTTCTTGGAGATCCTGTGATGTTAGAGTCAGTTAGAAAATCAGCTCTTGTTGCATTAGAAGCAATAAAAACTTAATTTAATTTGTTTTCTAAATAATCAACTTCTTCATCATTGAGTTTTAGTTCTTTTTGTATTGATTTGTTGTTTTTTAAAATATTTTTTATTATTGGAAATTCATTTCTAGCACGTTTTTGATTTATATGAACATATTTTGCATATTTTTGACATATTGATTTCATTTTTATTGTTTTTTGATTATATAACCATATTTTAAGTATTCTAGATGGTTTTTTATAACTTGTAAATCCTGTTTTGATTTCTTTTTTTGCAGCTGAGATTCCGTATGAGAGAAGAAAATTTTCATAGACTAAAAATCTCCAATATTGCTGTTTATAGATTCTTCCTTTGAATATATCTGCTTTACTTAATGTATCATATGCTTTTGCAAGTTCTTTTCCTGAATATTCAGATGGAATATTTTCTTCTATCCATAATATTATTTCATCTAGAGGCATAGATACAGAATCAAAAATTCTTATTATTTCATCTGAAGTTTTTCCTTTGAAAATTAATCTTAGTGCTTTGAAAATATCTGTTTCTTTGTTTCTTTCATCAATTTCTATTGATGAATAGTTTTGTATTTTTGAAATTGTTTGAAGATCATTTATTGCAGCCCTTATATCTCCTTTTGATTTTAGAGATATTTTTGTTAGACTTTCGTTTTCTATGAATTTGTTTTCTTTTTTTAAGATATTGATTAAAACATCTTTTATTGTTTTGTAATTTATTTCTTTTAATTGAATCATGTCTGTTTTTTTTCTTAGAGGGTTTAATTTTCTATTCCAAATATCATTGGCGGTTATAATTACGGGGTAGGAAGTTAACTCAATTAAAAAAAGAAGTTCTGTTAAACCCCCTCTATCAACTGCTGAAATTCCATCTACCTCATCTACAAGAATTATTTTTCTTTTTTTTGTAAGTGATTGTTGTTCAATTGCAGGTTTTAAGATTTCTTGCAGTTTAGATTTATTTCTTAAATCAGAAGCATTTAATTCAAAAATTTCTGAATTTGTTTCAAGAGCAGCAACATGTGCTAATGTTGTTTTTCCTGTTCCAGGTGGGCCATGAAGAATTAAAGCTTTTTTTCTTGTTTTTGTTAGTTTGCTTAGGTAAAAATTTCCTAGGAATTGTTTTGTTTTTGTTATTGCTTCTTCTTGACCTTTTATGTCTTGGAAATTTTTTGGCCTATATTTTTCACACCAAGGAGTTTCTTTTTTCATTAACATTTTTATTAAAATGGTTTAAAATTTTGTTTTAATAAGTTTTGAATAGGTATAAATAGAGGGGAGGGTAGTTCATTCCAACTAAACCAGTACCATCCTTCACACTTATCTGGCTCTGTTAATTTAGGTTCTTTTTCATTAATTATTTTTGCTCTGAAAAATAAAGTTATGTAGTGTTTATTATTTTTGGTAAAAAAATCATTTGTAACTGCTACTGGATTAGCATCAATTATGTTAATATCTAGGTCGGTTTCTTCTTTTACCTCTTTAATGCAGGTATCTATTAAATTATTAAATAATTCAATATGTCCTCCTGGAAATGCCCATGTTCCTTGGCCATGTGACCCTATTCTTTTTCCTAATAATACTTTATTATCTTTTATGATTATTACACTTACTCCAACTCTGGGTCTAATTTGATTACTCATATTTTGTTCATCCCTTCAAAATGTATTCTGGGATTATTGATATTATATATTTCTTTAATCTCATAAAGCCCTCTAGTGTAGGTTTTTTCTTTTACCTTGAAATGGGTTGCTTCTAATATTTTTATACTAGCTAAAGGTCTCGACAATTTTTGATTTCCTTTTGTTTCTAATAAGGGTATTTCCCCCTCTAACCAATAGTTTCTTTGTCCTTTTTTTAAGAATCTATATATTTTACCTACTTCTAAAACTTTTGGTAAACATTCATGTTCTAATCTTCCAGCAGTTTCATGTTTTCTTAATGCTAAGTCTGGATTAAATTCAATCTGTATTCCCATTTTTATTTTGTTGGATCAAAACCAATATATTTTCTATATTTATCTTCTTTTTTTTCTGCCCATTCAATTATTTCCCTGATTTCTCTTGGAACATGCACTTTATTTTTAAAAAATTTGATTCCATTTAAATAATTATTATCAGTTAATTCATGGTGATAAAATTGTGCATCAGCAGATATTTTTTTGAATTCTGATTTCTTTTTTTTCTTTAGTTTTTCAATATATTTTTCTTCTTTTAATGTGATTAATTTTTCTAATCTCTTGTATGTTAATGGAATTATTTTTTCATTTATATATTTCTTATCTTGAATTGGAAACATTATCTGCCTAATCCGGCTAGAACAAAACTTGCTAGTAAAGATTGAAGTTGTATAAAAGGATCTGAGCCCTCTACAATTCTAAATTCTGTTTCACCTGTTTTTTCTGTTAGTTTTACTTTTAAATCTGGCTCTATTGGAAGATTCCAGATTTCTTTTTGTATTGCTTTAATAACATCTTGCCCTGAAATACTTTCTTTTAGCATAATGTCAAGAAGTTTTTCTCTGGCTTTTTGAAAATCTCCAGATAAAGTGTAATCTAGAACAATTCTTATGTCTTTGGGTTTTGCACTTGATATTATTGTCGATATAAGATCAAGGGTTATTGAAGGGGAAACAGAAGCTGTTGATTGTAAAATATTTATACATTTTCTACAATCTCCTTCACTTCCTTCATATAAATTTTCTAGAGCCTCTGCTGTTATTGTTAATCTTTCGCCATCTGCAATTTTATTAATAACTTTTTCAACATCTTTTTTTTCTAGAAGTTTGAATCTAAAAATAGCACATCTTGATTGAATTGGATCAATTATCTTTGAAGAGTAATTGCAAGATAATATGAACCTGCATGTATTTGAATAATTTTCCATTGTTCTTCTTAAGGCTTGTTGAGCTTCAGGTGTTAATGCATCTGCTTCATCTAGAAATATTACTTTGAATGGGACTTGTCCTAATGCCTTTGTTCTTGCAAAGTTTTTGACTTTTTCTCTTACAACATTAATTCCCCTTTCATCACTAGCATTTAATTCTAAATAATTTTCTTTCCAATTTTCTTTAAATAAGGTTTTTACTACAATTAAGGCTAAAGTTGATTTTCCTGTTCCTGCTGGTCCAGCAAACATTAAGTGAGGAATATTTAGTGAAGATGTTAGTGATTCAACTCTTTTTACTATTTCATCCTGACCAACAATTCCGGTGAAGTTGGATGGTCTGTATTTTTCTGTCCATATACTGCTATTAATCATAGATAGTTTATTGAGGATTAATTAATAAAGATTATTGTTGTGGATAGGGGTTATTTTTCTTTACCTAAGATTTTTTAAAAACTATATTTTCTAGATCTATTTAGCTCTAGCTCTCTTGAGCTTACGCTTACGTTTTTCTTTTCTAAGTTTTTTACGTTGCCATTTCCAACGCATTTGTCTTTTCTTTTTCCAACGTCTAGAGCTTCTCTTCATAGGAAGATGAAGAAAAAATTAGTTTAAAAAGTTATCTGCTTCTTTTCACATTAATTCTTGGGCAATATTTGCTTATAGGGCAGATTGAACATTTAGGGGAGCGAGTGTCACAGATATCTTTACCAAATTGTACTAATATTGCATTTAGCTCTTTCCAATATCTTTTTGGTAGTACTTTTGTTAGTTCAATCTCAGTTTTCTCAGCTGTTTTGGTTTTAACCCATCCAAACCTATTTGCACAAATATGAACATGCACATCAACTGGAATGACTGCTTTTCCATAGGCAAATGCTAAAACAATATTTGCTGTTTTTGGACCTATTCCTTTGATTGATAAGAGTTCTTCTCTTGTTTTTGGAACTTTTGAATTAAATTTTCCTATGAGCTCTCCTGTGACATGTTTTAATGTAGCTGTTTTTTTCTTATAATGTCCAGATGAGTAAATTATTTTTTCAAGCTTTTTTGTAGGAATTTTGATTAATTTTTCAGGAGTATCTGCAATAGCAAAAAGTTTTTTTGAAACTTTTTCTGTGTTTTCATCTCTAGCCCTAAGAGATAATAAACAGGCAATTAAGACTTTAAATGGATTTGGTTTTAAACGCATTCTGTTTAAGGTTGTTCTAGAATTAGAAGGATATTTTTTTGAGAGAATTTTTAGTATTGGAAGAATTGTTTTTTTCATTTTGTTAATTAGAATAAAGAGTATTTATTTCTTTTTTTGAACTTGGAAAATAAACTTTATTTTTTTTCTGAGAATATTCTTGTAACAATTATTATTCCTATTACTGCAATTATTGTTACTAAAATTGCTTCAATTATTTTTCCATGAACAGGACTTGCTCCAGTAATTGTAGATACCCATTCTGTTATTACATCTTTCCAAACTAATGCAATTACAAAACCAAAAGCAGCTACTATTGCAGTGTTCATAGCTTTTTTCATTTCTCTTTTAAAGTTCTGAGTTGATACTTTGGCCTTTAACTTTATTATTTCTTTTTTTGTTAGGGGTTTAGTTATTTGTTTTTTTGGCATTTTTATTTATTATGTCTTGGGAAACAAGGTTTTTAATTTCTTCTACACAATCAGGATTGACCAGGGTCATTAATCCTTGAGCTTCTTCGTTATTGAGGAGGCTTTTTAAGATTCTCCTCATGATTTTGCCTGACCTGGTTTTTGGAAGAGCATTTACCAAATAAATTCTTGATGGACGAGAAGTTGGACCAAGGTGTTTATCAACATGGCTTTTGAGTTTTTTTTCAATTTTTTCTGGATTTTTGTTTTTTCCTTTTAATACAACAAATGCAATTGGGGTCTGACCTTTTATTTTATCAGGTATTGGAACTACTGCAGATTCATTAACAAATTTATGAGTGTTTATTACATTTTCTAATTCTGCTGTTGCAAGTCTGTGTCCTGCTACTTTCATCACATCATCTGTTCTTCCTGTGATCCTAAATAAATTATTTTTCATTATTGCTCCGTCACTTGTGTCATATTTTGTTTTAAATGTTTTCCAATAAGTTTCTACATATTTTTTATGGTTTTTCCAGACTCCATGGAGCATACCAGGTGCAAAAGGAGATACTTGTGCTAAAAATCCTTTTGAAACTTTCTTTCCTGCTTTATTAAGGATTATGTGTCTTGTTCCTGGAAAACTTTTTCCTGCAATTGTTGGAATAAAAGGACCTATTCCTGGTAATACATTTATTAAAGTTCCCCCTGTTTCTGTCTGCCACCAAGTATCAATTATGGGGCACCTTGATTTTCCTATTTTTTTTAAATACCAGTTCCATGCATTTTGGTCTATTGGTTCTCCAACAGTAGCTAGTATTCTTAGGGAGTTAAGTTTATGTTTATTAACCCATTTATCTCCAAACCTCATAAACATCCTTATTGCTGTTGGAGCTGTATAAAAAGATGTTACTTTAAATTTGTCAATTATTTTCCACCATCTAGAAGGATTTGGAAAATCAGGAGTTCCTTCATAAATTAAAGTTGTTGCACCATTTAATAAAGGACCATAAAAAGCATAAGTATGGCCTGTGACCCATCCAATATCTGCAGTGCACCATATAATATCATCTTCATGTAAATTAAAATTCCACTTTGTTGTCCAGTATGCTTGAGTTGCATAACCTCCAGTATCATGAACAATTCCTTTTGGTTTACCTGTTGTTCCCGAAGTGTATAATATAAAAAGAGGGTCTTCTGAGTTCATAATTTCTGGTTTACAATAAGAAGGAGTTTTGTTAAGAATATCATAAAAATTTAAATATTTTCCAAAATAATGTTTTTTCTTATTAAATCTTGGAACCACAATCACTTTTTTTATCTTAGTTCCTTTTATTGCTTTTTTTGCTTTTTTTAATAAATTTTCTTTTTTACCTCTCCTATAATATCCATCAGCAGTTATTAGTATTTTTGCATTACCATCAATAATTCTTGTTTTTAATGCGTCTGGTGCAAAAGCAGAAAATACAACAGAATGAATTGCTCCAATTCTTGTGCAGGCAAGCATTGCTATTAGTGCTTCTGGAATTAAAGGTAAATAGATAGATACAATTTCTTGTTTTTTTACTCCTAATTGTTTGAGTGTGTTTGCAAATCTATTTACTTTTTCATAGAGCCCTGCATAAGTTAGAATAACTGTTTTTTCATTGGTTGGCTCTGGAACCCAGATTAAAGCAGGTTTTGAAGGTTTGTCTAAATGTCTGTCTAGTGCATTAACACAAAAATTGATTTTTCCTTGTTTAAACCACCAAAAATATGGAATTTTTTGAACATATGTATTTTCTGGTTTCCATAATTTTTCCCATACAAGTCCTTGTTTTGCTAATTCTGACCAAAACTTGATAGGATTTTTATCTGCTTCTTTATAGATTTTTGAATCTTTGACCCAAGCAATGTCTTTCATTGCTTTAGATGGCCAATATTTTCCTGATTTTTTTGTTATGTATGATGTCATTTTTTATTTCTCTGTTTGCCTATAATTAATAGTATTATTCCTATGAAAATAATTATTAATATTATTGCAAGAGGGATTATTGAAGAGTAAATAGCTACTATAAAACCCATACCACAACTTTCATCATTACAACTTGTTAACATAATAATGTAATATATTATCCATAAAAATATGAAAATTCCTAAAATCCAGAAACCTACTTTAAGAGTTTTTTTACCTTCTTTTTCTAGATTTTTTTTTTCTTTCATTTCAAAAATTTCCTTTTTCCTCTGGTTCCTTTATACCAAAGCATTTTTGTATAACCTGTATTATCTATTTGATTAAGATTTATTTTTAGATCTTTGAGAACAGCTTGGATCTTTCTTATTGCCATATTCATTTGGCTCGGTGTAGCAAGATATTCTAATTCAATAAAATATCCAAGATGTTTTACTCTGTTTAATTCTATTGAAACATGTTTATCTTTTTTCCATTTGTAAGTTTCATTCCATTTAATTTTTTGAACCCACTCTTTAAATCCCATATCTTTGTATAATTCGATCATATCATCAAAGTTTTCTTTAGGAATAACAAATTCAAATTCTTGTTTAACAACAATTTCTTTTGTCCAATATTTTTTTAAATGTTTTTTAAAATTAATTTCTATTTGATCTCTGGTTGTTCTTGTTCTAAATGCTTTTTTTGGATATCCCCATCTTTGTATTGCAAAATAATCGTCGACTTTTTTTCCTTTTTTAGAAAATCTAGCAATTTCTTTAATTCTTTTTCTAAATTCTTTAACTTGGGAATCTTCGAGTTTTATTTTGGTTTCAATTTCTAGCAACACTTTTTATCAAGCCCCTTTTTGTATTTTAGAAAAGTAGAGTGTTTTTATAAATGTTTTTAAGTAGAAACGCCTCTGCCGAGATTCGGACTCGGGTCACCGCCGTACTCTAAACAAGAGAAGGTTGTATTGAGATACATAGACCTTTTCTTTCATCAAGAATAGATCACCTCTCTTAGATTGGGGAGGAATGTTTGACTCCATCCAATATTATCAGCACTGATTTGTTCTTTTCCGGTTTTTTGAGAGGGCGGCATTCTTGACCACTGAACTACAGAGGCGTATTACTAAGAATTCAGGGATAATTGTTTTAAAATATTTATGGTGTTTATTCTACAAGAAAAACTTCGTCATTAGGCCTTACTTTTTCAGGAACTTTTATGCCAATGTGGTCGCCTTTTTTAGCTTTTTCAACAGATTTTCTTTCTATTTGTATGTCTTTGATTTCCACTTCAAAGTCTGTTGTGTGTCCTTTTATATGGATTTTATTTCCAACTTTTAAAATACCAGATAGTTTTATTGCAGCGACTTCTGGATGACTAAAGTAACTCGATACAATTCCTATTTTTTTTTCTTTTGTCATGTTTTATTTAAGTATAATGTATATTTAAATTTTTGGAGTGAATAGCCCTGCCAGGATTCGAACCTGGGTCAGAAGGTATTTCCAAGCTTGTTCGCATCTACGAGATATGATTTCTCTCGCGAACTTGCTCACCAGAACCTCCTATACTTGACCACTGTACTACAGGGCTCTGATTTTAGATAGAGTATTTAGTATTAAAAATTTGTTATTTATTAGTAACTCGAAATCTTTTTATACTTCTGCTTCTCTTATATATTATGGCTGTGGGAATTGCACTTTTTGTTGTTGCAGTATTAATTATTGCTATCTGGGTTTTTATAGAAATAAAAAGATTAAGACACAAGGTATTTGCTATGTTCTTAATAGCGTTGATTTTATTTGCTTATATTAGTTTTGCTGTTGTTATTAAGGATAGGAATTTAGATTTTAAATCAATAGAGGGGTGGATTGTAGCTGGAAAAATTTATTTTTCTTGGTTAGGATCTATTTTTGGAAATTTGAAAACAATTACAACAAATGCAATAAAAATGGATTGGGCTGTTAGTGAAACCTAATATGAAATTTTTAATTTTTATTTTTATGTTTTTTGTTCTTAGTGCGTTATTGATAATTAGCAATAATAATTTGGGAATGTTAGAATCAGAAAATATTGAAATTTTTTCTACACTTTATTTTGATTGGATAAATGGATTTTATAATAATCTTCAATTTTTAACAGGAAATATAGTTGGTTTGGATTGGGTTCCTTGATCTTTTGGAGTTTTTTTAACTAAATTTAAATTTAGTAGCAACAAGTTCTCCAATTAAGACTCATAATCAATTTTATCAGATTATTCGTTAACAAAATAATTAAGATGAAAATCTAAGCAAAGCAGGATTTGAACTATTAATTTCATGAAGTGCTAAAGTTAATTTGGATGGTTTTATGTTGTCCTCAGTAACTTTTATAAAGTATATACTCTATCATATATTATAAAATGCCTAAGAAAAAGATCAAACCTAAAAAGAGGATTTCTAAGAAAAAAATTGTTAAAAAGAGAACCCCTGTAAGAGCTAAAAAAGTAAGAAGATCTGTTAAGAAGATTGGATCTTTTAAAAGTAGGTTAAAATTAGTAACTAGAAATTTAATTTTGTTTGTAGTGTTATTTATTTTATCTTTTGTTTTATATAATGTTTCTACAGCAGAAATTTATGTGAATTTATTTTTTATTCTTTCAACTATTTTAGGTTTTATTTCTGTAGCTTTTTTAATTGTTTTATTAGCTTTTCTTTTTATGAAATGGTTTAGGAAATAAGTTTTTATAGTCTTATTCTGAATTAAATGTTATGCCTTAGTAGCTCAGTCCTGGTTAGAGCGCGACATTGGTAATGTCGAGGTCCTGGGTTCGAATCCCAGCTGAGGCTTTTTGAATTCGAACCTTGGTTTGTGTTTCAAAATTTTTGGTTTTGGAATACAGGTCGAGCATAAGATAATTGTGAGGCCCGAATCCCAGCTGAGGCTTTTTTCAATAACTTTATAAATCCTTTTTCTACAGATTTATATGACTAAAGCAGAATCTAATTTAGAGAAATTAAAGGAATCTTATTTAGATCTTCAGAAGAAATATGGTCTTCCTGATTTTGATAATTTTAATAAGGAATTTGGAATCGAGAGAGCTTCAGATGTTGAAACAGATTTTGTAATAAGGGAAATAAGAAAAATTGTTTCTGAGAAATTATCTAATTATCTTCGGTTTGTTGAGACTATTTTACATCCAATAAATACTCCTATGTTTGTCTTCTCAATTATTAAGTCAATAGGAATAAAAGAAAAAGATATTTTGACAGAGATCTATACAAAACTAGCTAAAATAGAAATTAGGCTTATTGAGCTGGACCTTAGTTTTGTTGAAGAAAAAGAAGTTATTTTTATAAGGGATTCTTATAATATATGGCAAGAAATAAAAAAAGATTTATTAGATGTTTTTGGAGCAATACAACTTAATTTAGATAATAAATTTGAGGTAAATAATAGGGGCTATTTTGGATAATTTACTTTCACTCATAAAAAACTTCTTCAAGGTTTAGTTCTAAGAGAGCTACAGGCATTTTTAATTTCCAGTTTTTTAAAATTTTAGGAGATATTTCTCCTACAAATCCTATTTTTTTATTGTTAAGAGTAATGCTTGCTGTTCTTCCTTCGATAAAATGTGGGGGGAGTTCTTTGGCTTCTTTTAATTCTATTTTTTTATCAAGCATTCTAAATAAATATTCTAGAATTTGTTTTATTTCTGTAAAATTTCCAGAAGTTATTGCTATTGCAATTCTTTCTTTTTCAATTATAGAATCTTTTTCTTCAAAGATTTTTCCTATTTCAAATATTTTTTGAGGATATTCTGAATCTACATTTTCTGAGAAATTTTTTAATATATAATGAGTTAAATCTTTTCTTAGAATGTTATAGTCTGTTTTTGATTCCTTTAATTCTACAAATTCTTTTTCTTGTTTTTCGTTAATGCCCATTTTTATGAATTGATTTGTTTTGTTAGTTAGATGGTAGTTTGAAACCTCTAAAAATTCTAAACCAGTTAATATTTCAGATACTTTTCTTTTGAAAATTTCTATTGGTTTTTCTTCACCCATACCTGCTATTTTTGGAACTTCTATAGTAAAATTTTCATACCCATAAGTAATTGCAATGTCTTCAATTAAATCAACTTCATGTAGGATATCTGTTCTCCATGCAGGAATTTCCACAATTCCTTTATTATAATTATGACCCATTTTTTCAATTAGTTTTTTAATTTCTTTTTCATTAAGATTAAGTCCAAGAAGTTTGTTTGTATTTTCTAAATCTAATCTCATTTTTGAAGGGGTTAAATTAGGGGTTAAAATTTTTTTAGAAGATTTTATTTCCATATTATATATTTTTCCACCCATATCTGCTAAACAAGTAATAATTATATTAAGGCATTTATTTAGTATTTCAAAATTAAATCCAGAACATTCAACAAATACCTCTTTTGTTTTAGAAGTTATTTTTCCTGTTAATTGAGAATTTATTATTGGAGGCATACTTAATATGTTTTTATTAGCATCAATAAAAATAGGGAATTGTGTTTTTCCTGCTAAAAGATTAGAATATTCTTTTCCTGCTGGGTGTTTTTGCAATATTTCTAGTCCTGACATTTCTTTATTTGTTTCTAGAGGAATAAATTTTATTTTATCTGGTTCTAAAGCTTTGTAAGTTATTGGAAGTTTTATTTTTTCAAGAGGGTAAATTCCTATCGCAAGTTTTTTTCTTTTTCTTCCTATGGTTAAGTGCAATTTTTCTTGTATTTCTATTAGTTCTTTTATTTTTTCATCATCTAGATTTAGATTTTTAATAATTGCACAGGCTGTGTAAGGTCTTATATTTTTTACAGATGATTCTATATTGACTTTATAATCTTTTTCAGGTTTATTTATTTTGTATTCTTTTAAACCTGTTTTTTTGCCTAAAAATGCTAGAAAACTTCTTTTAAATCCTTGGTAAGATAGGAAGTCTGGTCTATTTGGAAAAATTTCAATCTCAATTTCTTCATCATTAAAAGATTCAAGTGGAGTTCCAAACATAGCAATTTTTTCTTGCATTTTTGAATCTAGTTTTCCTATTTCTTTTTCGAATATTTTTCTTGGAAATTTTATATTTGCCATTTTTGTTTATTATCAATTCCTCCTGCGTGTTTATTTGCATGTTTTACTTTTTTCATAATTTCGGGGGGCATTCTTTTTTCATATTCATTTAATGTTTCATTCAAAGCTTTTTGGGCATCAATATCCATTTGATTAGCCATTTTTAATAATATAAATAGAGAATCCCCAATGTAATCTGAAGCTTCTTCTTTTTTTTCTTTAATTACTTCTTTTTGTTTTTCAGTATCTATCCATTTTATTAAGTCCCATAATTCTCCACCTTCTTCGGTTATGTTTAGTAAGAGGTCTTTTATGTTCCAGTCATTTTCCCATCCTCTGGCTTTATCAAATTCTTTTAATTTATTTTGAAGTTCTTTTATATCCATTTTTATTTCATCCAAAATTTCATTTTTCTTAATTTAGTTAGATTGTTTTTGTAAAGTTCTCTAAGATCTTTTATTTTATAATAATCTGTTATTATTCTATCAAATCCTTGTCCCCATGCTAATACTGGGATTGGTTTTCCTAAAAGAGGTGTTGTTACTTCTGGCCTAAATATTCCTGCTCCTCCAAGTTCTAACCAGACTTTTTTTTCTGGATGCCAGACATTTATTTCTACAGATGGTTCAGTATAAGGAAAATATGCAGGTGTAAATCTAATTTTTTCAAAACCCATTTTTTTATAAAATTCTTTTAAATATCCTAGTAAATGTACAAAATTTGCTTCTTCAGCTACAACAATTCCTTCTGTTTGATTAAATTCGAATCCATGACTCCAATCTATTGTTTCGTTCCTAAAACATTTTCCTAGGGAAAAATATTTTACTGGAAGATCTTTGAGTTTTAGTTTGGAAAGTGTTTGTGCAGAAAGACAAGTTGTATGTGTACGTAATACAATTTTTTTAGCTTCATTTTCATCCCACTTATATCTCCAACCTATACTTTCTTTAATACCTGATTCATGTGCTTTTTTTATATTTTTTACAAGTTCTTTATTTGGAAGTTCTGTTTTTTTATTAAGAAAGAAAGTATCTTGCATTTCTCTTACTGGATGATCTTGTGCCGTAAATAAAGCATCAAAGTTCCAAAAAGAGCTTTGGATCATAGAACCGCTCATTTCTTTAAAACCCATTTCTACCCATATTTTTTTTGCATAGTCAATTGATTGATTTACAAAATGTTTTTTTCCGCCATTTATTGCTGGAACATGAGATGTAACATCATATCTTCTAAATTTTTTTCCTTTCCAAGATGATTCTTTTTTTAGGATTTCAGGAGTTATTTGTTCAATTAGATCTTGAGTTTTTATTTTTGAACTCATTATTTTTTGCCCTAAAGGAGTAATTTGAATGTGGATTATTTTTTTTTCTTTTATTTGAATTATGTCTTTTCTATTTTCTAAATTTTTTAATGCATAGGTTTGTTCTGGAGATAGATTGTCTTTTTCTATTGGAAGCTTTTCAATTAGAAATTCTTCTGGAGTTTTTTTAGAAATCTCTGATTTGTCTGCATTAAATATTATTTTTTTGTTTTTTAATTCAATTAATGCTTTTCTTTTTAGAACTCCTATAGAGGCTTTAAATTCATCATTAGATAAAGAACCTAATTTTTGAGCTTCTTCAAGTGAAAGTATTCTTTTTTCATTTAATAGGTTTAGGAGTCTTCTTTCTGGTAGTCCTTTTTTTTTGTATAATGCTCCATTAACACCTATTTCAATTATTTTCTTTTTTTCAAAATCAAGTTTAATAAGGTCTTTATTTTGTAAATATTCTAATGATCTTAGTACAGATGTTTTATCAAGATTAGACTTTTTGCAAATTTCATTTAAATTTTCTTCAAGATAAGGAAGAATTTTTACTTCATTTGGACTTAGTGATTCAGAGATTTTTTTAGTATCCATTTTAATAAAAGAATGTCAATAGTTAAAAAAGCTTTGTTTTAATATTAAAAAGCTTTGTTTTAATAAACAACAAAAACTTTATAAAGAATATTCTTTTTAGTTAATTATGTTAAAAAAGGGGTTATCAACTGTTGTAACTACTGTGATAATGATTTTATTGGTTTTAGTTGCAGTTGGTGTTGTTTGGGTTGTTATTAAAAATATTATTGAAGATACCACTAGTCAAATAACCCCTGACAAGATTTTAGTTAGTTTAGATATAATTGATGTTAATAATGGTACTCTTACTCCAACCGTGCTTAATATTAAAGTTAAAAGAGATCCAGGCGAAGGAGCTTTAGCTGCTGTAAATTTTGGACTTTCTGATGGAACAGATACCTATATTTTTGAGAAGACAGCTACTGGTTTAGAAGAATTAGAAGAGAAGACTTTTAGGATTACTAATTCAGATTTAAGTGATAAGTTTACTTTTCCTGTGACAATTAAAGAAGTTAAAATAGCTGCAGTTATTGATGTTGGTGATGGAGAAACAGTTACTGGAGATTTTATTGATTCTTATACTACAGATTTAAGTATTTCATAGTTGAGCTTATTTTAGTGGATATTCCTAATACTAATCCTAATGCTTTTAAATCATAAATTTCTTTTTGGATTTTTCCTACAAATACGATTGGAAGATTATTTTTATTGCATAATTTAATATTTTGTTTAATTCTTGCAAGAATTTCTGCTTTTTGTTTTGGTTTAGAAGATATTATCTCATCAAGATTAATTCCAAGGTTAATTTTATTTTTTTTAACTATTTTTGCCATGACTTGATTAAATCCTGAATTTCTTTGTTTTGAATAGTCTTTTCTATTAGTTTGGTTAAGTAAAAGAATTTGAATAATTTCTTTTTCTAGAACTTTCCTATTCAGTTCGTCATCATCACTTGAAAAGATTATGGTTTTGTTTTGATTATCTTTCATAGATTTTCTTGTAGCTTCAAATGTTTTTTCTTGTATTAAGATGGTGGTCTTCATGGCAGAATTAAGGTGGGAGGATTTTTAAAACTAGTTGTTTGAAAAGTAAATAATCTACCTCTAATAACCAGATATAGATTAATAAAGAAAAGATAATGAATGAATAATTCCTTGGTTGCTTAGTAGGGTTTGAAAAAGAAAAGATTATAAAGTAAAAAATATTTATATGGCTATGATTGTAGATGAAAACTATATGAAAGAACATTATAAAGGGATGTCTCCTAAAGAAGCAAGAGAAGTTATGAAAGTCATGCAAAAATATGGAGATAATCACTGGTGGGAATCCGATGACCCTATGGAAATTGCAAAACACCAAATTTTCGAAGATGTTTTATTAACTAATTTTAAAACTTACCATCAAGGATTAGCCACACTTATTGGTAGGTCTATTGAAGTTGGAGAATTATCTTCAAAAAAATATACAGAAAAACTTAGAAAAGAGGCGAAAGATGCGATAGAAAGAGGCTCAAAAGGAGGGCTAACATCTAAACTTTCTCTTATTATGGTCTTTTTTGGTTTTTTAGTATCTATATTTTTTTTATCTTCCAATTTTACTGGAAATATTATAGGCAACTTATCTAATAGTGGTTCTAATTATCTTGGAATTGTTTCTTTAGTTATTGGGCTGGTTGGAGTTTATCTTTGGAAGAAAAAACAAAAAACCAGATGATTACCCTTCAATAATTGTTCCTTTAAAACTTTTGTTTTTTAAAAGGTTATCGAGGTTATTCATATTTTGTCCCAGAATATAGGTTTTGATTTTGTTTTTTAAAATTATTTTGGCTGATGTTTGATCTAAAACAAAATGTTGTCCTGGTTTAAATCCAAGTTTGTTTGCTGTTTTATAGAAACTTTTCCAAGTAATTTTTTCAATAAATTTAGCATTTTTGAATTTTTTTGGATTTTTATCATACAACCCAAGAACATTTGTTAAGTTGATAAAATCTGTTTTAAAATAACTAGCAATTTCTGCTGCATTTGAATCTGTTGTTTGTTTTGGTTTAAAATCTAAAGCCCCACAAAAAATAATCTCTTGTTTTTTGATTTGTTTTTTAATTTTTTTTAATTTTTGGGGTATTTTATGTAAGGGATCTTGATCAAAAAATAAGGACATAAATTTAGCATTTGTTCTTGTTGATGCTATTCCAGCTGTGCTTTGAATTTTGTTTTGTTTATTTTTTAAAGCAGAAATGTAGGTTCTTGCTATTGAACCTCCACCACATACAATTATGAATTTATAATTTTTTAAATTAGATTTTATTGTTTTTTTGAAGTTATTAAGGAATTTGAGGTCTATTTTATTTGGAATTATTAAACTTCCCCCTAGGCTTAAAACTATCACCTGTTTTTTCATAATAGGAAAAGGTTGGCGGTGTTTTTATAGTTTTTTAATGTATACTTGAGAACCATAAAGGTTTTTAATAGAGGATTTAATGATTTTATATGGATTCAGGAGAACTTCTTGCTGGAAAAATAGTTTCTTATTTTAGAACAGATTGTAGATTAGGAGAAGAATATGTAGGTAAATACCTTGATGATCCCAATTCTATTTATTTAGCTGATTTTAAATTTACCTTTAATATTGATAAAAAGAATTTAGAAGTTTTAATATTTCCTTCTAATAGTATTGATTCTCTTGAAAAATGTATTTCTTGGATTGAAACCAGACAATCTTTAAAAAAAGATCAATTAAAAGATCCTTTAAGGCAGAATATTAAAAAATATGCAAGTTTTCTTAAATATAAGAAATTTGAGAAGTTAGAAGGTAAGTATATTTTTACTGCAGAATTTGATAGTAATAATTTTAAAAAAGCAAAACATAGTGTAATTAATTATGTTCTTAGGCAGATTTTATCCTATCCTAGAGATAAAACTAAATAGTAAATAGTTTATTATCTTTTACATTGAAAATTTTTAATCGTGCTCCGCAATCAAGCCATCCATGAGCATAATTTATTGCAGCAAATGCATTTACAATATCATGTTTTTTTTCAAAATGTTTTGAATCAGATAGATAGTTTGAGACCATTTCTATTATTTCTTTAGCTTGTTTTGTTTTTTTCTTTGAAATTGATTTTTTTGCAATTTCAAGGGCTTTGCTAGTTAAGTTGAAATACTTAGTAAGTTTTTGTTTAGGAATTTTTGAGGGCATTTTATTTAAAATCTTCTTGGAGCCGGATAAGGCATTGGAAATCTTGGTGAAGGAAGTACTCCTCTTTGGGGCTGTGAAAATCTTATTTTTTTTATGATGAATTTACTACCCACAATTTCTGAGACAATTGAAGATAAAATAAGTTTTCCTCTAACTACTTTGTAAATTCCTTCAGAAACAGGAATTTTTGTAGCTGTGGAGAATCTTTGGATAATATTCTGAATTTCTTCTTTAGTCAAAATTATTTTTGTTTTTTTAGTTCCCATTTTTCCTGTTACTACTAAATTTTGTCCTTGTCCACTGCATTCTATTGTTTCCACTAGAGGATCTTTTATTAGAGGATTTATTTTTCCTAGATTTAATTCAAAATTTGTTGGTATTGGTTGGAGGTACTGAAGTCTTGGTGGAAATCTTGTTTCTGGAATTTTTAATCTTGGTTGTGGAGGCCTTATTTTAGGGGTTGTTGGAAGAGGTTTGAATTTTGGAATTTTTATAGGGGGTGCTTGTGGTTTATGGATTGTTGGAATAATTGGGGCCGGAAGGGTTATTTTTTTAGAAATATTTATTTTCTTTTTTGTTAATGGAGGTAGTTTTTTTTCTATTTTTTTTGGTTTATTTTTTATTATTTCTTTCTTCTGAGTTTTTTTTTCTGTTACTGCTTCTTTTTTTTGTTCTTCTTTTAGGGTTTTTTCTAGTTCTACTATTTCTTTTGTTGCAGAGTTTTTAATTAATTCTCTTGTAAATTCTAAAAGAAAAGCTGTTTTAAAATTTTCTGAAAACTCTTTTGAGTTTTTTAGTTCTATTAGAATCATTTTATTGTTGAAATTCTTCTGATTCAGGAAATTCTGATGAGATTGATTTTTGATAATCATCTGATTCAAATCCTGATTCTTCTGATTCAGGTTCTATTTGTTCTGCTTCAAATTCTGGTTCTTCTGACTCCGGGTCTAATTCTTCTGATTCAATAAATTTTTGTTGTTGCGGTGGAAGGGATTGGTTTTGAGATTTTTCATGTATTGTGGTTATTCCTTTAGCAATTGTTTTATTTTGATCTAGTAATTTCTCTATTTTTTCCATAATCTCTTTATTTTCTTTAGGTTTTCCTAAATGTGGATTTTTATCAGCAAGTGCTTTTGCTGAAAGTTCAAAAAGATCAAGAAGTTTTGTTATCCTGGTGGTTAAATTATCTATTTTTGTGGATAAATTTACAATTACTTTTTGTAAAGAAACAAAATTATGGACTAATATTTTTTCTATTTGAAAATCACTGCTAGATTTTGTTATAGTGGGTTTTGAAACTTTTTTTGCAGACTTTGATTTTTTTATTTTCTTCTTCTTTTTAACTGGTCTTTTCTTTTTAGATTTCTTTTTTTTCACAGCTCTTTTTTTCATATTTTATAGAATGGTTTGTTGTTTATAAATTTAATTAAAAGATATCCAAAATTTCTTCTTTAGTGTTTGAATTTTTTGATTCAGATGCTAGATCTGGACTTGTTTCAGATTCTTTTTCTTCAGGATGTTCTTTAAAATATTCTTGTTTTTCTGCTTCAATTGCTTGAATATCTTTTTCTAGATGAGGGTTTTTATTTTCAACTTCTTGTTCTTCTTTAGATTCCTCTTCATCATCAATATCTTCTTTAGCTTTGCTTTCAGATGATCTAGCTAGAGGCTCTGCTTCTTTAGTGTTCGAATCTTTTGATTCAGGTGCTAGACCTGATCTTACCTCAGAGTCTTCTATGTCTTCTTTGTTTGTTATTTGTGGGGGAAGGGGTTTAGGTTCCTCTGCTTCTGATTTTTCTTCTGGTTGGTATTTTCTTGGTTCCTTATCTGTTCCAGCTACTAAGGATTTTTCAATTTCTGCTACATATTCTGCTATTTCAGCTGCTTTGTCTGCATTAACACTAATAGAATTTATACCTGTTTCAACTAAGAATTTTACCATTTCTTTATTGCTTCCTGCTTGACCACAAATACTTGTTTCAACATTATATCTTTTGCATACTCTAATTACATAAGCCATTTGATATAATATTGCTGGATGCATTTCATCATATAGGTACTGGACTTTTTCATTTCCTCTGTCAATTGCTAACATGTACTGGGTTAAATCATTAGTTCCAAACGAGATAAATGCAATTCCTTCCTCACAAATTTCTTTTATTAATTGAACTGCAGCAGGGGTTTCAACCATTACTCCAACTTTAGCATTATCAAATCCTATTTCTTTAAGAATTTCTTTGGTTTTTTTAATTTCATCTACTGATATTACTTGAGGTAATAAAAGTCCTATTATTTTATTTTGTTCTGCTATTTTTTTTAATCCGTTGAGTTCTGCTTTAAATATTTCTGGTTTTTTTAAACTATATCTTATTCCATGAAAACCTAACATTGGATTTGCTTCAGGTTCTGAAGGAGCCCCCTTAAGATTTTGAAATTCATCACTTCTTATGTCTGATGTCCTTATCCATAATTCTTCAAAATACTGGGAAATTTTTTTAATTCCTTTATAAATTATTTCTTCATAATCTTTAATTTTGTTTTCTTTTAAAAAGTACTCTGGATGTTTTTCTGATTCTGCAATGATTCCTTCTATTCTGACCAGACCGACTTTTTTTAATTTTGTTTTAGCTGCACGTTCTGCGTAGGTTGGAAGATCCACTATTACCTTGATTTCTGTTTTTGTTTTAGCAGTTGCAGGTAAGACTTCTTTTTGGACTGTTTCTGCAATTTTGCCTTTGTAAATTTTCCCTGTAAAACCGTTTACTGTAACTATTTCTTTTTCTTTAAGTTTTGTAGTTGCTTCTTGAGTTCCTACTACAGCAGGAATTCCCATTTCTCTGGAAACTATTGCTGCATGACTTGTTCTTCCTCCTTCATCAGTAATTATTGCAGCTGATTTTTGCATTGCAACAACCATATCTGGATTAGTCATTTTTGTAACTAATATATCTCCTTGTTTTATTTTTTGAAGATCACTTACTTCTTTTATAATAATTATTTTTCCTGAAGCAATTCCAGGTGATGCAGCTAATCCTATTAGAATTGGTTCTCCTTTGAGTTCTTTTTCTCCTTCAGCTTTTTTTCCTATTGTTGTGATAGGTCTTGTTTGAACAATATAAATTTCTTCTCCTTCAATCGCAAATTCAATATCTTGTGGTTTTTTATAATGGCCTTCTAATTTTAGTGCAATATCTGCTAATTTTTTTATTTCATGTTCTTTTAGAACTTGATATTTTGATTTTTCTTCTCTTAATTTTACAATTGATTTCTCTCCTGAAGAATCTCTTGTTATTGCAATCTTTTTTTCTGCTATGGTTTTATTTAGGATTTCTAATTCTTTTGAGATAGTATAACTATCTGGAGTAATTCTTCCTGACACAATCCCTTCTCCAAGGCCCCAAACAGCTTCTATTGTAACATTGTCATTTTTATATGAAGGATCTTTTGAAAAAATAACCCCTGATTTATCAGAGTCAACCATTTTCTGAATAACAACTGCTAAGCTTGTTTGTTCATTTTTAAATCCTTTTTTGTTTCTGTAGTATGTTGCTCTAGAGGTAAATAATGAAGCAAAACATTTTTTTATATGCTCAAGAAGATTATCATTTCCTTTTATGTTTACAAAAGAATCTTGTTGTCCTGCAAAACTAGCTTCTGCAAGATCTTCTGTAGTAGCAGAACTTCTAACTGCTACAAATATTGGTTCTGAAGCTGTTCTGAGAATATCATGGGCTTGTCCTCTTTTAATAGATTCATGTTCAGATCCTCCTAAATTTTCATAAGATTCAAGAATTTCCTCTTCCATTTCTTTTGGAATTTCGGCTTTGAGAATTTTATCTCTTATTTTTTTTGTTACTTCATCTAATTGTTTTGTGTTTTCATAATTTATTGTTGAGATGAGTTCTTTAATCTCTTTATCAAGATTTGCTTTTTTTATAAAATAATCATAAGCTTGGGCTGTTATTACGAATCCTGGGGGAACTTGTACTTTTAGATTGTAGATTTCAGATAAATTTGCACCTTTTCCGCCAGCAACAGGTCCAGAATTTTTATTTAATTCAGAAAACCATTTTACAAAATCTATATTCTCTTTTTTTTGATTCATTAAAGGAAAAAGCTTGGAAAGTTAATAAAGGTTTTTGTTGCAAAAAAACCTTTTTTTGGGTGGAAGAATAGTCTTTAAGTGTTTTTCTTAATTTGATTTTTGCATCTTACAATTGTTTTTTAAATATAACTTTCCTTATGTTTTAATGATAAAAAGGAGATTTTTGCCTTCTGGTCAAATAAGCAAGATAGGATTTATATTATTTTTTTCAGGTCTTGGTTTAGCAGCAGTAAGAACTGTATGGTCAGTATATTTAAAATCTTTTTTAGGAAATGATTCTTATGTTGGTTTTTTAATTACTGCTTTTACAATAATAGGGATAATCTCTTATATTGTTTTAATTCCTCTTGTTGAAAAAAAGAACAATGCTGGTTTGTTTGTGCTTTCGACTTTTCTTTTCTTTTTATCTTATCTTTTGTTTACTATATTTACTACATTGTATGCAGTGATAATTTTAGGAGTTTTGACATCAATACTAGCGAGTTTAAGAGTAACAACAATAGGGATAATAATAAGTGATAAATCAAAAAATTCAGAATTATCTAAAAATGAGGGATTTGTTTACACTTTTTTTAATTTGGCCTGGCTTGTAGGTCCTTTATTTGCAGGATTTATCTCAGAAAAATATGGGTTCTCTTTTGTTTTTTTGATTTCCTCTATTTTGATGTTTTTATCATTAATTCTTTTTAAGTTTTTTAAAATTTCTGATACAAAAAAACCAAAACGATTGGACAAAAACCTATATAAGCTTACAAAAGATTTTTTTAATAACAAAGATAGGGTTTTTAGTTATATTATTAGTGGGGGAATTAATTTTTGGTGGGGGCTTATTTATGTTTTTATGCCTCTTTATATAATAGAGATGGGTTTTAGCACTTTTATTGTCGGGTTGTTTCTTTTTGCGATTGTTGCTCCTTTGATATTTTTTAGTTATTATTTTGGGAATTTGGCTGGAAAAAAAGGATTTAAAAAAATCTCTTTTTTAGGGTATTTGATTCTTTCAATTTTAGCTATTTTTTCTTTTATTTTTTCTTTTAATCCTATTATAGTCATGATTCTTTTAGTATTAGCAAGTGTAGGGGGGGCAATGATTGAATCAACATCAGAAGCATATTTTTTTGACATCATCAAGAAAAAACAAAGAGAAAAGTATTATGGGGTATATAATACAGCTATTGATTTAAATCATCTTGCAACTTCTTTCATAGGAGCAATTATTCTTTTGTTTTTGCCTTTTAAATTTTTATTTCTCTTTTTTGGAGTTTTTATGTTATTCTTTTCCATAGTATCTTTAAAACTTAAAAACATAGTGGAATCTAGAAGAAAAAATTGATTTTAAATATATTTGGTGTTCATAGAAAATAATAAATATACTCTTATTATCAAGATACATGGACAATAAACAAATTATCCAATGGAACATACAACAATCAAAAAAAAATATTAAGAAGAATATTCTAAAGGACAGGATAATAATTTTTTTTACTAGGATAGTTGAAGATTTGGGTAAATATAAAAATCCTAACTTTTATGGTAGGCTAAAAGAATTATTTTTATCTATATATCCTTATTTTGACTTTAAGGATACAAAGCAGATTTATGATCATTTTAAAAAATTAAATTTTAAATCTAGAGAAGGATTATTGCTCGATAAAGAAGAAATTGATTATGTAAAGTTTTTTATAAATAATCTTGATTCAAATTGTAAAATAAAAGACAGAAATAAAGTAGAACCAAAGATTAAAGAGATGCTTAGTTTATTGGTCAAGAAGTATTTACCTAATTCCTCAGTTTTAATTGAACCTTATTTGTTGGGGAAAATTATAAGTTCTGTCGGGGGAATTAAAAATTTATATAGAAAGCCTTCTAGTACAATCCAATTGATAGGTGCAGAGAGAGCTATGTTTAGACATATATCAAAAAAGAAGCCTTCTCCAAAATATGGTTTAATTTATTATTCAGGTAAAATACAAAATGCGAAAGATAAAGGAAAAACTTCAAGAAGACTTGCAAATAAACTCATATTAGGTATCAGAATAGATTATTTTCAAATGTTTGCCCAATGATGAGAAACCTTACGACAGCGGCTGAGGGCAAAAATTATAATGAAAACTAGGAGTAAATCAAAAACAGAAGAATGGAATCCTTATACAAGCAAGTGGGAAGCTGCATTTGAAAAAGGTTTGGATTTGACAGTAAATAAAACAGATAATATTCTTTATTTAGGTGCATCTTCAGGAACAACAGTTAATAGGGTATCTAAATTAACCAAGGGAATTATATTTGCTGTTGAAAATTCTCCTCAAATGGCTATAAACCTAGTAAGATTATCTAAAAAAAGACAAAATATTGCTCCTATATTTAGTGATGCAAGGGATGTAGTTTTTATAACTAAAGCTTTATTTAACAAAAAGATAAATATTTTATTTCAAGACATCCCTTCTAGAGACCAAGTTGAAATATTGATAAACGCTTCTAAGTTAGTTAGCAAGGAATGCAGGATATTTTTCTCTCTTAAAACCCAAAGTATATCCCAACAAAATCCCAAAAAGACATTACAGGAAGTTATGGAAAAATTAAAAACATGTTTTAAAATTATTCTGGTTAAAAATTTAGAACCTTTTCATAAGAAACATTATTTTTTAATATTAAGAGGGTCCTGAATAAAAAACTAATTTAAAAGGGATTTGTAGGAACATGCTTTTTTTAAATAAATGTGGTGATTACATACTAGAAGTTGTATTGTGGTTTTTTTAATCACTTATTTTTTTAGTAAACTTCTATTAACTTATAGCATCTACAGGACAGCTCTCAATTGCTTCTTTGACACACGGGGTGTTTTTTTGGGCTTTGACTTTTGCTTTTCCATCATCACTCATTTCAAATACTTCTGAACAAACAGAAGCACATGTTCCACATCCTATACATTTTTTTTTATTTATGCTTACCATTTTTAAGACTAGACTTTTTCATTTATAAGTTTTTGGATATAAATTTTTATAAAGGTTTAAGGGTTTTTTTATCTATTGCAATTAGAAAAGTTAAGTTTCCTTTTAGTCGTTTAGAGCTAGATATTGATATTTTTGAAGATAGGATTTATGATACTATTCAAGAAGCATTAGGAGATGCTCGAGCTTTAAATTATAGTCAATCTTATATTGGAGCTGTTGTTAATAGGACATGGGATGCTATTATTTATTTAAAACCAGATAATTCTTCTGATGATAAAGGCATTTTAGGAATAATTTCTTTTTTAGAGGGTGGTAGTATTAAATATGCTCTTGAAAAAGATTCTAAATAGCTAAATTTATAAACTATTTTTCTTTAGTCTTTTCATGTTAGGGTTATGGATTTTATTAGGGATTGTGGCAGTTATTATAATTACATTTTTTGTATATTACAATAGATTTACTAGATTGTCCAATAGAATTGATAATTCTTTAAGTCAGATTGATGTGCAGCTTAAGAGAAGAACTGATTTGATTCCAAATTTAATGGAGAGTGTTAAAGGATACATGAAGCATGAGAAGTCTATTATGAAGTCTGTTACAGATGCTAGAAAAGCTTTGATTGCTGCTAAAGATTTGCCTGCAAAGATGAAGGCAAATAATCAGATGGAGGGTTTTTTAGGAAAATTATTTGCTTTGGCTGAAAATTACCCTGATTTAAAAGCCAACGCCAATTTTCTCGAATTACAAAGAGAATTAGCAACCACAGAGGATAGGGTTGCCTATGCAAGACAACATTATAATGATTCAATCTTGTCCTACAATAATTCAGTTAAGCTAATGCCTGGTAGGTTTTTTGCAGGATTGTATGATTTTAAAGTTAAAGAGTATATTAAGATTGCAGAAGCTGAAAAGAAAGTTGTGAAGGTTAAGTTTTAGAATATAAATTCTTATTAATCCTTAGATAGTTTTATTTTGAAATGGTATTTGATTTTAGGTTTAGAGGTCTACAAGATGAGTCTGAAGTATTGGATTTAGAAAATTTTTTAAGATTACAATCTTTGGGTTATCCTAATTATCAAGATTGGGTTAATAAAGCAAAAGAGGAAATATTAAGCGGGTATAAGAAGGTAATTTTAGCTTTTAGTGAGGGTTGTTTGGTTGGAGATTTAATTTTTCAATCTCATAAGCAATTACGCGGATTATTGGAGTTAAAGAATTTAAGAGTTGATTCTTGGATTAGGGGGCGGTATTTTGGATCTTTTTTACTTAGACAGGCTGAAATTGAAGCAAGAAAATTTGGTCAGGGTGCGCTAATTTGTGACACACATTCTGACAATTTGGAAGTAAATTCACTTTTGAGATTTTGTGGATATCAAGAATTAGTTAGAGTCCCTCTTTATGAAAATAATAAAGAGGAAATTATTTATATTAAACCTTTAATAAAAGGGGTTGTTCTAATCTAATATTCTTATCTTAAAACTTAAAAACTCTTTCTCATTATTTTTAATATGGAAAAAGTTCATATTGATTTCAGGGATCAGATTTCAAGAAATAAATACAAGTCTTTTTTTCTTATGTTGGGGATTTTTATAATTATAATTGTGTTGGGTTATGTGATTACTCTTGCGACTGATCCAGGTTATTTTTTTGTTATTATGATTCTTGCTAGTTTATTTTCAATATTTTATGTGTGGCTTAGTTTTTATAATTCTCATAAAATTGCTATTGCTAGTGTTGGGGCTAAAAAAGCTTCTCGTGAAAGAGATAAACAATATTATGATTTAGTTGAGGGATTGACAATTGCCAGTGGGATACCTATGCCTAAACTTTATATTATGTCTTCCTCTAATATTAATGCTTTTGCTTCTGGTAGAGATCCACATCATGCAGTAATTTGTGTAACTGAAGGAGCCTTAGATAAATTAGAAAAAAGAGAATTAGAGGGAGTTTTAGCTCATGAATTAGGACATATAGCAAGTTATGATATGAGGTATATGACTTTAGTAGCTGTTGGAGTAGGTATGGTTTCAATTATTTCCCAAATTTTTTTAAGGAGTTTATGGTTTAGAGGGGGAGATAGAGATAGTAAAGGAGGTGCTATTTTTATGATAATTGCAGTTGCTTTGGCAATTTTAGCTCCTATTGTTGTTTATTTTGTTCAGATGTCTATATCAAGAAAAAGAGAATTTTCTGCTGATGCAAGTGCTGTTAAATTTACAAGATATCCTGGTGGATTAATTAAGGCTTTAAAGAAGATTAAAGAAGAGCATAAGGAACCAGAAAAGAAAGTAAGTAAAGCTCTTGCTCCTTTGTTTATAAGTAATCCTTTTAAGGGATGGGGAAATACTCACCCCCCTTTAGAAAAAAGAATTTCTGTTTTAGAAAGGATGTGAAATATATTTTGTTTTATAACAAAGGTTATAAATTGTTTGTTTTTTAATTTAAAATGGTTAGAGAAAAATTAGTAAGGCTAGCTTTTGATAATAATAAAAAATGTTTAATTATTTCAGATATTAATCAGGTTGTAATAAATCCTGTTCAGTTAAGTGGTGTTGTTATTCTTAAATATGATGGATATTCTGGAAATGAAGATAGATTAAAAATCAGAGAAAGAAATGCTTCTGAGGGAGCAAATGCTTACCTTGGTTCTCATGTTATTAGAGGTAGTCCTGTTGCTATAGGTAGTGATTTTTTTCATCCATTAATTTATTACAAGATAGATGATATTCAGTGGAGAAATGCTTCTAAAAGAGAGATAGTAGATAGCCATTATGAATCTTTAGGGGGTTTTGATGGAGAAGCTGATTAATCCTTAATTTTATAAATCCTTAATACTTCTTTTGTATAAAATGGGTGTTATAAGGAGTAGTTTATTAGTTATTGCAAGTGCTGTTCTTTTTGTAGTTTTTTTAGCAGGGAATTTATTTTTGACATTTTCTTTATCTTTAGATTATGGTAATATTAAAGCAGAGTTGAGTTCTGTTGTGAGGGAACTTGCTGAACAAGAAATAAATTTGAATTCTATTTTTGAAGAAAAATTTCCTCTTATGCAGGATTATTGTCAGAATTATTCAGAATATGTTTTTAGTGAGCAAGGTCAAACTTTTGCAATTCCTTGTGATGTTGTGGATTTGGGTTTTGATAATGTTTTTGATTATGGTGTTGAATATTTTATGGAAGAAAATTATTATAAGGATTATAATTGTGGTTTTTGGAGTTGTTTTGGTGAAACAGAAATTCCTTTTTTTCTTGTTTCTAAAAAAGCTCAGGATTACTGGAATGGGAAATTTTATTATTTATTAGTTGTTGCTATTGTTTTAGTAGCCCTGATGTTTTTGTTAGTAGAACATAAACCTAACTTGCTTATTCTTGTAGGAGCTTTATTAACATTTTCAGCATTGCTTTTTAGAAAACTTGATTGGATTTTTTCACTTATTAATAAATCATTTTTACATTTTTTAGGTGTTTTCTTTTCAAGAGCAACAGATGTTTTTTTAATTAGCATTATTATTGGAATTGTTGTTTTAGCCTTGGGAATTATTTTTAGGTTTTTGACTTTTGATTTTTTAAAAAAGAAATTTTCAAGAAAAGAAGTGCAAGAGATAGTAAAGGAAGAGGTTTCTAAAGTTAAGAAGGATAGCAAAAAAAAATAAAATAGTTTTTATAGTGTGTTTTTAGAATTAATCTATGGTAACTAAGGAAAAATGTATAGTTCTGTTTTCAGGAGGTCTTGATAGTAGACTTGCTATTAAAATTATGCAGGAGAAAGGATATGAGGTATTGCCTGTTTTTTTTAATCTTCCATTTGGAACAGGTTGTTGCAGTGAAGCTTGTAGTTTTAATTTTGCTCAACTTCATAACTTAAAATTAAAAATAATTGATTGTTCTAAGGGAAAATTATTACAAGAATATCTAAATATTGTAAAACAAGCTAAACATGGAACAGGAGCAGGGATAAATCCGTGTATTGATTGTAGAATTTTTATGTTAAAAAAAACTAAGCAGTTTGCAGATAAAAATAAAATTAAGTTTATTGCAACAGGAGAAGTTACTGGTCAGCGCCCAATGAGTCAACAAAAAAAACAAATAGAATTAATTGAGAAAGAGACAGGATTGGGTAATAGGATTATTAGGCCTTTGATTGATTTTGGAATTAAAGGCAGAAGTAGGAAGAAGCAGATTGAACTGGCTAAAAAATTTAAGATAAAATATCCTCATCCTGCAGGAGGGTGTTTACTTTGTGAAAAACAATTAAAAGACAGGTTAAATTATTTATTAAGTAGGGGAATGAATGAAAAAGAAATTAAATTAGTTAATGTGGGCAGACATTTTGTGATTAATAAATGTTGGGTTGTTATTGGAAGAAATCAAACTGAGAATAAAATTATTGAGAATTTAGGTGTTGGAAAATTAATTGAGCTAGATTATCCTGCTCCTAGTGCAATTATACTGGATAATAATAAAACTATGGATAAAAAAGTTAAGGATTTGGTTAAGGCTTATTCAAAGAAAGGAAGTTTGAAGGAGAGAAAGACGTTTGAGGGGTTAAAGTTATAAAATAATAAGTTTTAAATATATCTAATTTTGATTAAATTTATGAAAGAAAAATCAAATTTAAAGTGGGAACAGGATTTTGAGGATACTGATAAGGCTACTGGCTTAATTACTTATGGATTTGTTGTTGATAAAAAATTATTGTGGGTAAAAATCCAAGATGAGAAAAAAAATTGTTTTTATGGAATAGGTTTAGAAAAATTAAATAAGTCATGTTTTGGTGGAAGAGAATTAATAGCAGGTGCAGGTTATTATGTAAATTCTGGAAACCTTTCAGGTAATGAAAAAAATATAAAAGAACTATCAAAATATTTTGATTTTATAAAAGATGTCCCTGGAATATCTGAAAGATATAAACCAGGGTTTGAAGCATTGATTGGTAGGTTAGAAGAAGATTTGGTTTCTAAAGATTTATAATTCTAAATGGTTATTAAATTAAATGTGTAAAATATGTGAAACAAAACCAGTGTATGAATTTACAAACAAGAGGAGAGTTTGTAAAAATTGTTTTATTAGGTGGTTTCAAAAAAAAGTTTTATATACAATTAAGAAATTTAGTATGATTAAACGAGCAGATGTTATTGGTTATGTTAGTGGTGAGTGTTTTAGGGATGAAGTTTTAGAAGATGTTCTTAAATATTATGATAATAAAGCTCCAATTGAAATTATAAAATTAAAAAGATCACATTCTAATATTCCTATAATTCCAAAATCTGTTGATAAGTTGGCTATTTCTAATAATCTTGATGTGGTTGGAGAAAAAGTAATAATAACATTGCTTGATAATAAAATTAGTAATTTAAAATTAAAACCTGTTGAAGATAAGATTATTAGACCTTTGTATTTATTTTTAGATAAAGAACTTTTACTTTATGCTAAGTTAAAAAAATTAAAATTTAAAGTATTTAAAAAAAATAAAAATAAGCTTAGTAGTTTTATTGATGATTTAGAAAAAAAACACCCTGAAATAAAAAGAGCAATAGTTAATAGTTATTTGAAGTTAGTTTAATCACTTCTTTTCCATTCTGTCTAGAAAAGTTCTGATGAATTTTTCATGATTTTTTGGAGATGTTTTTATTTGTTTTATTGTATACACAGGGGTTTTATGTTTTCTTTGTTTTTCTGTTTTTATTTCAGAAGTAAGTCTTTCATTTATTTTTTCCCCTAATAAGATTTCATTATCAGCTAGAGATGAAATTTTTTTTGTATTTGTAATTAATGTTCCCATACTCATAAATTTTAGGACATTTGGTTCTTGTTTTGCAATAATTGTTCCATAATCCATTGAAATGCCAAAATTTATTTTTTGTTTAGCTAATTTATTATGTTGGTTCAGTATCTCTTTGGTTTTTTGAGAAATTTCTAAGGCATTTTTTTCATTTTTGAAAGTTTTTGTTTTTATTGGGGCTAGTATGAAAAATATATTCTCCTGATTCTCATAAATTGCTGCTTTATTTCCTTCTGCCATGTCAATTACCTTTTGTAAAATTTCTTCTGCATTACTTTTTTTTGATTCTATTTCTTTTAGATTTTTAATTTTTAAACCAACAATACTAGCATTTTGTTTTTCTCCTTTAATTGATAAAGAAAGTTCTGCTTTGTTTTTGGTTTTAATTATTGATTTTTTGCTTAAAGAAATTAAAGAAAATTTATCTTTTTGCTTTTTTTTAGGGATAATTCTCCCCACAAAACTTCTTTTATAACCTTTTCTAAAAATTGTGAATGCAACAAATCCTAAAATAGCAATCATAAATATCCACACAATAGGATATCTTACTAGGCTTATTACTCCTGTTGATGCTTCCCTTACATCAATTGTGTTTCCTGTAAGTGCAACATTTTCGCTGATTCCCATTATTTCTACTTGATATTCTCCATCAGGGGCACTTAAGATGTATTTTTGCACTTCATCTACTTTTAAACTAACATTTAAGTTTAGAGACTCATTTCCTATTTTTATTAAAACAAGATCATTGTAAGGGACGTTTCCTGCATTAGTTAGAGTTAATGTTGTATTGATTATTTCTATATTTACTTCTTTTTTTTCCATTATTTGAAATTGTGATTCGCTTGTTAGTTTATTTGAAATAGCTACTATTTTCCATTCTGATGGGGGCTCATTGTTTTTTATTGGATATTCTAAAAATTCATCTGTTGCTATTTCGGTTTGTTCTAGAATTTTGTCTTTTTTATTTTTAATTGTTATTACTGTGAATGTTTCTATTTTTTCTCCTGTTTGATCATGGAGAATTGCCTTTACTCTTAAATTATTTCCTGGTTCTATTTTTGATTCTTCAAGAACTATTTCAAGACTTGTTGGTATTTGTTTTATTAAAATATTATAACTTGTAGTACCTTGGTTTGTGATTTGATTTGCATTGTCTTTTTCATAAGCATTTATATTTACAGTGTGGGTTCCGGCCTTCATATTTTTGGGTATTGAAATATTTGCTAGGAAAAATCCCTTATTTATAGATTCTATATGGGTAATTAATTCTGTGGAATTATCTGTTCCTATTTGAAATTCTATAAATCCTTCAACATCTTCTTGATTTTCTTTTGTTGCTTCTCCTTCTAGAATTAAGTAATCTCCTGGAGCAAATTCAGTTTCTTCATTTGTTATTTGGATATCAATTAAATCTGATATTTTAAATTCATCTGATAAAATATAATCTTCTCCAAGAGTTGATTTTACTACACAATTTCCTTTAATTTCCCCAATTATTTCTTTTGTTAGAACAAGTGAAGAGTCCATTTTTTGTTCTTCTCCTGCTGATAATCCTACACCATTTTTATAGAAATTTATTAGATGTCCATTACAAATCAAATCCATTTGAAAAGTTCCTGATATTTTATTAACTGTTTTTATTGTTACAGGAATAGAAATTGTATCTCCTAAATTGTAAATTCCTGTTGGCTGTGAGTTAATTATTACTTCAGAGGTTACAAAGGAGCTAAATAATAAGATTCCAAATATAATTAATATACTCTTTTTCATACCAGAGTTAGAAGACCATTATTTATAAATATTCTTGTAGATTATAATAGAGAAAAATATTTAAGTGTTGGTTTATTCTGATGTATATGAGTTTAGAAAAAGGAATTTCTCAACCTTTATCTAGAAAAAATGCACTTAAAGAGCTTGGTAAACAATTGGCTTTTTTTTTAATTGTATTTCCTTTAGGTGGTCTTGTTACCATACCCCTTGTTAATTATGATCCTATTAATAGGCTTTTTCCATTTAGCGAAGGAAAGTCCTATGAACAATGGAATAAAGAGATAAAAAATAGTTATAGGGAAAGAAAATTTAATGAAATTTTATCTTATGATTTAGATAGTAATGGTGTTATTGATAGTTCTGAAATTAGACAGGTTATATATAGAAATACTACTTCTGCAGATTAGTTTTGTGCTTTTTTATATACTTCTGGCTTTGTTTAATAAGTCAATAAATCATCATACTTTTTAAACAGAAATTTCTCTTGTATGTTCAAGACTAAATTCTGCTTTAACTCCTAATTCGTTTATTTCTTGAATTACAACACAAATATTATGACATAAAACTTTAATCAGAAGTTCGTTAAATTGTGCTGTTTGTTTTTTGCTCTTAATATCTCCTCTAAACTTTGTCTTAATCATGTGGAAAATTGTTTCAGAGTTAGACCTTTTATGATAGTGTTCTAAAAATTCCTCATGTTTATACATAAAATAATGATACATTTTACCCCAAATTAAACAACCACCTCTTTTTCCTGTAACATTTTTCTTAAAAGGAATAAAAGGTGTTGCTCCAACTTCTTCAATAATCTTAAAATTATTTTTTGAATTGTATGCCTTATCTCCAGATACCTCATTAAGATTAAAGTTTTCTGCCGTTTTTCTAACTAATTCTGCTAATTGAGGACTATCATTTTCTTGTCCTTCTGTAATTTTAACTCCTGTGATTATATTAGTTTTTACACCTGAACATAAATGTGCCTTTAACCAAACCTTATATTTTCTCTCTTTACCCCATTTATAATCAAACCAACGAGCATATCTTGAAGTAGAAAATCCTGAACTATCAACTGCAAAATCCTTTTCAATTTCTTTAAGTGGTAATGAACTTAAGGTTATTAGATTTTCTAAAATATCCTTAATTTCTTCTTTATTCATAAAGTTAGATAGAGAAGAATAACAAGGCACATTATCAACTAATCCGTAATCGTGGGCAATTTTCATATCAGACATAAATCGTCTTAAAGAAAATCCTGTATAAACTTTCATTACAGAGCCAAAAAGCATATCTGAAAAAGGTAAAGTTGGACGACCAAATTTATATTCTGGCTGTTCTACATTCTCGCACAAATCTTTTAACAACTTCATAAAAATTAACTTTTCGTTTGTTTGAGATTTATTATAGGCACTCCAATCTTGCTTATACTTAATTTTAATACCTTTGGTTTCTGTTATCTTTCCTTCTTCATCTATTTGTCTTTTAATATAAAATTCAACTGCATAGATGTGTTTGCATTTTGTCTTTCTTAATTCACAATCAGGGCAGTTACAAGTTGGCTTGTGTCCATTAAATTTAACTTTGTATGCTTTGAAAGAAGTTTGAGAACCAACAACCCAGAAGTCATTTTGTTTTCTTATTCTTCCTGATTTAAAAATTAACTTACCTCTTTCTTCTCTGTTAAGTTTTCTTATATCCGTTGCTTGTATTTGATTATTTACTTTTATCATCTTACTTATATAAGTAATAACTACTATATAAACCTTTCTATTTCTTACCTATATAAGTAAATACAATATAATAACCGACGATAAAAATATACTTATATACTACATTACAATAAAATTAACTAATATTAACATTGTTTTTATAAACGATAATTATATAAAGGAGTTAAACTTAAATAAACCAATGAACAACAAAGAAAAGTATAAGATTAAGAAGGTAGTAAATGCTTTCAAGTGTTTAAGATGTGGTCACGAGTGGATACCTCGTGTTGAATTATCACAACTTGAAGGAGAATTAAAAGAAAAGCCGAGAATATGCCCAAATTGTAAAAGTGCATATTGGGATTTAGAAAAGAAAAATGGAACTAAAAAAGAGGTAAAAAATAATGGCAAATAAACCAAAAGTTGTTAGTCTGTTTTCGGGTTGTGGGGGATTAGATTTAGGATTTAAGAAAGCAGGATACGAAATAATTTGGGCTAATGATTTTGATAGAGATAGTGTTGAAACTTATAAAAAAAATATTGATAATCGTATTGTTTTAGGCGATATAACTAAAATACCCAGTTCTGAAATTCCTAAAAATGCAGATGTTTTATTAGGGGGTTTCCCTTGTCAGGGTTTTTCAGTTGCTAACAATAAAAGAAATGTAAAAGACAAAAGAAACTTCTTGTATAAGGAGATGTTGAGAATAATAAGGGAAACTCAACCTAAATTTTTCATCGCAGAGAATGTCAAGGGAATTTTATCATTAGGTAATGGGAAAGTTATTGAGATGATTATAAAAGATTTTAATTCAATAGGTTACAAAGTAGAAAAGCCATTTATTATAAATTGTGCTTATTATGGCGTTCCACAATTTAGAGAAAGAGTTATTATTATGGGCAACAGAATAAACGCACCAAATACATTTCCAAAGATAACTCATAAGAATGGATATAAAACACCAATTCCTGATTTTATTAAACCAGAGGATTACAATAAATTACCTCATGTTATTTCTGTAAAAGATGCAATAGGACATTTACCAGAACCACACACAGAAGAAGGTAAACTTATTCCTAATCACATTGGTTCAAAAAAAGTTAGTGGAAAGTATATTGCCAGAAAGAACGAAGTTAATCAGGCAGAGATTTGTGATTATCTTAAAATGTGGAGAGCAAAAGCAAAAATCACAACGCATAAGATAGATAAGATTTTAGGTTATAGACATACTGCGGGACATTGGTTTAGGAAAGATATATCTGGCTCAATTCCATCTCCAAAAGATTGGGCTAAACTAAAAAAGATTTTGGGCTTTGATGATAAATACGATAAAATGGTTACAGAGGTTGAAGAAAGAAAAATAAAATTTGAGCAATCTTTAAGAGTTACTAATTGGGATAGACCAAGCGACACAATAACAGCAAGTGTTCCAGAAATTCATGTAAATAGAAAAAGAAGATTAACAGCGAGAGAATGTGCAATATTACAGAGTTTTCCAGATGATTTTATATTTTATGGGAGTTTATCAAGCCAACATAGGCAAATAGGTAATGCAGTTCCACCCTTAATTGGAGAACACTTAGCTAAAACCATAAAGAAATATGTAGTAAATAATAACCCTGAAAAAAAATGGGAAGAGTTAAAAATGGTAAATACTACACTATTTAATGGTGTTAGACAACTCCCATCTTGAACACTTAGAAAAAAAATATATGGATGTTATTTGTAATATCCTTTCTAATAATATTGGAAGATTTGTCAATGAGATTAACAGCCAAAAAAATATGCCTGATTATCTACCTACAAATAAGGTTAATCCTATTGAAACTGCTTCAGAAAATATAATGAATGCAATGATTGCAAGGCGTTTAGATTGGGGTGTAGCTTCTATGTCTGGTGCTTCAGATAGTTGTTATGAGTGTGGGGATGCAATTATTCATATAGACGCTAAAACTATTTTAGATACTGATGGTGACGCAAGAGAGAGGAGTAATAGAATAGATATAAGGCAAAATCAGACATCTTTTGACTTTGATAATGCCCATGAGGTGATAAAGGGAGATGGAAAGAAATTTATTTGGAAACCTAAATTACATAGATATGAAAATCATAAACTTTTTGGAAAAGTGCCTAATCTTAGTTATATTTTAAGAGTTACTTGGTCACAAAGTAATCTCGTAGAAGAAATCTCTTTTATCTGTATTCCTAATGGGCAATTTTTTCCAACACACAAAACAATTATTGCAGGAGTTAAATCATATCCAAAAACAGGCACAGATTTAGAACATATAAGATTTGATATAAAAAAATTAGTAGAATTAGATAGTTGGAGAGAGAAAGTTATATATAAAAGAAATTAGGACTTTTTAAACAGAATCTACTTATTAAACAAAGCTTATACTTCTATAACCTTTAAAAACATATGGTGCTTGGAAAGTTCATGGGTAAGGAGGAATGGTTGATTAGTTTTTTGATGGGAATTTTAATTCTTGAGGTATTTTTTGCTGTGGAGTTTGATAATTTTATGAATGATGGGGAAATATCTTTTTCTCCTTTTACACCATTATGTGCAGATGCAAATGGAGATAAAACAGTCAATATGTTTGATGTAATCTATTTAATATCTTATTTATGCAAAGGAGGGTCTGCACCTTTTTGTAATCCAATTACTTCTTGTGGTGATGTTAATAATAATGGTCTTGTTAATATGTTTGATGTAACTTATTTAATGTTTTATTTATATAAAGCAGGACCTGTTCCTGTTGAGCAAGTTGGTGTGTGCTCTAATCCTGCTAAAGAATCTGGTCTTCAGACAATGACTTATGAAGAAGTGCAAGAAATATTAAGCAATGCACAGGTACCATAATTAGTGTGAAATCTTTATAAACTTCTTCTGTTTTTCTTATTTATGGATATTAATAATTTAGAAGAAGATAATAGGAAGCTCGTGGAGAAATTTGGAGCTGTGCGTATATCCAAATTAGGTAAACTGCCTCAATTTTATACTTTTCAGAAAAATCTTATTTATTCTCACAGAGATTTTGATAAATTTTTTTCTGCTTTAAAAAAAGGTGAAAAATGTGCTATTCTTTCTGGGTTTAATGCTTCAGGAACAATACATTTAGGACATAAACCTGTTTTTGATACAAATCTTTTTTTCCAGAAAAAATATAAGCTTCCTGTTTTTATCCCTATCTCTGACGATGAGAGTTATATTACTGGAAAAGTAAAAGATCAAGAAGAAGCATTAAAAAATTCCTTAGAATTAGCTAAAGAATTAATAGCTTATGGGTTTGATCCTAAGAATACTTTTTTTATAATTGATCAGATATACACAGATATTTATAATTTTGCAGTTAAACTTTCTAAAAAAATAACCCTTTCTGAAATTAAAGCTACTTATGGGTATAAAAATGAAGATAATCCTGGGATGTATTTTTATCCGGCTGTTCAGTCCGCACATGTTTTGTTTCCACAAGAAAAATTTAATATTAAAAATGTTTTAGTTATAATTGGGCCTGATGAAGATGCTCACATAAGGATTTCAAGAGATGTTGCACGTAAATTTGGATATAGATTACCAGCAATTCTTCATAGTTTTTTTCTTCCAGGAATAGATGGGAAAAAAATGTCTAAATCAAAAAATAATGCTATTTTTTTAAATGATAGTTTAGAGGTGATAAAGAAAAAGGTTAATAGGGCTTTTAGTGGTGGAGCAGTTACAGCTGAAGAGCAGAGAAAAAAAGGAGCAGATTCTGACAAAGATGTTTCTTGCTTTTATTTGACTAAATTATTTTTAGATGAAAAACAAAGTAAGAATCTTGTTGAAGATTACAAATCTGGAAAAATATTAACAAAAGATGTTAAAGAAAGGTTGTTTGAAGAATTATCTAAATTTGTAAAAAAATTTCAGTCTAGTCTTAAAAAAGTTAGTAAAAGTGATTTGGATAAGAGCATTTTAAGAAATTAAGATCCCTAGAACTAGTTGATTTTTTTATTAATTGTGAAGCTTTGCTGAGCAGTGTTTTTTATTTGAATAGGAAATAAGAAATTAAATAAATTTTTTAAGATTTATTTGTCTTCCAATCACTATTCCTCCTCTGCCTATTTCAAACATATAGGTATCTTTTGAATGATTTGTTCCACGCATTTTTAGGATTTCAATAAATCTTTTTCTTTCTCCCCTTACTTTTGTGAAATATAAAAGAGTTATGCTGTCTGCTTCAAATTCTATTGTAGAAACATCCTCACTTTTTCCTTTTAAAGGGTCATGCTGGACTGTAAGAAGGGTGGTTGTGTTCCATTTATTTATTATATCAAATAATCCTAGGTTTGCTTGTTTTTTTGATAAAGCATCTTCAAATAATAATGAAAAACTAGTAATACTATCCATGACCATTCTTGTTATTTTGTGCCTTAGGATAAGGGTTTCAATTGTACCCCCTCCTTCATCAAGAGTCATTTTCACTTTTTCAGGAGAGTACTCAAGGAAAATAAATTTTCCTGAATTTTCTAATCTTTGTAAATCCCATCCTAATTTTCCCATGTTGTTGTAGAATTCTTTTTTCTTTTCTTCAAAACTTACATATAAAACTGTTTCACCTCTTTTTACTCCTTCTAATAAAAAACGCAAAGCAAAAATAGTTTTTCCACTCCCACTTCCCCCAATAACTAGATTAATTGATTCTTTTTCAAATCCTCCTTCACTTATTTGATCAAATCCAGAAATTCCTGTTCCTATTTTTGGTAGTTTTGATATTATATTTGTTCTTCTTAGAACTCCTTTTGAATTTTTTACAATATTTCTAATGAACCTTGTTTTTGGTCTTTGTAAAATTCTTTCTGGAAGAAGCGTAGGTTTTTCTATTGTTTGTATTGGTTTTTCTTTGCTTTGGATGTGCTTAGACAAAATGGACTGTATTCGTGAGGGTCTGGTTTGTTTTTTCTTAGTTACTTGAGAAGATTTCTTTTTATTAGTTTTTTTCTTAGGTTTTTCCTTAATCTTACTTTTCTTTTTAAGAGTCTTTTTTCTAGAAATTCTTTTTAATGGTTTTTTCTTTACACCCTTCTTTTTTTTAGTTGTTTTTTTTCCCATATTATTTAAAAGATACTTTGTTTTTTAAATATTCCTAAGTAGATGTTAATACACCTAGTAATAATCCAGATGCAAATTTTCTTATTAAGAAAAAGAGTAAGATACTTATTGCTATAATTGGTAAAAAATATTTTAATCCTGCTTTTCCCTCACCTTTGTTTACCACACCTATTACATGGCAAGATATAAAATCTGTGACAATCATAAAGAATATTGCAAAATAAATAATGAAATTTACTGATATAGCTACTTTGCTAAATGTGAGTGGGAGGTTCATTTGAATATTGCCTGCGTCAGGAACCCTTTCAGCAAGACTTATTACCACTTCAACTAGTACAGAGCTTAATGCAAATAATACTGGTGCACCTATTGCCACTGCAACAAAAATAAATATTACATACATTAGGGTTGTTGAAGCTGCTTTTTTTTCTAGGACTTCTTTTTCTTTCATATTAGATGATGTTTGTTCTAATAAATCTGCAATGTTTCCTCCTGCTTTTAATCCAGAATTTATTAGATTTATTATTTTAGATATTTTTTCAGAATTTATTTTTTCACTCATTTTTTTTAGTGAATGTACAATTTCTATACCTGTTGTAATATCTTTACCTGCATTTAATATTTCCTTATCTAATGGAGCAAATTCAGGTCTTGCTGCAAGTAAAAATGCTCTCTCAATTGTTATTCCTGATCTTAAATTACTTGCCATTAAAGAGATAACATCTGGGAATAGAATCTCCATTTTTTTTATTCTTGTAGTTGCTTTTAGATTTGTTTTAAAATAAAAGAAAATATTTAAAAGAATAAAAATTCCTAAAGAATAAATTAGATTTATTTTTAGGAAGTAAAAAAAACTAATCGAAATTAACGCAATTATAAGGCTTAATTTAAAAATAAAATTATGGTATTCTTCTGGTGCTTTTTCTATTCCTGCGTTTTTTATGTTTTTTTTGTAATTTTCTCTGAATTTTTCAGGATATATTTTTAAGAGATTCATAATAAACTTGGTCTCCTTGATTTAATTGCACCTAGGAACATGATTTGGATCAAAACAACAACCCCAAAAATTCCGGCAAAAATACCTTGCATTATTTTTTCTTCTAGGCTTAATATTGATGAAATAATTATTAAAAAAGTAATCCCTAGTGCAGGCAAAATTACTGCAATTAGCATATAAAACATAATTAAGGGGTTAAGCCTTCCCCCGTATTGTTGTGTTTGAATTGTTTGTTCTTCTACTAGTGATTTAATACCCTCTTTTATTATTTGTGTCATATCACTTCCAGATCTCATACCATTGCTAATCTGCCAAAGAACTCTTTTGAGATATTGGGAATTTGTTGATTTTCCATATTTTTCTATAGCTTCTATATGGGAAATTCCTGTATTTATTTCTTTTACTATATTTCCAAATACTTTGCTTGCTTCTTGATAGTCTGCTTCTGCAATATTAACAAGAATTCTGAACATAGGAATCCCTGAATTTAATTGCACCAACATATCTTGAAGAACTGAAATTAAATTTTTTTCAATGTTTTTGGCTTTGTTCATAGAATACATTTTTGGATGATAAGCTTGGTTTGCCAAAATAAATCCTGAAATTAAAAATGCAGGAATTAGTCCATAAATATAGAACAATCTTGCTTGAAAAATGCCAAATAACGAGGTAGATATAACAGTTAATGTCAATAAATTAAATACAAAATATCTATAACAAATTGCTAGGTATTGTCTTCTGTTAATATTTGCATCAGTGTCTTTTAGATATTCATCTAATTTACTTGGTTTTGGATTGGTGAATTTAACAAAATTTTTACTTCTTCTTTTTAAAATTTCTATATCAGAAGTGATAGATAAGGGAATTCTGAATTTCATTTAGAATCCTCCTTTTTGATATTTTTTCCTTATTCTTAATTTAGAATTTTTTAATTCTCCCTCTATTTTCATTATTTCTTCTCTCATTTTATCCATTTCATTAGAGGGATGGGAATTTTTTGGTTGTATTTTTTCAGGAATTCTTTTGTACTCCTCTCTTATTCTTGGTTTTTGAGGTGTTTGTTGGGTTTTTGGTTTTTGGAGTTGTTGTTGATATAAATTTCTTTTTAGATATTCTGATTCTAATGGAGGAATTAATTTTTTTTCTGCTTTGAATGTGGGTTGTTGAGGCAATTCTTTAATTTTTAATTGTGAAAGTGGTTTTATTTCCTTTTTTATCATTGGAATTTCAAACTTTTCCTTTCTTATTTCTTCTTCTGGTTTGACAACCTTTTTAAAAGGTTCATTTTTGATTTCTGGTTTTGGAGTTAGTTTTGGTTCTAGTTTTATTTTTTGAGGAACTATTTTTTTAGGTTCTTTTAGTTTATCTATTGAGTTATTTTTTATTATGTCATAAAGTTTTTCTTTATTCATATAATAAAGATTCATTATTTTTCCAATAGTTTTTAAATCATTTAGTTTGTTTTTGATAGTCCATTCTAGAATTTTTTTCTTTTTATCTAGATTTTCTTGAATTTCTTTTTCTGACATTCCTGTATGTCTTCCTAGTTCATCAAAAAGAGATAGACTTGTATTGTGAATTACAAATTGATCTGTTTCTGGAATCCATCTGTGAAGTATGTTTGCAGTAATTTTTTCTTTACCAGGCATAAATTCTGCTACTTGGGATGTTCTTCTTAAACCTCTTTTTCTGTCTCTGAACATTACTACATTTAGATTTACATTACCTAGCATATTTGGGGGAACATTAATAGGAGGATTAGTTAGTCTCCTTATTGTTTCATTTGCAGTATCTGCATGGACAGTTGCATATACTGAGTGTCCAGTATGCATAGCTTCAAATAAAACTTCTGCTTCTTTTTGTCTTCTTATTTCTCCTAGAACTATTCTATCAGGTCTCATTCTTAAGGAGTTTACAAGTAAATCTAACATAGAAACTTCTCCTTTTCCTTCAGGATTTGCAGTTCTTGTCACAAGGGGGCACCAATATAAGAATTCAGGCAACATTAATTCCCTAGTGTCTTCCATACTAATTACCCTATGGTTTGGAGGGATAAAAGGCATACATGCATTAAGAAAAACAGTTTTTCCAGAAGCTGTTCCTCCTGAAATTAGGACATTCATCTCATATTCTATTGCAAGCCATAATAAGGAAGCTATTTCTATACTTACTGTTTTGTTTTCAATTAAATGTGCAATAGTAAAAGGATCTCTTGCAAATTTTCTTATTGTTATTGTATTTCCTTTTGTTGAAATAGGATATAGGACTGCATTGGCTCTGTCACCTGTAACAACATGAGCATCAAGAAGGGGTTCCAAAACATTTATCTGTCTTCCAACTCTTCTTGCAATTATATTAGAATAATTTACTATTTCATCTTCTGATTTTGGAATTATGTTGGTTTTAAGCCATCCATATTTTTTGTGATAGATTCTTATTGGTTCTTTACTGCTGGTAATTACAATTTCTTCTAGTTGAGGGTCATTTATGAGGAATTCTATTTTTCCTAAGCCAAGCATTTCTTGCATTAACATCCCAATTAGAAAATCTTGGGTTTCAATTTGAATGTCGGGAACTTTTTTTCTTAATAAGTTATGGGCATCAGTTATGAATCTATTTTTTATTTTTTCAACAGCTTTTTTATCAGCCATTTCACCTATTGAAATGCTTGTAATTGTGATGAGGTCTTTCCTTATATCATCTAATAAAGCTTCTGTTCCTTTTTCTATTTCAGGAATAAAAAGACTATAAGTTAATCCTTCTTCTGTTTTACTTATTTTGATATTTACTACTGCTTTGTCTATGTTTAACTGATAATTTTCTGATATGTTTGGTTGGAAATCTGTTTTTTTTTCATCTGGCCTAAATAGTTGTTTGGTTTTTACTAACTGTCTTTTTTTTGTTAAAAAATTATTTTTTAATTTATTTTTAAAAGTTTTCTTTTTGTTTGTTTGTATTTTAGACAGTTTTTTGATTATTTTCTTTTGTTCCTTTTTCATTTATTCTTACCTCTGGAGGATTGAAAGCAGGATATTCTATTCTTACTAATTCATGATTCTCTAGAATTTTTGACCACTCTAGAGCTTTTTCTTTTGTAATGTCAAAGACTTTTCCAATAGAATTTATGCTTAGGTTTTTTTTATCTTTTAATAATTCATATAAAATATCTAAATCTGTTTCTGATTTTGTTTTCTTCTTTTTTATTAAGGGGGTATTTATTTTTAATTCTTCTATTTTTTTATGTTTTACAAATTTACTATAGGCAAAAAATAGCAAAGATAAAAGTATTATCCACTGTATAATAAATGCTATTACTGATATACTTATTCCCATTGGAAGAGGTTTATCGCTATCTGTAATTCTTCCTGAAATTGATGCATAAGATATTGTTCCTTTGTTTGTAAATAATAAAATATTTAATCCTGATAAAATTATTATAACAATTAGCACTATTAAAAAAACTCTTTTTTTCATTATCTTTTTTCTGAAAATGTTTATATACTTATTTTAATATTTATTAGATGAGTAGTTATATAAAGTTTACTAAAAAATGGTGAAAAAAGCGCAAGTTGGAATAGAATATATGATTGTTATTAGTTTTGTTACTTTTGCTGTTATGTCTGTTTTAGTCATTGCTATGTTTTATTCTGATAAGATAAAGGATCGAATTAAATTAAATCAGGTAGAAAGTTTTTTTACCCAACTTTTGAATTCAGCTGAATCAGTGTTTTTTTCAGGAGAGCCTAGTAAGACCTCTATTAGTCTTTTTTTACCAGCAGGCATAGGGGAGATTACGATCTATGATGAATATATTTTAGTTGTTACAAGTACTAGTTCAGGTGATAATAGAGAAATTTTTAGGAGTGATGTTCCAATTCAGGGAACAATTTCTATAACAGAGGGAACAAAGAAATTAGTGCTTACAGCATATGAAAATTATTTAGATATAAGTGAAGCTTAGAATGAATGAATTATTAACTTTCATTATATTTTTGTTATTCCCCTTAATTTATTATAGGATTATGTATGTTATTCACCCTGCTTATTTTAAAGAATTTTGGTTGAGGAGAAAGACAGGTTTACAAATTCATCATTTACACTATGGAATTATTTTTATTCTTATTGCAATATTTATTTTAATTTTCATAGGTAAAAATATTTATGTGTTGGCTTTGTTTGGCTTGGGATTGGGTTGGTGCTGGATTTGTTTATTTCCTCACTATTGATATCTGGAAACAGGAAATTAGAATTAAAGGTTTATGAAAAATCACTTGTACCAACAATAATTTTATTTATTTTTATTATCTTTTTGTTTTTTTTATTATCTTTTTTATTTTAAGTGCACTTTCTTGGAATTATGATGCTGTTAAAAAAGCAATATATTTCTTTATTTGCACTTCCATTTTCTCCAGTACTTTGAATATTTATATAATCTTCAAAGACATAATGTTCTTGAGCATTTAAAAAAAATTCTTTTGTTATGATTTCAAGAGCATTTTCTTGGTTTTCTTCTTCTTTTAGAAATCTTAGTTCTATTTTAAAGAGGCCATTAATTGTGGTATCTCTGTTATAAATCTCTGCATAACAATTAACTGTTTTATCAATACAAATGTCTCCTGAATAATAATTACAAATAGAAGTTTTATTTTTATTAATTATTGAGTAACTTATTTCTTTTCCAGTGCATTCTAGGTCTAAGGAACTAGATTCAGAAGATGAACTTTCTCCTCCACCACCTCCACCAGATGAAGAACTTTGATCTTGGCTAGAAGTAATTATTTCTTGAGTGTTATCTGAATCAGAGGTTGTTTTTTGATTATCTTTGTTATTTTCAAAAATATTTTGGGTTATTTTTTTTAGAATATCATTAGTATCATCTCCTTTTAGAAAAAATAATATGCTAATTATAATTAAAACCGCCATAAATATAAAAAAAATTTTCCAAATTATTTTTGTTTGGGTTTGCATATCTTTTAAAATATTGTAAGATATATAAAATTATCTCTGGAATTTTAAATACTTAATTTTATATATTCCTTTGCCTAATATTTTTAAGAGGTGATTATATGTTTTTTATTAAAAAAGGCCAAGGTGCAATAGAATTTTTAGTTTTAATAGGATTTGTTTTAATCTTTTTTGTGACTTTTTTAGGGGTTATTCAAAACAATATGAATGAGAAAAATAAAGAAAAAGAAAAATTACTTTTGCAGAATATTGCATTAAGTGTAAGAGATGAAATTAGTCTTGCTTCAGAATCTTCAGAGGGATATTTTAGAGTATTTAAGATACCTCAAAATGTTTTAGGAAAAGAATATGAGGTGGGTATTATAGAGGATTTTGTTAATGTTTCAATGGGCAATATGATCTTTTTTTATAAAATTCCAGAAGTAAATGGTTCAATACAAAAAGGGCAAAATAATATAACAAAACAAAATGGAACAGTTTTTATCAATTAAAAAATCTAAGGGAAAGAAAGGTCAGATTTGGAGTTTTGATCTAGTTGTGGCAACAATTATTTTTTTATTTGGCCTTCTTATTTTATTTTATTATGCTATAAATCTTTCTTCTCAATCAAAAGATAAGTTAGATGAATTTTTTTATGAGGGTAATTTAGCTTCTGAATTAATTTTAAGTGAGGTTGGTGTTGGAATTTTATCTGATAACAAAGTTAATCAAACAAAATTAGAAAATTTTGATGCCTTAAGTGATAATGATAAAAGGAATTTCTTAGGATTAAATTTTAATTTTTATTTTAGTATAAATAATATGAAGATTAGCGGAGTTCCTCGAAATTATGTTGGTATACTAAATACTACAGAAGTAGATAATTTAATCCAGACTACTAGACTGACTATTTATGAAAATAAACCCGTTAAATTTCAATTGTTTGTGTGGAAATGAACAAATCAAAAAAAGACAAAAAATGAGAAAAAATAGAAGAGGTTATTATTTTAGTTTAGATGCATTTTTAGCATTAGTAATTATTCTAGGTATTGTTCTTTTTATTAAGCCTTCTTCAACACACGTGTCTCAAGAAGTTAATGTACAATATGATCTTTTAGAAGTATTATCAAATATAAAAATAGTGGAACTTGATAATTCAGAAGCTCAGGCTTTAATATTTAGTAGTAATATAACTAACCTTAATCAGAGTGTTTTAGAACAAATAGGGGAGTTTTATGCAAATTCTGATATGAATGCAGAGATTTTAGCAAATTCAATTTTAAATGATTTGGGTTTGGATGAAAATGTTGGTCTGTATTTTAATAATATGTTAATAGCAAATTCTAATGAAACTGATTTAGGTGGTGCAAAAGATGTTTGGACTTCAAGGCAGATTATTAGTGGAATTAATAATAATGTTAATTCTTCTTCTAGTGGTTTTTCTTCTAGGGCTTTTTTATTTTCAGAAAACAAATTTAGTTATTTTTATTTAGGGGGTTATATTGGAGATGGAAATATTACTCTTGATTTAGGAGAAAATGTTGTTTTTACTAGGGGAGAAGCTGTTTTTTCAGGTCCTTTTAATTTATCTGTTAATGGTGGCTCAGCTGTTTCCTATAATGCAACTCCAGGCGAGCCTTTTGGATTTAATATTTCTTCTGGATTTGTTACAGATAATAATTATCTTTATTTTACTTCTAGTGAAAATTTGTATATTGCAGGCGGTTTTGTCAAGTCAATTTATAATGAATCTCAATCTATTCATACTAATGGAAAATTTAAATTTCCTGGAATTAAAGGTCTTATCAATATTTATGATAGTTTTTATGTTCCTGGACTTTTGCAGAGTATGGAAGTGTTTTTAAATTATACTAGTCCTTATAATGTTTTTTTCACTATAGGAAATAGAACTCTTTATTCTGGAAATGGAACAAATGTTGAATATACTTTGACAGATGCTTATCTTAGGAATAATTTAAATGATTATTTAGGTATGGATTACAAAACAATTCCTTTTAGATTTGGACTGGAAAATGTTTCCTATGTTCTTAATTTAACTAGAAATGCAGATGTTTTTTCTGTTACTGATTTATCTGGTAGTATGGGTGAGGGTTGGTGTTCTGTCACACCTTATTTTATTTGTAATTGGAACCAGGCTACTTGTGAAGGTTTTCTTTGTAATGGTGTTTGGACTACTAAGTTAGATTTAGCAAAGCAAGCTAACAATGTTTTTATTGATGCTGTTTTAAGTTCTTCTATAAATAGGGTTGGATTAATTGGATATGAAGGTTATGTCCGGATGGGTGATTCATATGATCTTTCAAATGATGTTGTTGCTCTTCATAATGTTGTTGCTGGTTGGAATGATGGTGGAGGAACTTGTATTTGTTGTGGTATTAATGAAGGAGTTGATAGGCTTAATAATCAGTCAGTTCCTGAGAATTTTAGGTCTATTGTTGTTATGACTGATGGTGAAGCGAATGTGCATTGCCCAAAACAAGGTGTTACACCTGATTTAAATTATAATGGTATTACTGATGATGCTGGTGATGATGCTATTAAAGCTGCTTGTGATGCTTATGATGATTATGGGATAATTGTTTATGCTATTGCTTTTGGAGATGATGCAGATAAAAATACAACAGAGGCAATTGCTGATTGTGGTGGAGGTGATTTTTATTCTGGAAATGTTAGTGATTTAGTTGATATTTATGAGGATGTTGCTGAACAGATTATTAATGCAGCATATTCTGAACAGACAATTGTTGCTCAGGGAGTTTATACAGAGGTGTATCCTAGTTCTTATATTTCTGTTGATTTTGATAGGACTCTTTCTCATAAATTACTTATAAGTGCTGAAAGCCCTATTTTTGGGAGTACTGCACCTATAGGGAATTTTTCTTTGCCTTTTGATGCTGCTCCTTATGAAGTCAGTGTTACTTCTTATTCTGGTTCAAGATGGACAAGTAAGGTAGAAATTTATGATAATAATTTAGGTGGCTGGAACACTATTTTTAATCTTTCAGAGTATGGAGATATTTATACTGAGTTAGGAGATCCTTATTTAATTAATATCCCTTTAAGTGAAGTAAGACCAGGAGAAAATTCTGTAAGAGTTTCTTTAGGTGTTGGGTCTGAAAATTTTACTAGTGGGTCACAATATAATAAAATTATTTATTCTGTTGCTAAAAATATTTCTGGTTTTTCACCTATTGTTGCTTCTGCAAAAGGTTGTATATGGACAATTGAATTTGAAGATGGGACAAATTCAACAATGGTTTTTCCACCTAGTTATTCTGGAACTGAAATTTGTTCCTATACTTCTGCAGGTTATGTGTTTAATCCTAATGATGCAATTGATTATGCTATTTATGATTTGCTTTTGTCTTTGGATTTAGATGGAGATGGAAGAGTAGAAACTAAATTTGAAGAAAATGAGCTTACAATAGCTTCATTTGAGGTAAATGGAATTCCTTTTGTTTGGGAGACTGAAGTTCAAGCAAGAGTTTGGAGATGAAGATGAAGAAAAATATTTTATTTGTTTGCAAGCATAATAGATTTAGGAGTAAAATAGCTGAGACTTATTTTAAAAAGATCAATAAAAAATTTAGGGTTAAAAGTGCAGGTATTTTTAAAGGGTTTTCCGTTAATAAAAAATTAGTTGATATTGGAAAAAAATTTGGTTTGAAAATCAACAGGAGGACAAGAGGTCTTAGTGAGAAGTTAATAAAGAATCAAGATGTTGTTGTGATAGTTGCAAATAATGTTCCAGCATCTTTATTTAAAGGAAGAGTTAAAAAATTAATTGTCTGGAAAATTTCAGATACAAATCAAAAGGACACTAAGAAGATTAAAGAGGTAATTAAAAAAATAATAAAGAGAGTTGATGGTTTGGAGGTTGTGTTAAGATGAATAAATCAGGCCAGTTCTTTACATTAATTGCAATTTTTTTAATTTCTTTGATGTTTTTATCTTTTGAGTTATTTTCTTATTTTTCTGAAAACAAATCAATTAAGACAAGGGTTTCTAGTATGGATTCTTTTCTATTTTCTGTTGAAGATAATCTTGAAAGACAACTTTATATTTCTGGATTTAGGATTTTATTTTTAGCAGAAAATCAAATAACTTCCTCAGGAGTTTATATTCCTGATATTGATGGTTTTTTTCAAGAAGCTTTTTTTAATGCAACTATTTTAGGAGTGCCGGCAAATAGTACAATTTTAATTGGAGCAACTTATGAGGATATTGTTGATTCTTTAAATAATAAAGCAAGAAAAATAAATGTGGATATAACTCTTAATAATTCTGTTTTAAATATTAGCCAAAATGATCCTTGGTATGTGAATATTACTCTTACTTCTGATTTTGTAATGGAAGATAGAACAGATTTAGCAAGATGGGAAAAGACTCAAGTAATTTCAATTTTAATTCCTGTGACTTCTTTTGAAGATCCTTTTTTTACTATTAATACTTATGCTAGAATTTCAAGAAAAATAAGTCAGACTCCTTATGAAGGTGCTTATTCTGCTGGAGGAGATGCTACTGGTTTAGTAGATCATGTTGATAAAGGTTATTATGCTGCTAATTCTGAAGCACCTAGTTTTTTAGATAGGTTTGAAGGAAACATTGGCCCTAATATTAATGGTATTGAGAGTTTTGTAAATATTCCAGATCTTTCTGCACAAGCACTTATTATTCGTGACAAATCTTGTATTGATTATATTTATTTTAGTAGTTTAAATCCTGTTGCACATGATAGTGTTCCTAATATGCCGTCGTGGTTTAAGATTGATGCTGAGGACGGTCATGATACAAAGTATGGGGTTTAAAAAAGATTATTTTTGAAAATTATTATTAAGGACGAGAAATTAATTTATTAAAATTTCATTAATATAAAATTAATAAAAAGACAAGATTTAAATACTAAATTATCTACGTTAAGATATAAGTTTTTAAAACCAAAAAATCAAAAGGAGGTAAAATATGAGAGAAGAAAAAAGAGGTCAGGCTGCTATGGAATTTTTGATGACCTATGGTTGGGCTATTTTAGCTGCAATAATTGTTATTGCTGTTATTGCAATTTATTTTAGACCTAGCACATTAGTTTCTAATTCAGTAGTTGTTAGTGCTCCATTTTATGGAGTCGGAGTAACTTATAGTGCTACACAAATACAAGTTGAAATTAGAAATAATGGTGGAGAAGATATAACAGCTGTAACTCCTACATTGAGTATTAGTCAGCCTTCTACTGGTACTTGTACTGCTCCTGTAGCAGTTGATATGACTGCTGGTGAAACAACTGTATTTACTTGGACTGGTTGTACTGGTTTAAGTTCTGGAGATACTATAAGTGGAGATATTAATGTTGGTTATACAAGATCAGGAAGTTCATTACCTTTGACATCTAGTGGAAGTATTGCAGGAAAAGTTGCTTAATTTTATTTTTTTATTTTTCCTATGATTTTTTTTAGTTAGTTTTGTAGAGATTTTTAGAAATATTTTTAATTTAGTTTATTATTTTGTAGATTGGTTTTGTTCTTAATAGATTTTATTTTTAAAATTATATTTGGTTAGTTTTATAAATAATGAATGTTTATTTTATTCGACTGAAAAACCATAGATTTTTCGTCAAAGCCGTTTTATCATATGGAGGTTAAAAACGTCTTATGAAAATACTATCATTACATTGTGATTATATTAAATTTAAGCCTTTGAAAAAGGCCTTGAAAAAAGTAGAAGAGCTGAGTGAGAAGCAGAAAAAAGGTCAGGAAGTAAAAGAGTGTTTAGTAATTTTGACTGCTGTTGAAAAAACAGATAGTAAGAATTCTGTAAATAGTTATTTTAAAGAGATTAAAGATATTGCAACACAAGTTAAGGTTAAGAATATTGTTATTTATCCTTATGCTCATTTGTCTAAAAATTTAAGTTCTCCTGATGTTGCAGTGAATGTAATGAAAGAAGCTGAAAAGATTTTAAATAAAAATTTCAAAGTTGTGAGAGCACCTTTTGGATATTATAAAGAATTTGAATTAAAAGTTAAAGGTCATCCTTTGAGTGAGTTGAGTAGAGAGATAAATATTCAGGGTGTTGAAGATGATAAAAAATATGATTCTAAACAACTTTTAAGAGAAATTTCTAAAGCAAAACTTGATACTTCTAAACTAAAAGAAAATGATCACAGGATAATTGGAAGGCAAATGGATTTATTTAGTTTTAATGAAGCTGCTCCTGGAATGGTTTTTTGGCATAATAATGGATTAATTATTAGGGATGAATTAATTAATTTTTCAAAAGAGATTTTAAGAAAAGAAAATTATGAATTAATTTCTACTCCCGAAATTATGGATAAAAAATTATGGATTGTTTCTGGCCATTGGGATAAATATAAAGAAAATAATTTTGTAACTGAGTATGAAAAAAGAAAGTTTTTAGTTAAGCCAATGAATTGTCCAGGAGGTATGCTTGTTTACAGGACAAATATCAAATCATATAGGGATTTGCCCTTGAGGGTTGGAGAGTTTGGAACTGTTCATAGGCAAGAGTTGAGTGGGGTTTTGGCTGGTTTATTTAGAGTTATTCAATTTATTCAAGATGATGCACATGTTTTTTGCACTGAAGATCAATTAGAAAATGAAATTAATGCACTTATTGATCTTATTGGTTATTTTTATGATAAATTTAATTTAAAATATAGGATAGAACTTTCAACAAGACCAAAAATAAGAATAGGATTAGATAAAATTTGGGATAAATCTGAAAAAATTTTAGAAAGAGTTTTAAAAAAGAAAAAAATTACTTTTAAATTAAATAAGGGTGATGGTGCTTTTTATGGTCCTAAAATAGATTTTCATGTTAAGGATTCTTTAAATAGAGAATGGCAGGTTGGGACAATTCAATTGGATTTTTCAATGCCTGAAAGATTTGATTTAGAGTATATTGATAAAGACAATAAAAGAAAAAGACCTGTTATGTTGCATAGGGCAATTTATGGGAGCTTGGAGAGATTTATTGGTATTTTAATTGAGCATTATAATGGAAGGTTTCCTACCTGGTTAGCTCCAACTCAAGTTAGGGTGCTTAGTTTTACTGATAAGAATAAAAAATATGCTGAAAAGATAATAAAAAAGATTAAGGAAATTCCTAATATTAGGTTAGATTCTGATTTAAGGTCAACAACAGTTTCTGCTAAAGTTAAAGATGCTGAGTTAAATAGAATTCCTTATATATTAGTTGTAGGAGATAGAGAAGAAAAAAGTAATAGTGTGGCTATCAGAACAAGAGGAAACAAAAAAATTGAGAATGTGAAATTAGATAAATTTATTAAAGGTTTGAAAGTAGAGATTTCTAGTAGAAAATGAACCTTCAATTTTATGTTGAGAAACTTAAGAGTTTAGATAAGTATGAGAAATTTATTACAGAATTTCCAGATGCATATCCTTGTAGTGGTTTTTTTATTATTGATTTAGAAAAAAATGATAATAAAAATCATTTTGATTTTTATATACCAAAAGATAAAAAAATATTTAGTTTTCAACTTGAGTCTGAAAATTTTGTGCCTGTTGAGATGATTGGAGATGAAGTTCCAAAAAAGATTAATTTAAATATTAGTTTTGATTTTAATGAAGTTGAAAAGATGATTAAAGAAAAAATGCAAGAAGAAAAAATTTATAAAAAGATTCAAAAATTACTCTTTTCATTGCAAAAGTTTGATAAAAAAGAAATTTTAGTTGGAACAATTTTTATTTCAAGTTTAGGAATAATAAAAATTAATATTAATCTTGAAGATATGAGGATAACGGACTTTGAGAAAAAGTCTTTTTTTGATATGTTAAGGGTTATCGGAAAAAAGAAGTTATAAATAACAATAATGTTTAAAAAATAAATATTAATAATAGAGTCATGAGAAATTTAAGCAATATATCTTTAAAGGGTCCAGAATGTTTATATGGTTTTAATAAAAAACCTGAAGATATGATTTATAAATGTGATAGTATTTTTGTTGCTGGACATCCTATTAAGAAAAATACAACAAATACTATTTTTGTAAATAACATAGGTGTTGAATCTCTTTTACCTAATTCTTGTTCTGTTAGAGAGTTTTATTTTAAAGATCAAGATGCTCTTCTTTTAATACTAAATGAAATTTTAAAAAAGAAATCTCTTTATTTTTTTGATCTAAAGTTTGATGAAACTCTTTTTAGAAGAAGGCAGAGGGTTTATGGAAAATTACATGTTCTTAAATTTGAGAAGGCTTCTCAACAACAAATATAATATTAAACTTATTTGGGATTTTGGTTTTGATTTTAAAACCAACTTTTTTTAATTTATCTTTTAGTTCTTGCTCATCATAAAAATATATTGTTCTTGTTCCTTTGTTTCTCCATTTCATTGTGGCTTTTTTTGGTTTATTTTTGTACCTGGATGAATTTTTATCCCAAGTGGATATTAGAGCTTTTGAGCCTGGTTTTAAAACTCTAAATAGTTCTTGGATTGTTTTATTTCTTTTATTTTGGGTGTCAATACATTGCATTAGTGAGGTACAAATTCCTGCATCAAAAAAATTCTTTTGAAAAGGAAGATTTTCTGATTCAGATATAAAAAATTCTGCAGGAATTTTCTGTTTGCTTGCTTTAATTTTAGCAAGTTTAATCATCTCTTTTGAGAAATCAACTTCATACATTTTCCCATTTTTTAGTTTTATTAGATGTCTTCCTGAACCTGATCCTAAATCTAGGATTTTTCCTTTTTGTTTTTTTAAAAAACCTATTGTTTCTGGAAAAGGAATTGTTCTGAATTTATTCCATTCTGGAGTTATTTTATTCCAAACTTGTTGTTGATTCATGAAAATAAATGGGAAATAAGAATTAAAAAGTTATTTATTTAAGTATTATCTATTTATAATTTACTTAATATCTCCTTTCCAAATTTAGACCATGCTACCGATTTTGCTTTTGAATTCTTAAGTTGTTTTTCCCAGTCTCCTGGAGAATAAAAAATATGAAATCCTGCAACTTCTTTTGTTTTTTCTGGGATTGATTTTGAATATATTCCTAACTTTTTATATGGGCCCCTTGATATACTAAAAAGTGGAAGATTGTCTTCGGAATCCTCACTAGAATCTTTGAATCCCTTTGAATTATATTTTATAATTAATCCATCTATAAGTCCACATCCAACTCCACAATATGATCCCTCTTCATTATAATGTCTTTTTCCTAAATCAATTTTTTTTATCCCAACATTATTTATAATTGTAACTCCATCTTTAACTAATTGGGTTAGTTTTACTTTTGATATATTATTTGCCATATTATTTTACTAACAAATTTATTTAAAAAGATTTAGTTAATTCAATACCTATAATAATCCGGCTTATAAGGGCCTTCTTGTTTTACACCAATATATTCTGATTGTTCTGGAGTAAGTTGTGTGAGTTTTACTCCAAGTTGGTTGAGATGAAGTCTTGCAACTTCTTCATCTAGTATTTTTGGAAGCATATAGACTCCGAGAGAATAGTTTTTTTTCCATAAGTCGATTTGAGCTAGAACTTGGTTTGTAAAAGAATTACTCATAACAAAACTTGGGTGTCCTGTTGCACAGCCTAGATTTACTAATCTTCCTTCTGCGAGGATTGTAATGTAATGGTTATCAGGAAAATGATATTGATCTACTTGTGGTTTTATATTTATTTTTCTTATTCCAGGATATTTTTCTAATTGATCTATTTGTATTTCATTATCAAAGTGTCCAATATTGCACACTATTGAAGTATTTTTCATTTTTTTCATATGTTCTAGAGTTATGATGTCTTTGTTTCCTGTTGCTGTTATGAAAATATCTGCTTCATTGAGAGAATCTTCAATTGTTTTTACTTCATATCCTTCCATTACAGCTTGTAAAGCACAAATTGGGTCAATCTCATTAATTATGACTCTTGCTCCAAATCCTTTCATTGATTGGGCGCAACCTTTTCCAACATCTCCATAACCACAGATTACAACAACTTTTCCAGCAACCATCACATCTGTTGCTCTTTTTATTCCATCTGCTAAACTTTCTCTACATCCATATAAATTATCAAATTTTGATTTTGTTACAGAGTCATTAACATTAATAGCAGGAAATAGTAATTTGTTTTGTTCAAGCATTTGATATAATCTGTGGACTCCTGTTGTTGTTTCTTCTGAAACCCCTTTAATATCTTTTATTTTTTTATGCCAAAATTGTGGATCTTCTTGATATGTTTGTTTTAATATGTTTAAGAGTTCTTTTACTTCTTCAGATTCATTTGAATAATTTTTTTGTAGAATTTCTGGATTTTTTTCTATTTCTATTCCTTTGTGAATTATTAGGGTAGCATCTCCACCATCATCTACAATTAAATTTGGTCCCAAGCCATTTCCAAAATTCAAAGCATTTTTTGTGCATTCCCAGTATTCTTTTAGAGATTCTCCTTTCCAAGCAAAGACTGGGATGTTTTTTTGTGCAATTGCTGCAGCAGCATGATCTTGTGTTGAAAAAATATTACAACTTGCCCATCTTACTTGAGCTCCTAATTCAACAAGAGTTTTAATTAAAACAGCTGTTTGGATTGTCATGTGCAAACTTCCTGTTATTCTTGCTCCTTGTAGTGGTTTTTGTAGATTATATTTTTGTCTTAATGCCATAAGACCTGGCATTTCTTTTTCTGCAATTTCAATTTCTTTGTCTCCGAATTCTGCTAAAGAAATATCTTTTATTTTGTAATTTTCTGTTTCTTGCATTTTTCCTTTTTTATTTTATTAAAAATTAAGGTTTGTTTAAAAAGTTTGAGTATTTATTATAATGGTTGAGAGATCACTCGCCCTCAAAGCTGATTATTGTATAAACAGGCCACCTTGTAAGTTTTTGTTTTCCTTTTAAATCAGGAAGATCAATTATAAATGCAATTTCCTGAATTCTTCCTCCAAGCTGTTCTATTAACTGTGCAGATGCTTGTGCTGTTCCTCCTGTTGCAATTAAATCATCTATTAATAAAATGTTTTTTCCTGGCGAGATAGCATCTCTGTGTATTTCAATTGTATCTGTTCCATATTCTAGATCATAAGATTGAGAAAGAGTTTCTGCTGGAAGTTTTCCTTTTTTTCTTATTGGTACAAATCCACATCCTAGTTTTTCTGCTAAAATTCCTCCAATAATAAAACCTCTTGATTCAATTCCTGTTACAATATCTATTTTTTTATTTTTGTATCTGTTGTAAAATATGTTTATTGTTTTTTGTAGTGCTTCTGGATTTTTGAATAGTGTAGTAATGTCTCTGAACATTATCCCTTGCTTTGGAAAATTTGGGATTGTTCTTATTGAGTTTTTTATAAAATCTATTTCTTTTCTTGATGCTTGATTTTCAGCTATTTTTTCAATTGTATTTATTATTAGTTTTTTTACATTTTCAGAATTTTCTTCCATTACCCGCATAACCATTTCATGAGTTACATCCTCTTCTCCTATTTTCCAGCAGTCATAATCAGTAGACATGGCAACAGCAGCATATTCAATTTCTGCTTCTTTTGCTAAAGTTGCTTCTGGTGAAGTTGACATATTTATTACATCTGCCCCCCATTGTCTAAACATATGGCTTTCTGCTCTTGTTGAAAATCTAGGTCCTTCTATTGTTATTACTGTCCCTTTTTTATGATGTTTTAAATTAAGATCTTCGCAAGATTCAATTAAAAAATTTCTAAGTTTTTCTGAAAAAGGATCTGCTAAACTTGTGTGTTTTTGTCCTCCTTTAAAATCTTCAAAAAAAGTTATTCTTCTGTGTCTTGTTAAATCTATAAACTGATTTAAAATTACAAAATCTTTTGGGGCTATTTCTTCTCTTAAACTTCCAACAGCTGTTGTTGCTAAAATATATTCACAACCTAATCCTTTTAGAGCATGGATATTTGCCCGGTTGTTTACTTTTGTTGGTGTTATTTCATGTTCAAACCCATGTCTAGATAAAATATATATTTCAGTGTCTTTGTAAAACCCTTTTTTTATCTTAGATGATGGTTGTCCATAGGGGGTATTAACATCCAATTCTTCTATGTTTTTTAGAATATCTGATTTTTCTAAACCAGAACCACCGATTATTCCTATTTTCATGACATGAAAATAGGTTGGTTGTTTATAAGAATTATTGGGGTTTAAGGTATATTATATCTAAATTGTCATTGGTCTGTTTAATCTTCTGTAATCTACGTATAAACTTCTTTTTAATTTTTCTATGTCCCTTTCAGCTTTTTCTAGTCCTTCTCTAATCGCTCTTTTTCCTTTTTCTGAAGATGCATATTTTCTTGTAGATTCTCTTATTTCGCTTAGGGTCATATTATTGTATTTATTATTCATTGTATTACATAAGGATTAGGGTATATAATTTTTTTTAAAACACCACATTTTTAAACCATTCTTCTTCTTTTTCTTTATGTTACTTCCAAAACCAGGCGAGATTCGTAAGCCAACTAAGACAATATCAGGCATAACTCCTATAGCAGTGATGCTGCCTCCGCGAAAATGTGATCATGGTAGTTGTGTTTATTGCCCTAACTTAAATGTTCCACAAAGTTATACTCCTAAGAGTCCTGTTGTTATGAGGGCTTCCAAAGTGAATTATGATGCATTTAAACAAGTTAAAGCTAGATTAGAAGCATTCAAAGCAATGAACCATCCAAGAGATAAAATTGAGTTAATTATTATGGGGGGAACTTTTTTACAATATGATAAAAAATTCCAATATAAATTTGTTAAAGCCTGTTATGATGCACTTAATAATAAGATTTCTAAGACTTTAGTTGATGCCCAAAAACTTAACGAGTCTAGTAAACATCGTTGTGTTGCGCTTTGTATTGAGACTAGGCCTGATGAATGTGTTCAATTTATTAATAGAATGAAGAAATGGGGAGCAACAAGGGTTGAATTAGGTGTTCAGATTGTTGATGATAAAATTTATAAAAAAGTTAAAAGAGGCCATACTGTTGAAGATGTTGTTGATGCTACAAAAGCTTTGAAAAATGCAGGATTTAAGATAGGCTACCATATTATGCCTGGTTTATTAGGGAGTAATATGGAAAAGGATTTGGTTTTGTTTAAAAAATTGTTTTCTGATTCAAAATTTAAACCAGATCAATTAAAAATATATCCTTGTCAAGTAATGCCTTGTTCTGAACTTGAGAGAATGTATTGGAAAAAACAATATAATCCATATACAAAAGAGCAGATTTCAAAATTATTAATTAAAATGTTAAAAATTATTCCAAGATATTGTAGAGTTATGAGAATAATGAGAGAGATTCCTCCAGAATATATTGTTGCAGGAACAATTAAAATTGATTTAAGAAAAGATGTTGAAGCTGAGTTAAGGAAAAAAGATAGTAAATTGGGGGAAATTAGATACAGAGAAATTGGGTTTGCAATGAGGGATAAAAGAGAAGTTAAGACTAGTTTAAAGCTAGAAGTCACAAAATATAAAGCTAGTGATGGTGATGAATATTTTTTAGAAATTGTAAATGAAGATGATATTTTATTTGGTTTATTGAGATTAAGGATTAGTAAAAGTGGGGCAATTATTCGTGAAATCCATGTTTATGGACAAGCTTTAAAATTAGGAGAAGTTGGAAAATTAGGACAACACACTGGATTAGGAAAATGGTTAATGCAAGAAGTTGAGAAGATTGTTAAAAGGAATAAAATAAAAAAATTAAGTGTGATAAGTGGGGTTGGTGTTAGAGAATATTATAGAAATTTAGGTTATAGGTTGCAAGGAACTTATATGGTTAAGAATATCAAAGTTTAAAAACTAGAATGGGTTTTTTGTTATGAATGAAAGAGATAAATTAATAGGTTATATTAAGAGGGTTTATGAAAGACCTGGAAATGCAGAGATATTTGATAGTTTTTTTTGATAGAGTGACTAAAGGAAAAATAACAAATTTAGAAGGTTTGTTTGATCACATAAATAGAAATACTAATTTTGGGAAAGGTTTTTATAATTTTTTTGAAAAGATGTATGAAGATGTTAAAGGAAGATAAGGTTATAATTTAGAGTTATACCTTAATTTTGCCATTTTGCCAGTCTTTTATTATTTGTCTTGCTGTTTTGTCAAAATTAACTTCTTTACCTTTTTTTAAAAAGTTTTTTTGTCTTCCTAGTTTTTCTAAAAGATATTCAGGGCTTTTAGTTTGAATGTTATAATGTTTTTGAAGAACATCTGAAAATTCTTTTATTAGTTCTGCTATTATTTGCTCAGGGTCTTTTACTTGGCTATAGGTTCTTGCTCCAACTTTAACATGTTTAGCTATTTTTTTGTTTCCAATATTAGAGTATTCTTGTTTTGGGATTACTCCTGGGCTATCTAATAAAATAACATTTGAGGATAGTTTTAGTTTTTGAAGTCCTTTTGTGTATCCTGCTTCTGCTCCTGTTTTTGCTGATTTTTTACCAATTAAAAGATTAATTAAAGACGATTTTCCTGTGTTAGGATAACCAATTACTCCTACAATTATTTTTTCTTCTTTATTAATTTTTGATGCAATTGCCTTTACCCTATTTCTAAGTGTTTTAATTCCTGTTCTTTTTGTGCAAGAGATAATTGATCTTGGTGAGATTTGGGTTATTATTTTATCAGCTAAATCTGATTTATTTATTATATAAATTATTTTTTTGTTTTTTCTTTCAATTTCTTTTTCAATTTCTAAATTTCTTGTTTCTTCAATAAAACGTGCATCTAATACTTGGAGAATAATGTCTGATAGGTCTAAGACTTTTTGAACAACATCTGGAAATTTCTTTTTTTGTTTTCTGAGGTTTTTAGAATCTCTTGCTCTTTTTGTATGTCTTGAAGAAAAGCTATATCTTTTTCTCATTAGGAAAAGAAGATTGCAGAGTTTAAAGGATTTGGGGTTGTTATTATATTTCTAGGGTAACATAAAATTTATATATTGTAAGAAAATGAGTTAAAAGTCTCTAAATTTATTAGGTTAAAAAATGAAAATATTGCAAATATCTTCACTTGGACTTCCGGTTAGACCTGATTTAAAATATGCTGGTACAGAAAGAGTTATAGCTTCTTGAAAGAATCCATAAACATTATTTTCTTCAATAAACTTGTTAAATTCTTCTTGATTAAATTCTCCTTCTTCACTCATGGTTGTTAGAGCCATTTTATCTTTTTAAAGATTATTGTAGGAAATTAATCTTTAGCATTCTTATACAACCACAATAATAGCGGAACAGCTTCGACTTTTCCCACGAACTTCTTTATAGTTTCTTCTATGTCTTGTGCAGATTTACATAAGAAGATCTCATAGGAGAACTGTGAGCGTTTTTCCTTAAGTTGAGGAAACTCGTTTAATCGTATACGTTTTTTCTATGACCAAGTTTTAGAATAAGAACTAACAACTCACTTTTTCTAATTTGATATAGTGCTCGAAATTTTCCAAATCTTAAACTCCATAAACCAGCTAATTTTCCTGTTAAAGGTTTTCCTAATTCAGGATTTATCATAAGATCTTTTAATTTTTTTTCAATTCTGTTTTTATCTTCCTTGTTTTTTAATTTATCTAGGAATTTTTGAGATTTTGGAGCTAAAAGTATTCTAAAACTCATTTTAACTCTACAAATTTACCTTTTTCGAAATCTCTTAGAGCTTCAGCAATATCTCTCATTGTTTCAGGATCCCCTAAAACTTCGATTGTTTCTCTTAGACTTTCTTCATCAACATTCATTGTCTTACATTCTTCAATCATCCTAGAGATGACGTCATTGTAACTTTCTCTAGAGTGGACTTTAAAATAATCAAGTTTTTCCTTTACGTTGCTATTTAATTTAATCGTTGTTTCCATACTTAAGTATACCTAAGTATACTTTATAAATATTTTGTTTTTTATTGGAAGAATATTTCAACGCCCGGTCTGCACACAAAGATATTTTTTATTAACTTAAATTTCTAAAAATTAATTTTATCGTCGGTAAAAATTAAAGAAAAATTAGTTGACCCCTCGGATTAGACAAGAAGTATTAACGCCCCTGCCGGGGGTGGTCATTCGTCAAATTTAGGGAAATGCCCATATGGGGATTCGAATTTTAGTCGATGCCCCGCGCGGGATTTGCCCTTTAGGCGATGTTGAAAACTTCAAGTATTTACTTGTTTTTTCCTCCACTTGTGTGAATATAATCTTAATTTCATCCTTTTTTCCTCTTCTTTAATAGGTCCTCAACTACATCTGACATGCTCTTAAATTCCCCATTACCTTTTATGTCATAAATCTCCTTCCATATCTTTTTCTTGACGGTAAGAGTCTTCATTTCTCCTTCCTTACGCTTAACCATTTTATAAAGAAGAAAGACTAGTTTTTAAAGTTTTGCATTTCTACAAATCTATATTTTAACTAAAATACTAAATCACAACATTTAAAAAGCCCTTAGAGCACAGGGAGAACCAATAAGATGGTATCAGAAAACAATACATCCCCCAGTTCAAAGCGTGACGAAAAAGGTGTAAAAAAGCAACAAATGAACCCAGAAATTTATTTATCTGAAGATCCTAATAAGATAGAAGCTGTTTCACATATACCTACAAAAAAGAACTCCGGTATCGGTTTCAAAAGCTACAAAATGGGGCCTAAAACATCTTTTTCATACAAGTACATTGATCCTTTAAAGAAACGGCAGTTATATGAAACTTGGAAGAAAAAAACTAAAAATGGAATTCCGGGTATAACTCAAGCTAATTCAGATTTAATTCTTAAATTTGTTGGTGAGATGGAGCTAGGGATTAATGTCTCTAAATTGTCAAAACCTGGAAAGAGATCCCCTACTAGACTACATTCATTAGGATATCATTTGAGGAGAGTAGCAGAGCTTGTTGAGCAATATCATAATAAAAAATGCTTTGCTGATCTACAAAGAGAAGATATTCATAAACTATTTGATGATATGAAAGAAGGAAGAATCTTATCAAAAAAAGGAACTCCTTATTTAAGCCCAGATGATTACATCAGAGATTTTATCTGTTTCTGGAATTGGTTTATGAAAATTGAGGCTTTGAAAAGAGAAAAAGACATACTCAAAAAAGGAAAAACAAATAGGAAAGAAGTGTTCAATATTATTGAATATCTTAATAGAGCTCGTAAAGAAAATAAATTTGTATATTTCACATATGATCAATTAAAACAAGTTCTTCCGCATTTAACTAAGAATTTTAGGGTTCTAGCTCTATTTCTCTTTGATTCTATTGTTAGGAGTCCTTCAGAGGCCTCTAATCTATATATCAGTGATTTAGGCATAGAGAAAGATGAGGTTTTTGTCAACATCCGGCAAGAAGTCTCAAAAACATATGGAAGAAAGTTTAATCTTGTTCTATGTGATGATGAGGTAAAAGAGTATATTAAAAGAAATAAACTAGGCCCACAGGATCTATTATTTCCTTTCTATAAGATGAAGACTTTCAATAAAACTCTACAAAAGGCGTTCATTAAAGTTTTTGGAGATATGATGACTCCTGGAGGCAAACCTTATTCTGAACTCACTGGTTATGCTTTCAGACATTCTGGAGCTTGCTATCTTAGATCTCTAAGAGGTGTAAGTATAGATAAATTGATGGTAAGAGGCGGATGGTCTAATCTTAGAAGAATCAATTATTATACAAGATTCTTAGGTTTAGATGGGAGGATAGAAAGAGAAAGATTGATTGAGCAGCCAGAAATTAATGAAAATATGATGAAAGTTGTACAAACGCAAAATGAGGAGATTGCTAAATTAAGAAAAGAAATTCTCCAAATTATTAGTGTAACTATAAAAGAAGGATTTGAGATATCCCAATTAAAAGAACTTCCTCTCCAAGAGGTTAAGGTGGTCCAAAATGCATGAAGGAGAAATAATTGCTATAAGTCCTAAAGGAAAAGGAAGGCATCCAGAGTATGTTACAGTTCTTATTAAAAGCGGGGATGCATTAAAAACATATAAAGATAATCAAAAATGGCTCATTATTCTAGATGATCTTCCTATCAATAAAATTAAGAGGGGAAAATGTGAATTTGAGATGAGTGGTAATGATTCCATCATGAATCTTAGACAAACTGAAAATAAGATAATTAAAAATAGATCCAGGAATTATGTCAAAACATTTTCTCAACTTACTTTATTGCAATTAGAATCCACTTTGAATGATTTTTGTTCAGGCCATGGAGTTTTTGCAACCCAGGTATTTCAATTAAAATGTGAGGGCAATCCGTTATATGATGCGCTTGTCCATTACAAATCTTAAAAAATAAAAAGGAGGTGAAAAAAATGAAAAAAGAAGTTATCAAAAAGATATTTCAAAACATTAAGCATAAACTAGTATCTTCTGATTTGAATGAGATAGCAAAAGCTTTTAACGAATCTGGAAGAAATTCTAGAGATTTTATTGGTGTTAAAACTCTTTCCCAAGTATTTGAGGAAATGGCTAAAGAAAGGTTAGATAAGACTAATTAAAATACTTATACTAAATTATCTCAATATAATTAAAATGCTGACTTTAGAAGAGTTAAAAAAATATCTTGAAAAAGAAAGAGAGGATTTGATAGAGTTAAGAGAAAAGAAGGATCTAACTGATGAAGGCAAGGGGCAACTAGAGATGATAAATGCTATATTTCAAAAAATGGGATGGGAGATAAAAGAGAATGAAAATGGAAAACATTAAAATTAATAAAGGACCCAATCTTCCTATTTTAGTAAAAGAGGTAACAAAAATGAGATCACTTAATTTTCTGGATGGTAGCATGTCTATGGCTCGCATAGAGGATGTTTTTGAGAGATTAACTCAGTTTTTTCCAAGAGAGGAAGTTTATGAAATAAAGATATCCAATTTAAATACAAAAAAAGATATCCTTAGTTCTATATTTGAGAAACTTTCAAAAAAGAGGAAGGAATATGCTCAATTTTACACTCATCAGGAGCTTGTTGATTTCATCTTTGATAATATTGAGATTGATAAAAATAGTAAAATTTTAGATCCTGCCTGTGGTGCTGGAGCTTTTCTTTTAGGAGCTCTAAAAAGAAATAATGAAAACATAAATAATGTTTATGGAATTGATATTGATCCATTGGCATTAAAATTGTGTAAGCTAAATATAGAATTAAATAATGATATTCAAATTAATAATCTCCTAAATAAAAACACTCTAAAAAAATTAAATCTTGAAAAAGATTTTGGTGATGTCGTTGATAGTGGCGGATTTGATGTAATAATCGGAAATCCCCCTTTCATGAATCTAAAAAGAGATAATGAAGATTTTTCTTTAGAAGACCCGCTCTTTAAGAAGGTGGTGAACGGTGTTGCTAACTCTGCAACTTTGATGATAGTAAAATCATTTGAATTACTAAAGGAAGGAGGATTTTTAGGATTTGTACTCCCTAAGAATTTAGCTAGAGTCAATTCTTTTATCAAACTGAGAAAGTTTATCCTTGAAAATTTCAAAATCAAAATTATCTTAGATTTAAATCATCATTTTAAGGATGTCAGGGGAGACCAAATGATCCTAATTTTACAGAAAGAAAAATCAGAAGAAAAAAGATTAAATAATAAGGTTTTAGTAATTCCTTATAAGAAAAATATGGGATTTGATAAAGCTGAATCTTATTCTCACTCATATAAATTAGATCAAGAAGATTTCTTAAAATATTCTTTTTTCCCGATTTTCTCTAATCCAGATGTTCTTAAACTAGCCAATAAAATGCTACAGATTGATAAAAAATTAAAAGATTATGGAGAAATCTTTAGAGGTATTTCAATTTCTTCAAGTCATCCATCATTAAGCCATGATCTTAAAGGAACTTCTAAAGTTTGTTTTCGTGGAGATTCAATTAAAAGATTCGGAATAAAATATCCTCTTTATATAGATGTTTCAATTCTTGGAAATGGTGAATTAACAAAAGCAGAAAGATTAAAGAAAGATAAGATTATTCTTCAGAATATTTGTTCTAAAGAAGGAGGCATCTTTGCTACAAATAGCTCTAAAGAGGAATTATCTTTAGATACTGTAACTAACATTATTCCTGAAGACCTGTCTCTTCTAAAATATTTTACGGGACTTTTTAATTCCAAGATATCTAATTTTTTCATGATATTTGTTATCTATCTAAATTCTAATTTCACCATGCACACTGATAAAACTTATATCGGAGAAATGCCTATTTTAATTCCAGACAAAAATGAACTAAATGTGATCAATAAACTTGTTGATAATTTATTATCTGAAAAAGACAAATATTCCGAAGAATTTTTTAATATTTATAATAAACTAAACCAACATTTATATAGGGTTTACGGTTTTGACAACAGTGAAATAAAAATAATTGAGGAATCTTTAACACAAGCTATGAGCAAAAAACAAAATGGCAGAACGCATGAACAATTTTACGGGTAAAGAATGGCTACAAAATTCATTTTCTATTTGGAGAGATATAAAAAAAGATAAGGAAGAAAGGAAATTAAAACATCCCGCGATGTTTCCAAGTACTCTTGCTGAGAAATTAATTAATATTTTTACTAAAGATGATGGAGAAGTTATCTTAGATCCTTTCTTAGGAATAGGTTCCACATTACTCGCTGCACAGAGATTAGGTAAGGAAGGCATAGGATTTGACCTTAATAAAGAATTTTGTGATATAGCAAAGGAGAGATTATCAAACCCTCAACAAAGTTTAGACTTAGAACCAAAGGAAAAATTTCCCCAAAAAGTTTATTGTAAAGATTCAAGAGAAATTAGCAAATTTGTAAAAGAAAATTCAGTAGATCTCTGCATCAATTCTCCGCCTTATTGGGATATTTTAAACCAAAAAAGAACAGTAGACAAAAAGGAAATTAAGAATTATTCTGAAAAAAAGGAAGATCTTGGAAATGTTCATGATTATGAAAACTTTTTATCCGAACTCAAAAAAGTTTATTCAGAAGTATATAAGGTCTTAAAACCAAATAAAAGATGTTGTGTTATTGTAATGGATGTTCGGAAAAAGAGCAAGTTCTATCCGCTCCATATAGACATAACAAAGATTATGGAAGAGATTGGTTTCGAATTGGAAGAATTTGTTATCTGGGATAGACAGCATGAGTATAATAATATGAAAACTTTAGGTTATCCGTGGGTCTTTAGAGTTAATAAAGTTCATGAGTTTATTTGTATTTTTTGGAAAAAAGATAATCAAAAGTAATTTTTAAATCTTCTAGGGAAAATATTTTTGTTATCTATTTTTCCATTCTCTAATAATTTCAAGATGATAATTTCTTTCTCCTTATTGTAATTCAAAAGAGAATCTTCAATGCTTTCATTTAATAATAGAGTATTCACTTCTGTAGGAAGCCCTTTTGGAGAGACAATAAATGAATGTAGCGGTGTTAATATTAAGCTATAAACATTAATTTCTCCTATCTCCTTAACACTTATTGCACTTGTTGAACGATTTAACAAAACTAATTCCACTTTCTTAGTTTTTTTATTTGTTAATATCCCTAACACATCAGGTTTAAAGTCAAATAAAGTATAATTCTCAACAGATTTTATTTTCTGATCTGACAACTTAGAAATATTCGATTTAGGAAGAATCACTTCAATACTAAAATCTTTTGAATATTTTTCTTTTAGAAAATTCTCTAACCATTCCTTTGCAATGATTGTATATGCTTGTTTTTTGTTTGCCATTTTAAAATTCCATTATCTTTAATTTATTTCCATCCCAAACCCCAATCTGGATAATCCTTCCATCATTGAATGAAAGGATTTCTTTGTTTGTTTTTAATAATTTTTTTAATGTTATTGATGGCTCTTTTTTTGAGATAAGTATCGCAAGCTCCGGTTTAGATACTAAACAATAACCTCTCAATTGCCCCAAATCTTTCAAAGTCATTTCATTAACCTTCACCTCTGCAAGAATGATCTTTTTAGAACTCAATAAAAAGCCTACTAAATCCGGTTTTATCCTATACTCCTCATAAGACTCAAAAACATCATAAAGATTGTTATCTAACATAAATTTGTGAAGATAAAAAGAAGACGTGTCGCTGAATTTTATCTGTTCCCCATATTTCTCACTAAAATGTTTTTCTAACCATACAGATACCGGAGCATAAAGTTTTTGCTCTGGATTTGTTCTTGCTCTTTTTTCTGCAGCTTTCTTAATTTTCTCTTCAACCTTGGCTCTTAATTCTTCAACTTTTTGAGTCTTCTCTTTCCTTATACTTTCAAACTCTTTAAACACTTCTTTATAATCTATGTCTTCATCCTTTCCAGTTAAATAAAATACTTTTTTGTTTTTAACACTTTTAAAAAATTCAGCTATGTATTCCGATCCTAATTCATAAGCAATCTGCCATGAAGCATCAAAATGTTTTCCCTTCAATTCCGGAGGCAGTCTAGGATCTTTCTCAGCAGGATGATATGGTTTTATTTGACCTTTGTTAATTCTTGAAACGCTAAAGACATCTTTTCCAGTAAATTTAATTTTCTTGTTATGGTCTATCAATTCCTGAAACATTTCTTGCTTATGCTTTACTCTTAACTTAAAAATTCCATAATCTTCAGGGAAGAATTTAACTTGATGTTCTCTAGCCCAAGCCAAAATGTCTGCTTGATCTCTCATGTTTGGATGTCCCCAATCAATTGTCTGGATAGTTAATTTAAATTCTTTGTACAAAAAATCGCATATCTGAACTGGAATTTTCCAATTTCGAACTATTTGAAAATATCCCCTCATAACACCAAAACCACTTTCTCCTTCTCTAATTAGCCAGCTTCCAGCATTAAAGAAACCAGATGTATCTAATAGACCGTTCACAAACTCTATCTTTGACTCCCTACTTGCAGTGTTAAGCTCCTTAGGTATTTCAAAACTATCGAAACCTGATTTAGAATTAAATTTATTTGTGATTTCTTCAAACTCGTCTTCTTTGTTAGAAAAATCTAATATTAGAAGAGTCATATGATCATTTCCTACAGTATCATATTCCACCTTGAACTTATTTGATAAAAATGGAATTATAACTTCATTTAAAGAATTGATAGTAGATTCTCTTTGTTCATAAACTTTTTTTACTGACTTTGGAACACTTTTCCCACATAGCTTACAATTCAAATCTTCAGAATCATTACTTTTGCTATCTGTAGCAAGCCCGCCACATTTTTTACAATAAGCTATGCCATAAGCTATTTTATTTTTATGAGCAAATTCTATAATTATTTTTTTATCTCTTTGAAGTATGTGTCCTCGGCCACAAATTAATCCAATAAGATAAGCTTCTTCTTTTGATATCATTCTAGATTAAAGAAATGTTTATATATAAACTTTGATTAAAACTCTCTCTTGAATATTTTCCCTTCAGTTCTATTTGTGAACTTGGCAATAATATGGTCCTTAATATTAAAATCTAGTTGCCCAAATTTTTTATCCCCTATTGTCTCTTCATCTTCGTTAAGTGTAATAATATATTGAAAGTCTATTGTGGCAGATTTTTTATTTAATAAATTCATTGTTGACACGAATTGGTTTTTATACATTCCATTAAATACTCCATCATGAATCCAAAATCTAGGATATGGTAAATTGTTCTTTGCTATGTTAAATAGCAAGGTTAAATCATAAACTAAAATACACCCCCTATTCTTACCAAATCCATCCGCATCTTGAGAACTTGCTATAATGAATATTTTTGCTTGTTTCCCCTTATCGAAGATTATATCAAAAAAGCCTTCTTTTTCTTTTGATGTATATAAGCTATCATAAACCTCATTATAAATCTCTCTCAAGGAACTTATTTTCGCTTTGATATTTTTAAGAAATTCGTTAATTTCTTCTTGTAACTTAGAATATTGTGTTTTCTTATTTAGATAATCTTCATTTATATCTTCAATTAAAGATATCTTTCCCTTCAGATCATTATATTTGTCTTTTTTCTCAGAGATTAAATCAAATAACTCCTTAAGATCTTTAATAGCTTCTTTATTTTTTAAGAAACTAAATATCTTAGATCTCTCCATGTCTAACTCAGTTATTTTTTCTGAGTTTTTCGAGAGAGTTTCTTCTATCTCTCCTACTTTGGTTTTAATAAAATCCTTTCTGGATTCAATTAATTTAGCCTTAAATTCTATTGCTTGTTCTAATGTTTTTTTCAGAGCTATTCCAAGATCTTTATTTATCTCTTCATAAACAGAGGTTATTTTTTTAGGGTCAACATCAACTTCCAATTTGTAACTATCTTTATAATTTCCTAACAATTCCCTTAAGGTATTGTTTTGTAAAATTAATTGTTTTATTTGTTTAGTTAGTTCATCAGCACGCCCTTCCTCTTCTTTGTAACTTTCTTCCAATCTAAATTTATTCTGTGCTTCTCCAGCACTTTTTATCTCTTTTCCTAATTTGTCTAATTGATTATTAATTGATTCAATCTTCCCATATTGTTTTTCGATTGTGTTTTGAATACCATCAAGCTCTTTTTTTCTTTTATCTATTTCTTGGATAAAATCATAGTTCTTTACTGCAAGAGTGTTATCAATGTCCATCAGCATTAAATGATAGATTGTTGATTCTTTTCTTCTCACCTCTGGAATATATTCTATAGGATCGTCGAATCCTTTTTTTTCATTACGAATCATCAGGGAGACAATTGTTCTAAACCATTTATCTTCTGAAACTCCCGAATAATCTGAAGAAGGGAACATCTTCTTAAAAAGTATTCTTTTTACGTCATCAAGAACCATCTCTTTTTCTTTTTCTCCTTCCTTGAAAAAAACAATTTTCTTATCTAATTCTGTCCCTCTTTTAATAATATAATTCTCTTTCATGATTTCTACTTTTAGAACTATTTTGTAGGCATCCATAAACTCTTTTGCCTTATACAATTTATGTTTTTTATCAAATTTAGAAAGTAAACAAAAATCTATTAGGCTAATTAAAGTAGACTTTCCAATACTATTTAGTGAAGGTTTTTCCCCTTCTTGTTTAACTTGCTGCCCAGAAATTATATTAATTCCTTTTTTAAATTTCACTTTATCAAAAAGCCCTTCTGGTTCAGAATAAATCTCTTTTAAAAACATCATTTTTTATATTTCAGTAAATACTCCTCCATGTTTATAGCATCAACCAACCATAAGAAGATTAACGCTAGGAAAAAATTGTCTAAATGTATTCTTTCATGCCTATCTTTAAAATTATCAAACAAATCCTCAACAAATTTATCTCCCTTTTTGATTTCCTTTAATAGTTCAGAACCGATTGAAATTAAATTTTCATTGAGTTTTTGATGTTTTGTAGGGATTAACATTTATTCTTTCCTCCCTATTGTACAATCGTCGAAGAAAAATAAAACAAATGCTCTTGCCAGAAGATTGTATTCTGGGTTTTTCGATTTAGTTTTAGGAGTGTAATGATTAAATAGGTCCTCTAAAGTTTGCATCATATCAGAATTATTCTTTTTAATAAATTTTTGATATTGTTCTCCAACATCAATGGTTATAGTTCTTTGTTGACTTGGGTCTAATTCTGAAAATGTCTTCTCTATAACATTTATTTTATCATAAATATCTTCAAAAAGTTTTTTAATTCTTTTCCGTTCTTCAGGATCTGAAATATTGAACTCTATCTTTTTATTAATCGCTACAAAGTTATGATCTTTTTTCATGGTTAAACTTTGTTTAGGACTTTCTAAGACACTCTTGTAAATCTCTGCAATAATTCCTAGATCTTCTTGAAATGTTTCTATCTGTATATTGGTATTTCCATCTCCTATTTGGCGGTTGGATTTATTGGACATTTTGATTTCCTTTTCCTACTTGAGTATTTGTTCTATTTCCGGAGTTTATCATTGTTGTTATATTAGTAAGAATTTTCTCATTGTTCTTTTTTATGGCCCTATATCCCAAGTAAACCCCTACCCAGGTTCCAATAACACCAACAATTACAATAATCATCTCCAAACTTATTGATTCAGCCATCTTCTAAATTATTAACTGAATAACCTATTTAAAGGTTATCTGGATTTAACTTTGTGTATGAAGGATTACTTTTACACAGAATTTTTTTGTTTATTTCTTTGCTTTTCTAAGGCTGGAAGAGTAAATTTAATATAATTATATTCATTGATATATTTAGCTAATATACTTCTTTCTCTTTCTTAATTCCCTTAAATTTTTGTTGCATCTTCTTTAAAAAATTAAAATAATCTTCAGTATTTATTTTGTTTTTTTAATTAATTTTTGAAATCCTTTTTCATCCAAATATTCACTTACATCAAATAGTTTATCTCTCCAATCAAAAGCCTTCTTTTTTTTAGGATCAACCCAAAAATAAAAGCTATATCGATCGGGTCCATGGGGTGTTTTATGGGCTTTGCATAAAGTCTGTAATTTTTTTGTTGGAATTATTATTGTATGAGGTTCTATAAATCTTCGTCCTATTTTTTGATCTTCCCTAATAACATAAATTAAGAAAATAAAATAATCTGTATTTGATCTATGAATAATATCTTTTGAAAAGAAAAACCATCCACACGAACCATCTCCAAATTTTTTTATTTCATTTGGTTTAGGCTCGTAAGCCTTACTCCCTTTAACCTGTATTGTTAATACTTTCTTATTTTTCATATTCATAAGAAGTAAATCAACATCTTTCATCTGGGCATTAACAGGCATATAAACTTCAATCTCTTTTGGAGTTTTATCTCTTAGGATTCCTGTGACAACTGCTTCATCTGTATTCAATGACCAAAAATTTTTGTATGCAGTTCCCATTCCTATTTAGTGAGTTTTGTTTCTTATAAAATTATCTTTTATCACATGTTTTTTTCACAATGTTCATTTAGATAACATTGTTCACATTTTGGGTTGGTTGGTCTGCACCATTCTCTTCCTATTTCCCAACAAGATAAATCAAAAATCCCGGGATAGATTGGATTGAGTTCTCTTGCTTTATAGAGCAATTCATCATTACTCGAATCCTCTCCGATATACCCTATTCTCTTAAAAACTCTTTTAATATGAACATCAGGAGAGATATCAATACAAATATAATCTTCCATTGGAATTTTAAAATTTCTTGCCAATATATTAGCAGTCATTGTTGCAATTTTTACTCCCATTCCTCTAAATTCCAAAAACCTTCTGACTATTGTTGCACTTTTTTGATTACCCTTCCAAATATTAGAAGCATCATTATCATAATCTTTATGAATTTTTTGGATCGCTAAATAAAAATTTTCAGCCATTTCATCATTAAATCTATGTAATTTTTTCTTGTTGAAAATTTCTTTAATTTGTTCTTTTTTAAGATTAAGAAATTTTTCAAATTCATATCCGCCAATTTCTTGTGATATTAAATAAGGTATTCGCCATGCTCTTTCTGCAGGAATTTGTCTGTCCATTACACAAGCCAATACAAATATATGGGGATTATGTTCTATATCATTCATTAATTTATCTGCTTCTTTATCTTTAGTAAATTCTACAAATTCTCTTTCAGCTTTTAATAATTTATTTCCTTTTTCTATTAAAATTTCAGTTATTCTTTCTTGACTTTTCATTTTACAATTTCCATTAATCTATCAATAATCTTAATCTCTGCAAGAGTATCAAGCTCACAATACTTTTCTAAAGCATCTCTTATTTTCTTCTTCTCTTTTTCTGAGACATTTCCATAGGTTGCATTTTCATAAGCTATACTTGCATCACCCCCATTATTAATTTCCATATCATTATAACTTAAATCTGACATAACCGGAAGAACTTTTTTTATTGATGCACTTCCACATTGTTTAGGATCATAATAATGAAATTGTCTGAATGGGATTAAGAGGTCTTTGATTCTTGGCATAATGTTTTTACTCAACCAATCTTGGAATTCTAGGAAAGCATCAGTATGTTCTGTAAATACACCTTTTTCAAAACTTTCATTATAAACAATTATATCTCCCTTCTTTCCTAAATTATCTTTTAATGATTGAAGAAATTTAGGTCTTGGATCATTCATACCATCTGCTAAAAAAGAAATATGCTTTGGCTTTGCTCCGGGTTTTTCAACAACATGGAGAGAATATTGAAAGCCGATTCTTTGATAGGGTTTCATGCCATCATATTTTGGAACTGCAGGATTAAATGTTTCAAAGTCCAAATAATATAAAGGATAATTTAAACCATCCAAAAAACTTTTTATTTTTTCTTTGATTACATTTGGCTTCCCGCAAACAGCACACTCTCTTTGTATTCTCTGTCTTTCATTTAACTTGAATTCTCTTGGAATGTTTTTAATCTCAAGAATTCCTTTATCATATAATTCAAAAGATTTTTTCCCTCCAAGATATAACTCAAAAACATTCTCTTTAGGCAGAAATTCCCAGCAGGCATTTTTTAATCCACACTCATAAGGATCTTTGCAGTATTTTCCTATGCATATTTCTGGCTTCTTTTTAGAATTGATTATTTTAAAGAGATTGTTAATTCTCTCCTGTATCCCCCCAATTGCTTTTTCAACTTCTTCAGTAATATCTGATAAAACAAATAACTCTTTAGGTTCTATTTCTCCTTTTTTAACATACTGATTATTGATATGCATCAAAAAGCATTTTCTGATCTTTAATCCAAATTTCTCATAAATATACTTTTGGAATGAAACGTCTTCAATATTTACATCCTTCACTTTAGTAGAGCTCTTAACTTCAATTATATCCCATTGTTCTTTTTCAGCAGGGTTTAATATATCTGCTCTTGAAAAAAGATTATCTATTTCAAAGCTAGCCTCAAATAGGGGTTTTCTTTTCTTGAGTAATTCCTCTGTCTTCTTCAAATTATTTTTATAATCTTCATCAGCAAGATTGATTCCTTCTGGAAACCATTTTGTAGCCAGCACCCCCACCAAGGTTCCTTGCTCAAATTTATGTTGTGCTGAACTGTCTGGATTAGGTATTTTTTCTTTATCATTAACCGCAGTCCATAAAAGTTTTGGACATTGTAATCCTAAAAGATACTTTGATTTTGTTAATATTGCCATCTATTAAAAATGATTTATTTAGTTATAAATCTAATGTTAAAAAGTTTGAGATTATAATGATTTTAAATATCTTTTACACATAGCTCTTTGATCTTCATTCAAATTACTCCATAGAATAGTTTCCTCAAATAAATCCCATTGATTCTGTTTCCAGTTAGGGTTTTGCGTTGGATTTATATCTGGATTTTGTGAAGAATTAATATCGGGGTTTTGATCAGGGTTTATTTCTGGATTTTGTGAGGGATTAATTTCTGGATTTTGTGAAGGCAATAGCTTTGGATCTTGCATATTTTGCTTTTCCATTAATTTAACAGCAAAATTAATTAATTTATACATAGTAGTTTACAGAGATTTAGATGTTTTAAGTTTTTCTATGTTTTTTCCATACCAAAACGTCCGTTCTCAGGGAAGAGATGATTTTAACTTATCCTTTCAAAATATCTAAAACTTTCTGAGCTTTTTTTCTTGAATATTCACTTTTGTCCTTCTTTGCAATCTTCTCAAAAAGTTTTTTATGTGATTCAATTAAAGTCTTATCTCCTTTGGCAATCATTCCCAAAGTATCAATATAAGCATCTTTTAACCATTGTAATGCATCAACATCTAAATAAGCTGTTGTATCTAACTTAGTCTGCTTAGCAACTTTTTTTGGAGATTCAATATAAGAGATTAAATCCCCAATAATATCCTTAACTCTCTCAGGATATTTGCTTCCAATTGCACCAAGATTAAATGCTATAAATCTTCGGGTATTCCAATAAGAAGAAGTGTGTAGTTTATCTTTCAATAAAGGAATAAATTTTTCAACAAGAGAAATATCTATTTTTGCTAATGTTCCCAAATTGTGAGATTCGATAAGGCTATCAAAATTATTCTCTAAAAAAGTTATATAATATTTAGCAAGTTCATTAAATTGAATTTTATCTTTTTTAATTAAATTCATAATTAAAGAATCAGAAGCATTTTCTATTTGGGTTTTTTGTAAAGTATGCAATTTCTTAGCAAAGTCAATAAAATCCTTTGGATTTTTTATTTCTTTTTTCTTAGGTTGATAGTAATCTCTTAAACCATAGATTAAACTAGTTGCCCCATTATAATCTTTTGATTCAATTAAACTAAATATCCTCTTAAAAATACTTGCATAATTAGAATAATCTACCTCTTTAAATTCATTATTTAAATCTAATTTTATTTTTAATTTCTTCCATGCTTTCTCAAGCGAAATAGGGGCTTTTGTTGGAGTGTATTTTTTTGCAACTTTAAAAAATAATTCCTTAGTTTTTTTTTCATTATAAGAAATCTGATCAGATTCTTTATTAATCATATGGATAATTCCAGGAGCTAAGAAAGCTGTTGAAGGATTAAAATCTTTATCATCTTTAAATCCCAAACAAACATTATTGGGCCCATTTATATCTAAATAACAAATAAACAACAAAAATTCTAATGCTTGGAGATGCTTTCCTTCCTTAGATAAAATATTTACCTTCTCAAGTTGATTATTTCTGTAAAGTCCCCACTTTCTTCCTTTAATATTCTCTATTTCTTCTTTAGCGATCTTTCTCCACTTAACATCATTTACTGAAGGCTCTTTTTCAAATTGTTTTTCTAATTCCTTTTTGGCTTTCATATATTTAGGATCTTCTATTAAACTCTCTTCCTCTTTTTGAGTATAATACTTTTCCCATTCTTTTTCAAGATCCTCTTTTTGATCTTCACGAATAAGGATCTTTTTCCTATCTAATGGTCGTGTTCTGGAAAAAATATATTTTTCACAATGAGGACATTTTTTCTTTGCTTTTGGAATCACTTCTAACTTTTTATTACAATAAGGGCAAGAATCAATTTCTCCGATTTCTACAAATATTTTTTCTTTTTGAGAACCTAATAATTTATTTAAAAATCCCATCTTAAACCCTCTTAGTTAAATTTTTATTAGAAATTAACCCTAAATATTTTGTAAGTTCGTCTTCGAATTCGCCAGAAATATCATTTGCTCCACTTGTAGCATGAGCAACTTCATGCAAAAGAGTTCCAGCAAAAGACTTTACATTTTTTAATTGAGTCCTCTTGATAATTACCCTTCCGCTATGTTCTTCCCAAATACCAACTGATTCTTTATAGCCAAATGTATCAAGCCTCATTGTTTCAGATATCAAGATTTTTTTTACTTTCTTTGGTCTTCCACCTATCAATTTTAAGATGTATTCTCTTCGATTGAATATTTCTTTCTCACTCTTGCTTAAATCCTTATCTTTAACAAATTTAAATTCAAAGCTTTCGTTCCATTCTGTCGTGTATTCATCTAAGTCCCTTATTGGATTTCCATCTATATCCTTTAAACCTTTGATTTTTACCTTAATTGATTCTGGTATTGTTATTACCTTAAATCCATCATCTTTTGCTCTGTCCACCATAGTTTTAGCATTAATCAATTCAAAAGGAGTAAGAAATATTACTTTGTCTTGGGAATTTAACAATTTACAGGCGTGTACTGAAACATCAATCCAATTTAATTCATCATGAATATCCCCCATTTCAAACCGCTTTAAATCATTAACAAGAAGCTCAGCTACTTCTTTTTTCTTGCATTCTAAGAGTATAGATTTCACCCTGTCAGTATATGCAGTTCTTCCAACATTAGTCCTCTCACGATTTAATGCTTTCCTCATTTTTGTTGTGAGAGAGGTTATATTATAAGAAAAAAGGAAATTATCTTCTTCAGCTACCCTAACTCCATGAATATAGACTCTAGATTTTTGTTTCCCACGTTTTAAAACCTGTCCATATTGAGTTTCTTCGAGCAATTTCTCATCAGAGAATTTAAGGAAAAAGTCCTTGGCTAATTCCATATCTTTATCCTTTATCCCATCAAAGATAAAATCAGTCCCTTCAAATTTCTCATCAGAAGATTCAGAAAAGAAAGCATGTAATGTTTTAATGTCAGGAAAATCTTCTTTAGGAGCATAACCTAAACTTATATCTCTATGCTTGGAGATTATTTTGACAGATATTTTGTGCCTATCAAGGACAGCTAGAGCATCCTTTAATCCCACACCAAATTTACCTATTACTTTATCAGCATTGCTTAACTTTTCTTTATTCTCATTTTGAGTAAAGTGTTCATATTTTAATCCTCTCCCAAAATCTCTTATATGCCACCTTATTCCCTCTTTCAATATCTTAATATCTTTAGTTTCTGATAATATCTGTTCATCAATAGCATTAGCTATTACCTCTCGTAAGGCATCGTAAACTCCCCATGCCTCCAAAACTTTTTCAATATTGAGATCGAATTTCTTTATATTATTGCTTTTCATGTTTATGCATCTCACAAGCTTATTTTACCTCAACAACATTATCTGCAAAATTCTTAAATTCCTTGTGGTAAGGCTTGTGGGAGATTAAAATAATCTGTTTGTCTTTAGATAACTTCTTCATTGCGGTCATAGTTTTTTTTAGCCTAATATCATCAAAATTATGGAAAGGATCATCGAAAATTAAAGGGATATTTATGTTTCCACTTAATAGATCAGACATGGTGGTTCTAACTGTAAAATAAACTTGGTCTTTTGCCCCCTGACTTAAAAGCTCTACATCAACATAATCTTTAATTTCTGGAGCTTTAATTTGTATGTCTAAAGTTTCTTCATCTATTTTTAGATTAGAATATTTTCCATCTGTAATCTCAGTAAGTAATTCTTTAGATCTTGACTCTATTGCTGGAGTAAATTTATGTTGCACTGAAGTTTCTGCCATCTCCAAAAACCTCGATGATAATTCAAACTCCTCTGCTTTCTCTTTTAGTTCTTGAATTTTCTGCTCAATACTATCCACTTCTTCTTGAATTTCCTCAGGACTTTTAACAAGTTCTTTTGTTTTATTTATACTTGTTTTCAATTCAACATTTTTTTCTTTTAATTTATCAACTTCCTTTTCCAAATTATCTAAATCCCTAAAATCATCTATTGTGAATTTAACAAGTTTGTATTCTTCAAGTTTTGATTCTATTACAGCTTTTTTATTTATTAAATCCTTTTTCTGTTTTTGATATTTAGGCAATTTTTCAGCAACCGCCTTGGTTTTCTTGGAAGAGTCTTTTTCTTTTCTTAATTTGTTTCCATAAATTATAAGGGGAATACCAATAATCGCCCCGATTATAGTAAGAGATAATATTACTCCAACAACTATAAGAACTATTGGCATAATTTTACTTTTTTCAACAGATGGCTCATCCTCTTCTTCAAAAGTTTCAATCATATCATCAACTTGATTTATTTCCTTGTTAATATCTTTTTCATCTTTCAGTAAAGTTTCTTTTTTATCAAATAATTTTTTATTTTCTTTTGATTTGTTTAATTTCTCTAATTTTTGAGATAATTTTTTCTTAACTTCTTCATGCTCCTCTGAATCTTCTATAACTCTTCCCTTGCTTTCTTCAGCCCCCTGCAAATCTTCTTTTAATCCATACAAATCCTCCGCCATAGACTCTGCATCTTTTCTGCTATCTTTTTCTATTTTCTTTATCTTTTGCAGAGCTTTTGTTGCTGATGCTCCCCCGGTCCCAACAAGAACCTCTTCAACCATATCCCTCAATTTATTTTTAGTAATTCTATCCCCAAGAATAGCCATTTGTGATTGCCTAATAAACGTTGTATTCTCAAAAACTTTCTGCTCATCAAATCCAAAATGTTCTTTGATATACTTATCAACCATACTTCCAATTGAAGAAATCTCTTTAGTTTTCCCCTTGTCTATTTTTTCTAATTTTCTTCTTGAATTTTTATAATCAGAAATAACTCTAAATATTTCCCCCTTATCAGTTTTGTATGTTAATGATGCCTTGCATATGTCTGGGTTTGTCCAGCAAATATAAGGGTCAATTCTAAGAGAAGTGTATTTGAATAGCGATGCTAAAATGCCCTCTAAAATTGTGCTTTTTCCAGCCTCATTTAATCCGGTTATAAAATTAATCCCTTCTTTAAATTCTACAACTTTATTTTTCTTAAATTTTCCAAACCCTTCAATTTCAAGTTTTATTAGTTTTGTCATCTTATAACTTTTTATCTAAATATCCTATGCCAATTCTCAAAGCATTCTCAAGCCTTTTCTTTTTCTGAGTATCTTTTTCTTTTTTGATATCCTCCCTGATTAATTTAATGAATTGACCTCGAATAGTTTCATCCTCTTTAAGATTCTCTGGAATGTGAATTGCATCAACTATTTTTAAAAAGAAATATTTCGGTTCAAATTCTCTCATTAAAAAATCAATATCTAACTGGAAATCAAGAGAAGGGTTTCCTTTTAAAATTAATCTTAATATTTTATTCTCTCCTTTATTTTTCTCTAAGACTTTTCTTAATTCTGAATCATTATCAAGTTTTGTGCAATCAACTTCAAGCGTATGAAATTCCCTTATGGCTGTTTTAATTGGTTTAACATTAACTTTTCCATCTGAATATTTAACAAGGAGAACAGAAGAATTTGCACTGTTTTTAAAACTTAAGCCTTCTGGAGAACCTGAATAAAAACATTTAACTTTTCCTTTTATCTCCAACAAATCATGAAAATGCCCTAAAGCAATATAATCTAAATTAGAATTGTCTATTTGTAGTTTTTTAATTGGCCTGTAACTATATTCTGGGTCTTCCTCTGCATTGAGATTTACGGTAGAACCATGAACCAACCCAACATTAAAATTATCATTTTTTTCTGCCTTAAAATTATTTAGAGGTTCTTTTGTGTTATTTGTATATGCAATTCCATAAACAGTAAGATTTCCAGTAGTTCTAGGTTCTAAATTATTGCTGTCAAAAATAATAACATTTGAAGGAAATTTATATTCAAACCAAACACTCTCTTTTTTATAAGGGTCGTGATTGCCAGAGATTATAAAGACCAAAATTTCCTTCTCTTTTAATCTATTCAATTCGTCGATTACAAAAGTTACAAGAGATTTTGAGGGGTTTGGGTCATCAAATAAATCTCCTGCAATTAACAAAGAATTAACTTTTTCTTTTATACACAAATCAATAATATTAGAAAATACATCTTGGCAATCTCTTCTATGCAATTTTGATTTATCTCCTAAAAATTTAAAGGTCATGCCTAAATGCAAGTCCCCTGTGTGGATGATTTTAATTTCTTGTGCCATCTTATAATGAAATATTAAAATTCACTAATAAACCTTTCTACACTCTCCACAACTAATTAAGAAAGGTGTATTATTTCCGTAAAAATATTAATTCAGATCCTTCATCTCCCCAAATAACTTCTCTCCTTTGCTGTTTCTCCTATACAGCCTATGCCTCTTTTCATCTGGGTTAAGGCATTCAATCAATTTTCTATCTAAAAGAGAAATTATAATATTACTGATATAACCTAAATTAATATCAAGCTCCTTTGCTAACTGAGTCGGAGTTTTAGGTTTATTTAGAACATCAAAAACTCTTTTTCGATGTTC
>JAHIWS010000020.1 GCA_018815925.1 Nanobdellota archaeon | reverse complement strand
TAAATATTCCCTATAATTTAATTGTTTCAAAAACCGATTGATTTTTCTAGCCAGTTTCACTTCTTTTTTCATTCTAATCACCTCAATGATTAGAATATCCCAGGGTAATTAAATTTATCCTGGGACTTTTTCAACAATGCCTATATAAAATTATTTAAATAAAAAACAATAAAAAAATGTATGGAAAATATTGTTTTGGCTGCAATAATTTTAAATTCAAATAATGAATTCCTTCTTCAAAAAAAAGATTTAGGGCATCCTTGGATTCCAGGAAAATGGTGTTTTTTTGGAGGGGCCTTAAAAGAAAATAAAGAACCTCAACAAACACTTAAAGAAATATTAAAAAGAAAATTAGGAATCAATATAGAAATTATTAAATTTTATAAAAACTATAATTTTGAAATAAAATATGATAACATAGTCAAAAAGGGACAGGATCAAATTTACATTTGTAGATTTAATGAAAAAACTTCTGAAATAAAACTAAGTGAAGGAGCAGGATTTGCTTTTTTTAATAAAAAGGAGATAGAAACAATTCCTTTAACAAAACATGGATTAGAAATTTTAAAAGAGTATTTTGGAAAAGAAAAATAATTATTTAATATCTCCATACAACTTTCTTTTTAATTTAAAATTTGTCATTTCTTCTATATGTTCTCGTGCTTGTTTTCCAAATTTTTCTTCAATCATTTTAAGATATCTTGGGTTTTTAAAATAAGTATCAAAAGCATAATCTCTAAACTCTAAAATTTCTTTTGGAGACAAATTATTTGTTGGTAAAGGTATGAATGCATAAGCGTGTTGGGCATAATCTTCCCATTTTTTTGGAAGTTTTGTATTTTTTTCAAGAACCTCTCTATAAAGTTCAGAACCTGGCCAGGCAGTTGTGCAGTAGAAATTTGCAAATTCACAATTCATTTTAATAGCAAGATCCAAGGTCTCTTGCATTGTATCAAAATTATCTTCAGGCAATCCAAATAAAAAATTAGCTAAAATATTTATTCCGGCATCTCTAACTTTTTTACTCACATCCAACATGTCTTGTTTAGTAAAAGTTCCTTTTTTAACATCTTGTAAAACTTCTTCACTTCCTGCCTCAAAACCTAAACAAAGCCATTTAAATCCTGCTTTTCTGAGTTTTCTTAAAGTATCTATATTAACATTTTTAGTTATATCTACTCTTGCATAGGCCCAGATATTCAAATCATAATTTCTTTCTATTAATCCATCTGCTATTTTCAAATAATGTTCAGAATTAAAAATAAACATCTCATCAATTATTTTTATAACCTTTACATTGTATTCTTTTACAAGAATATCAATTTGATTTAAAACCCAATTAGGATCCCAGTATCTTATTCTTCTTTCTCCTCCAAAAGTAGCTTTAATTGAACAAAAATTGCAATTAAAAGGACAACCCATACTTGTAGAAAGAGATGCATAATAAGGCCTTAGTCCTAAATTATCTAAACACTGCCAATTATGTGCCTTATATTTTCCTTTTTTTAAAAGTAATAAATCCCAAGCAACCTCATCCAATTCTTCTGTTAGATTTAATACATTTGGAGACCTAAGATTGTTCTTTATTTTTTCTTCTTCTTTCCACCATAATCCAGGGATTTCATTTAAACTCTTGTTCTTTAAAAGTTCTAAAATTGTATAAAAACCTTCACCTTCGCACACAAAATCACAATTTTCTTCTTCAATGGTTCTTTTAGGTACCGCCGAAGGATGCAGACCTGTTAAAATAATTTTTCTTTCCTTGTTTTCTGATTTAATTAAATTACAAAGAGTACCAACACCAGTCATTAACTGAGTGGATGCTGAAGGGTGTTGCCCATAAACTACAATATTAACAAACCTTGGATTTTTTTCTTCAATTAATTTTGCTGTTTCTTCATAGGTAAGGTTTTCTGCATTAGCATCAAGTATGTCCACAGAAAAACCTTTTTTTCTAATAAAGCCTGCAGTTAATGCTGCCCAAAAAGGAGGTTCTATAGCAGAATAATCTTTACTTAATTCTTGGTAAACTCTTTTCTTTGTTCCTCCAACATTAATTAAAAAGAGATCAAGACCATAATTTTCCATAGTCACAAAAGTAAATTCCTGTTCTTAAAGTTTATTATGGTTTACTTAAAATATATAGTTTACAATAGAAAATATTAAAAGTAGATATTTGGTTAGATTATGATGCAAGAAAATATCATAAAAGAATTAGAAAAAAAGGCACATGAATTAAAACAATCTACTCTTAACCTATGTATTGGAGCTTGTACAGGTCATGTTACTTCTTCTATGTCTTGTGCTGAAATACTTGCTGTTTTATATTATGGAAATATTCTAAGACAAAAGCCAGGAAATCCTAAATGGGATGGAAGAGACAGATTTATTTTAAGTAAAGGTCAAGGAAGCCCTATTTTATATGTTACTCTTGCTGATAAAGGTTTTTTTCCTAAAGAATGGCTTAATGATTTTTGTAAAGAAAACGCAAAATTTGGAGTTCATTTACAATGTGATGTGCCTGGAGTAGAAATTACTACAGGGTCTTTAGGTCATGGGTTGGGTGTTGGTGCAGGAATGGCACTTGCAGCTAAAATGGATAGAAAAGACCATTTTGTTTTTGTTTTATTAGGAGATGCAGAACTTTATGAGGGTTCTAATTGGGAAGCTGCAATGTTTGCAGGACATAATAGACTAAATAATTTAATAGCAATTATTGATAGAAATTGGTTAGGGGTTATTGAATATACTGAACGGGCCCTTAGTTTAGAACCTTTAGAAGATAAATGGAGGTCTTTTGGATGGGAAGTTAAAAGGGTAAATGGAAATTCTGTTAAGGAATTATTAAACGCTCTTTATGACTTTAGATCTTTTAGATTTACGAAGCCTCTTGTGATAATTGCAGACACTATTAAAGGAAAAGGTATTTGTTCTATGGAGCATTTTCCTTTGATGCATGGTGCAGCTCCAAGAGGAGAAGCAGCTGAAAAAGCAAAACAAGAATTAAGTGAGTGTTTTTTTTAAAATGGATAATCAAAAACATATGAGAGATGAATTTATAGGTAAAATGCATGAGCTTGCCAAAAAAGATAGAAATGTTGTGATGGTAAATGCAGACATGGGCGCTCCTGCATTAGATCTGTTTAGATTAGAACTTCCACAAAACTTTGTAAATGTAGGTATTGCTGAACAAAACATGATTGCTGTTGCTACAGGTCTTGCATTAGAAGGTAAAAAAGTTTATACTTTTGCTATTGCTCCTTTTACAACATCAAGATGCCATGAGTTCATAAAATTAAATGCAGGACTTATGAAAATTCCAATTAATATTTTAGGGGTTGGAGCAGGAGTAGGATATGATGATTCTGGGCCTACACACCACTTAACAGAAGATATCACTATTATGAGGGCTATCCCCAATTTAGAAATATACTCTCCATCATATAGTGATATGGCTAAAAATGTTTCAGAAATTGTCTACAAATCTCCAAATCCAACCTACACGAGACTTGATAGAAAATTAGTTCCAGACTTATCAAAGTACTATCAATATGATGATTTTACATCTGGATTCAAAGAATTAGAAAAAGGAGGAGAAATTGCAATAATTGCTACAGGAAATATGGTTCACAATGCATTAGAAATAAGGAAAAAATTTTTAGAAAAAGGGAGAAACATTGGAGTGATTGATATTTATAGGCTAAAACCAATTTCCACTGACTTAAAAAATACCTTGGCAAAATATAAGGCAATTGTTTCTATAGAAGAACATCTTTTAGATGGTGGTTTTGGAAGCATTATTGCAGAAATTATTATGGATGGGAACCTTAATACAAAATTAAAAAGAATTGGATTAAAAGATTACTTCTATATTTACGGAAGAGAGAATATCCAAAAGAGGTGTAGGATCGATGTTAATTCTGTAGTTGAAGAAATAGAAAAAATATAACAAAATTACATATATTTTAATTTATATTTATTAGATTTATTAAAAATTATTTCTTTAAAGAAACCAAAAATAAATTTTTTTCCAAAGACTCCTGCTAAAAATAATTTAAAAGGATAAATAGAAAATTTTTTTTGATAATAAATGGGATAAAGTTTGTCCAAAAATTTAAGCCTAAAAAATTTTTCTGATATTTCATATTTTTTTAATTTGATTTTAAAAATATTAATTAAAGGGATTGAAACAAAAATATTGTTATTTTCATCAAGAATATCCACTTTTCTGCCTTTGAAATATGCTTGAAATTTTTTAATATTTTTTAAAAAAAATTCTTTGGTTAACATTAACTGGTCCGGTATAATAAGATTATCAAATTTTTCTTTTGTAAGAAAGTTAAAAGCTTTTTTTGATTGGAACATCAAGAAATTTCCTATTAAAGGGGAATAAACATTATAATCACAACAGCTAATTTGTTTATTAGATTTTTCTAAAGAATGTGATTGGAAAAAATCTCTAAATTTATTTTCAGAAGATTTTTTGGTTTTAAATTTAACATAATCAGCATCTTTAATTTTATCCCTCAACAAGCTTTGTTCTAAAAATAAGTCTTGTCTAGAAAGAGATATTATTTTTTTGTGTAAATTAAAATTTTGTTTTCTAAAAATTGGTTTTTTTTCTATATTTATAAAGGCTTTCAAAAAAAGAGCATACCAGGTGTAATCTTTTTTTATTTCATTATAGAGTTTTTTTGATGCTTCTTTTCTCTTTTTTTCATTTTCAAGATAATATTTTATTTTCTTAAGAAGATCTTCTTTGCCACTAAATAAAAGCCTTTGAAAATTCTTTGAAAATTTTTCAAAACCATAAAATTTTTCTATTAAAATAAAAGAGTTTGTTGCTGGAATCTCCAAAATACGTCCTTTAAATTGGGTATCTTTTTCTCCTTTTTGTTTTAAAGCTGTTTTAGAAAAACTTAGATTAATTTTTGTTTGGCCCCCTAATTTTACATAATCACCTGGACTAAGAACTCCCTTATAAATTTCTTTTAAATCTTCAAATTTATCCCATTGAAAACCAAAAAGAGTAAGATTGATTCCTTGTTTTTTAAGAAAGGCTATATAATCAGGTCTATCCCTAATAGGACCTCCTATAAAACTTACATCATATTTTACACTTGTTTTAGATGGTTTATAAAATTCCGTATTAACTCCGTGAACAAAAAAAATTTTTTCTTTTTCAATTCCGTCTTTTATAAAAAAGGGGTGTTTTTTTTCAGTAGTGAAAATATAATCTGAAAAAAGAGAATAATGTCTTCCCCAATCATCATATCTCCACATATCATCTCCAAAAAAATTAATAATTATTGTTTGAGGGGAAATTTTTCTAATTTTTAAAAGAGTTTCTGTATAAAATTCATCATAGTTTAGTGCCAGTAATAAATAATCTGGTTTTTCTCTTGCTAAAAGATTTAAAAAGTTTTTATTCATCTCTTTTTTTCCATGATGAAAAATAGAATCTCTCTGGCTAAAAATAACTATTTCTTTGAATATTTTTTTAAAAGGAGGTATCCAATCCCTACATTGATAATGTGTACTAATACTTGCCCCCCATGCAACAAGCAAAAGTTTTTTATTTTTTAAGTTAGACAAAATCTTGTTTTTTGTCATGAATAAAACCTAATAATAATATTTATAAGTTTAATGATGTTTGAAAACACACTAAAAATGACAAGAGTGCTTTTAGTTCAGCCCCATAGGGATTTAAAAAAGAAGTCAAAAGAAAAATATTCTGCTCCTTATAGTTTAATGTGGGTTGCAGCCCCTTTAAAGAATAAACATCCTGTGAAAATATATGATAGGAATGTTAATTTAGATGACTCCTTGTTTTTTGATTTTATTAAGAAATTTAACCCAGACATAATTGGATTTACTGCAATGACTTCTTCTATGCTTTTAGATATAATTTATTTAGGACCATTAATTAAAAAAAAATTCCCAAACCTAATTATTATTGTTGGAGGGGTGCATCCTACTATAGAACCAGATTCTGTTTTAAGAGAATCCTTTGTAGATTACATCATTAGGGGGGAAGCTGATGATGCTTTTTTAGAGTTTTGTGATGTATTTGATAAAGACCCTAAAAAAATTAAGAAATTAAGAAATATCAATAAAAACCCCTTAAGAAAATTTTTAAATATAAAAAACCTTGAATTTCCTAGTTTTGATTTAATTGATATTAAAAAATATTCTCAAATTTTTCTTAGTACAAGCAGGGGGTGCCCTGGAACATGTAATTTTTGCTATAATGTTCAAATGTGGGGTGAAAAGGGGCATCCATGTGTTAGGTTTTATGATATAGAAAAAACAAAAAAAATGTTTAAAGAAGTTATTGACAAGGGGGGTGTAACTGAATTTACTATTTCTGATGAAAATTTTATGACTTTTAAAAAAAGGTGTATTGAATTATGTAATTTTTTAGAAAAAAATTATAAAAACAAAATAAGTTTTTTTGTTTTTGGTAGAGCAGATTTTGTTAATCCAGAAGTTTTGGGGGCTTTGAAAAAAGCAGGATGTAATACAATACAATTAGGTTCTGAATCTGGAAGTCAAAGAGTTTTAGATTTCCTAAATAAAAAAATTACTGTTAAAAAACAAGGTGAAGCTTTAAAATTAATAAATAAATTTGGAATTTTTAATGATGCTAGTTTTATGGTAGGGATTCCTACTGAAACTACTAAAGAAATGAAAATGACTGAAAATTTTATAAAAAAATTTAAACCAGATATTGCAGATGTTAAAATATTTAATCCTCTTCCTGGAAGTAAAATATTTGATGATTTAGTTAAAGAAGGTAAAATCACAAAACCTCAAACATTGAAAGAATGGGCGGATTGGACTGGTGACCTTAAAACAATCAAACATAATTTTAGCGAAATTCCAAACAATCTTTTAGAAAAAACAGCTGAAAAATTTTGGAATTATAGATATTATCAAACACGTATAAAAAAAGCTATATATTGGGTAAAAAGAGGAAATGTCGAACACGTTTTAAAAAAATTTAAAAAAATAACTAGAAAATATTCTGGATCTCAATCCTGGAGTTAAAATTTATCAGAAACATATCTTTTAAAAATTCTTAAAAAATTATGGGAATTTATTTTATTAAGAAATTTCATCTTCAAAAAGCCATTTAGATCTCCATCATCTGCATAAAAATTTGTTATTAATCCGGTTTTAAAAGACCACCACCAAAGTTTATATTTAGGATGTTCAACATTGAATAAAGGAGGTAAACCTTGGCCCAACCAGTATGTATCATCAAGAAAACCTTTTTGTTTTGCAACCTTATAAACTTCTGTTCCAGGAAAAACAATCAAAATAGCAGGCTCTGTTCTAATTTTTAGAATTTTAGCTAATTTAATTGTTTCTTTTACACTTTCAGAATTTTCTCCAATATTTCCAACCATTGTTAAACATCTTGTATTAATTTTGTATTGTTTACATAGTTTAAAAGTATCAATTATCTGTTTAATTCTAACTTTTTTTCCTATCCTGTCTAAAATCCTTTGAGATCCACTTTCTACCCCAAAAGTAATTTCAAAACAACCTGCTTTTTTCATCCATTTTAACAGTTCTTCATTCATTGAAGATGCTCTTCCAAGACACCCCCAAGCTATTTTAAAATTATTTTTTATAATCAATTTACAAATTTCAATTACTCTTTGATTATTAACTACAAACTCATCATCTAAAAAACGTATTATTTCAATCTCTGGAAATTTTTTCTTGAGATACAGCATTTCTTCAAAAACATTTTCTGCACTTCTTTGAACCATTCTCCTCCCCCAATAAGCGGAGCTTGGACAAAAAGTACAATTAAAAGGACACCCACGAGAACTCATAATATAAGCAATTTTATTTTTTTTAATAATATTTTGAAAATATTCATGTTTTGGAAAAGGCAACAAGTCAAGATTCTTAATTCTCTCTTGGGAACAATTGGTGATAATTTCATTTTTATTTTTAAAGGCTATTCCCTTAATCTTTCTAAAAAAAGATAGTGGTTTCTTTTTCTCTATTGCTTCTATTAAATCTAAAATAGTGTAATCGGCCTCTCCCAATACCGCATAGTCTACAGGATAATAATTTAATATTTGTTCATATAAAAAAGTAGTATGAACTCCTCCTGCAATGATGATGATTTTAGGACTTATTTTTCTAACTAATGTTAAAACCTTTTTAGTAGATACTCTACTATTTGATAAAATACTAATTCCAAAAACATCTGGATTAAATTCTTTTATTTTTTTTTCGGCACTAAACTTAATTTTATCCCAATTAGAATTAGTTAAATTAAGCAACTCTGTTGTATGTCCGTGTTTCTCAAGTATTGCTCCTAAATATGCCAATCCTAAGGGATACATTGTATCCTCTTCTTGTTCCCATAAATCCCATGGAGCCAAACAAAGCATAATTTTCATAAAAAGTCTAAAATAAAGTGTTTTATAAATTTTATTAAGGTAAATAGACTAAAACATTTTAACATAAATATCTCCACCAATCTTGCCCCACAGTTTTAACAATTCATCTTGGTCTTTTATGTCTTCTAAATTTTTAACAGTATTTTTTATTTGCTTAATAATTTTTTCTGGATTACCCCATTCTGAAACAAATTCATAATCATGAGAAAAAGAAAAATTGAACTTTGAATTTTTGCTGAGTTTTTTTATTTTTTTTATGCAGTCTTCTGTATCTTTTAATTCCTTAAATAATCTAGAGAATTCAAATGAAAGGAACTTTACGGGGATGTTAAGCCCCCCTAGAACTTCTTTCTCATAACCTTCAACATCTATCTTAATAAATTTGGGTTTCCCATATTTTTCTATTAATTTATCCAAAGTGGTCATTTCTATTTTATCTCTCTTTTCCCAATTAGGAGTATGTTTACTTATTCTAGATTCTTTAAACTCTTTTGAAAAAGTCGAGCAGCAATCTTGATCTAAATTAACATAAAAATCCTTTATCTCTCCTTTATCTGAAACTCCTTTTGGAACTACAATAATTTTATCATTTTTTTTAAATTTATTCAATAATACCTTAACCAAATCTTTATTTGGCTCTAGAACAATTACTTTTTTAGCTAACTCTGCAAAAATTTCTGTAAATTGTCCTTTATTTGCCCCTATATCAAATACCAAATCGTTTTTATTGATAAAATGTGCATAAAATTTTTTTATATTTTTCCTTTTAATAGACCAAGCTATTTTATCAGGAAAATATAAATTCTTTAACTTTTTTCTTAAATTTCTTGGCACCACATATCTTAATACTTTTTTTATACTTTCTGTTGTGTTATATACTTTTTTTCTGTTTTCTTTTTTCATTTTATACAAACCTACAATTCCTACATAAAGGTACTTTATGTTTCTTTTTTAGTAAAATATTATTTATCATATTTTTTCTTTTTTTAGAAGTATAAATAGTATACAAATCTTCATTATTAAAATCCCCCACAACACCTCTTCCACTCCAATCTAAACAACAAACACTCACATTTCCATTAGCTAGAATAAATAAAGAATGCATTAATGCAAAACATATCCAACTTTTTTGGGATTTTTCTTTTCTAGTAGTTATTTTAATATTAGCATTCCCATCAAATTCACTAGGATACCTTATAGCATGATAATCTACTAATTTGAATAACTCTTCCCACTCTTTAGAAAAATAATCTTTTTTTCCTATCTCTGTTTCCATAACACAATCTATTTTTACTCTTATTTTGCCCCTATTTATTTTGATAAAATTTTTAACATTTTTATAAACCTTACTCCATTTTGCCCCCACCCTTATTTTTTCAAATTTTTCTTTTGTCCCTCCATCTAGACTAAATCTTATTTCATCTAGGGCACCAATTTGAACTATTTTTTTTGATAGGTTTTGGTTTAAAAGAGTTGCATTTGTAGTTAACATTATCTCTGGAAAATTAGAATGTTTTTTGTGTGCTTTATTTTTATAATTTTTTATCATTGTTAATACTTCTAAAAATTCCGGGTTAAGTAAAGATTCCCCTATTCCCCACAATCTAATTGTTCTAAGTTTATCAAACCTTTTATCTAAAGTTATATTATCTAAAAACTTTTTCATAAGTTCTTTTTTAAAAAATTGTCCTTTTCTCATTTCATTTATTGAAGATGCACACCATTTACATTTTAAATTACAAATATTTGAGAGTTCAATATGGACATCTTTAATTGTAGATTTTTTTCCAAATGGGTTGAGATACTTAATTAAAAAGATTACTATTAAAACATTTCTATAAAAAAAGAAGATAAAATTCTTAGTTGTTTCATTTTGAATTTTTTTTATTAATGACATTTTTTATCAAGGAGTTTTTTATTGTTTTTATAAATTTAGATAATCTTTTAATTTAAATAAGTTAGTGTACTTTTAAAATCAATTTTTCCCATTCAGGTAAAAGGTTTTTCCAATCAAAGTTTTTTGCTCTTTTTCTGGCTTCTTCCCCCATTTTCCTTGCTCTTTTTTTATCCTGTACAAAATAGTTTATTTTATTGGATATCTTTTCTGGAGTTGGATTACTAATTAAAAATCCTGTTTTTTTGTCGACGATTGTCTCCCTTAATCCTCCTTCATTTGCCCCTATAGTTGGTTTTCCAGAGGCACCAAATTCCAAAGGAACAAGCCCCCAATCCTCATTAAAAGGCATATAAATTCCTGCAAGACATTTTGAATACAACCTTATTAATTCCTTATCACTAACCTCTCCAATTAATCTAACATCCTTATATTTCTTAGACAATTTTTTTAGTTTTTTTTCTTCTGGCCCTTCTCCAACAATATATAATTTTATTTTTTTATTTTTGACAAAATCCATTGCTTTAATTACTAAATCAACTCTTTTAGCAGGGAGAAACCTTGAAACACAAAGAAGATAATCCCCATATTTTCCTGTTTTATAACTATTAAAATCAATTCCAGGGTATATTATTCCTGTTGTCTTTCTTTTATAATACTTTTGTGTTCTTTTTTGAATTGTTTTGCTAATTGGAGATATCACTGTTGCTTTTTGAGCTGCAATAAAATCAATTTTTTTAAAAAAAAGATTTTTCAAAAAGATTTTTAATTTTCCAAAAAAAGAGGAATTTTTTAGTGCAAATTTTTTTAAGTCATAAAAATCTCTTTTAGGAGTATAACAAATATAAAAAGAGGGTTTATTTCTAATTGTGGAAAGAGTCGCTGGAAAAGCCCCTACTACCACCACATCAAAATTTTTAATTTTTTTGAACAAAAAAACAAAAGGGGCAAAAATTTTTTGTGAGGGCTTTAGAATATTTATTTTAAGGTTTTTAAATCCAGGGATTGAATTTTCTTTATTATGTCTTTGGGTAAATAATTCTACCTTGTGTTTTTTGGATTCAAGATAAGTAGCTAACTTCACAATTACTCTTTGGTGACCTCCTAGGCCCCCTATATATGGGATAAAGATGGCAATTTTCATTTTTTTATTATAAATTCAAAACAAATATCTTCATAAACCCCATTAAAAAAAATCTTTAGATAATTTTTAAAAGGAATGAACCTTTTCCAGTTGTTTTTAAAAATAAATGATTTTCCAATTAATCTTAGGTTAGTCAACGCATATTGTTTTAATAACTCTTCTGTAAAAGAATTTTCAGTAAAATTTGTTTTATGTTGTATATCTGTTTTGCTAGCATAAGAAAATGCATGAGGTACAATAATGGTTAGTTTTGCATTAGGTTTAGAAATTCTTATTACCTCTTTTAAGGTTTTTATTGGTTCTTTTAAATGTTCTAAAATCATTTTCATCAAAACTTCATTATAGGTATTATTCTTGAAAGGATAAGGATATTTATCAAGATCAAAAACATTTGTAATTCCAGGTAATTTCCTTATATCTACATTATCCCATCCCTTTTTGAGGTCTTCTCCACAACCTAAATTAAGTTTTTTCATTTTTCCCTACACATAATTTGCAAATAGGCAAAAGAAATTTCTTATTTCTGAGATCTTTTCTAAATTTAACATACTTTGGTTTTTTCCATATTTCCATTAATGATTCTTTTTTCAAATTTCCTACATCCATTGTATGATGATAATCATTACAACAAACCATTACATCTCCAGCATAATTAATTGATAAGGCAACCCCTGGATAAGTGCAAATAGGCCTCTCAAAATCAATTGCATGCTCCAAGGCTATTTCTCCCCCCCTAGTAGAAATTCCTGAAGAATTTTCATTAAATACTCTATAATGAATTTTGTTTTGGTTTTTTGGTTTGTTTTTTAAATAATCTAAAATTTTTTTTATTGGAACCGGCATTGTTTTTCCGTATTGGCTTACCATAAATTTATCTACTCCTAATTTAATTAATTGCTTGTACTTATCTAGTGTTAGTAAAAATCCATTTGTATTGATTTGGACAGGATTTTTAGGAAGTTTCTTCTTAATATAGGAAAGAATTTCGGGTAATCTTTCATCAGTAAGGGGTTCCCCATAAAAATGAAGAAAAACTCTTCCTCTAAACCTTATTTCAGATAATTCATTTATTATTTTTTTTATTAAATGAAGATCCATTAGTTTGGTGTTTTTCTTTAATCCCCTAGGATATTTACTATTTGGACAAAATTCACACCTTAAATTACAATAAGTGGTTGTTTCTAATGCAATGCCGTCAAAAAAATCTGGTACCCCATAAAAATATCTGTTTTTTAAGGCATGCAAAGGGTAAGCTATAAAATCATAATAAAAATTTTTTAAAATTTTCCTAAACCTTTTTGGAACAAAACTAAATAAAAAATACTTTGTTTTATTAATCATTTTAAATATAGAAAGGGTCTGTTTTTAAAATTTGCTTATTTAAAAAACAATTTATTTTTGATTGTTTTCAAGATCATCCAATCATTTTTATCTAAACATTTAGTTGACAAAATCAATAAAATATATACTAAGACAAAAAAGATTCCTTGTAATATAATCCCCATAATAGTGGAGGGTAAAAACTGTTTTATAATTAAAAGTAAAGTTAAGGGAATCATTGAAACTAATAATATTTTTATAATCTCTCTTTTTAAAGGAACTATAGAAAGATAATGTTTAGCTTCAAACATTTGCATCATGCTTAATATAACATAAGAAATAGTTGTAGATAAGGCAGCTCCGATGAGCCCATATTTTGGGACTAACAAAAAATTCAGAAATAGATTTATTGTAGAAGCTACAACAATATTTATCAAAATTATTTTTGATTTTCCTTTCATCGCTATTAAAACATCAGAAATCCTAAATATGGATGCTAAGAAAACACCAAAAGATAAAATCCTCAAAGCTTGTTCAACCTCTATATATTGTGGTCCAAACAAAAGATTTATTATTGCCCCTGGAAAAGCTATTAAAATCAATAAAAAAGGTAAATTTAATGCAAATATCCATTTCCCTACTTGTTTGCTTAATTCTCTAATTAAATCTAAGTTCTTTCTCGAAAATTCTTTAGTGATTAATGGAAAAAATAATTGAACAAATATTTCTGGAGCAAAATAAAGAAGAAAAGCAATAGGAACTGCTGCATTATATATTCCTACATCATAAACATTTTTAAAAAACCCTATTGCAAAAGAATCTATCCAAGGAAAAATACTAACACTAAAAGAGAAAAACATTAGTGGCCAAGAATATGAAAAAAAATCTGAAATGATATTTGATTTGGCTTTTTTATCTAAAAAAGATTTTCCAAAAATTTCAGGTGTTTTTTTCTTACAAACAAAATAGGATACAATAAGCAAAGAAAAAATTCCTACAAGATATGAAAAAATAACTGAATTAACCTTAAATCCTAAAAAAATAAATAAACCCAAGGAACCTACTTTAATAACATTTTGAAATATATTTGTTAAGAAAGAAAATAAAGAAATTTTTTCAAATGATCTTAATGTTGATACAAAAAAGGTTGAAAGAAGATATGCAGGAATTAAGAAACTAAAATATTTTAAAAATCTTCCCAGTAATGCATTATGGAAAAAATTTATTGCTATAAAGTCAGCTAAAAAGAATAAAATTAGTCCTGAAAAAATACTTGTTGAAATTAATAAAATCATTGAAAATCTAAAAAGAGATTTTATTTTGTTTGCTCCTTTTTCTCCTCTATAAAGCGGAACAAATCTCAAAAACCCCTCTGAAAGACCCAAAGCAGCAAAAGATAGGATCCATCCAAGAACCATTATTGACAAAGAAAAAACACCATAAATTTCTGGTCCAAAATATCTCGCAATGATAATTTTATAAATATACATTAAAAGTTTTGATAAAAAAATACCAATAAAAACAACCATAGAAGTTTTAGCTATTAATTTTAAGTTTTTTTCTAACTTATAATCTTTTGTTTTTTCTACCATTTTTTATTTTTAAATACGAGTATTTTTGTTCCAAAAAAATTAATTAATACAATAAATGGTTGAAGGATTAAGTTTGCTACTATTGGATTAAAATACATCTTTTCTACTAAAAATTTAATTAACCACATCGTAAAAAAGAGAGAAAACCCATAAACTAAAAAATATTGTAAAATTGTTGAAAAAGATTTTCTTTTAGACTTAAAAGTATAGATTTTATTAAAAACAAAGCCCAATAAAACCCCTCCAATAAATCCTGCTCCTGCTGAAAAAATATAATTAATTGACAAAAAATAATACAAAATTAAAAAAAGTATATAAGAAAAGACAGTAATTGTCAACCCTATGAAACAAAATCTGAAAAATTGTTTATAAATCTCCCTATTAAAAATTCTCTTAAAAGACCTCATCTTTTTCCCTATTAAAAGAAGCTTATAAAGGTTGCTGAGGTTTTTTAATTATTTAGCTTAAAAAGAGTGTAGAAATTTATTTAAAACAGAAAAAACCATAAGAAAGATGGTAAAAAAAGAACACCAACACTTAATTTTTTTTGGTTGTTTATTAGTCCTATTTGCTGTTTTTTCTACAAAAATAGGTTTTCATGATTCCTACGAGTATATCAATATTGCAAAAAATTTTGCAGGGATTAAAAATATTAACCTTTTTTCTGGTCATGCTTTAATTTATCCTGCACTTATTTCTTTATTCTTGAAAGTTTGGCCTAGTTTTATAATGTTAAAAATAGTTAATATTTTGTGGGTTTTTTTAATTGGTGTTGTTTTGCTATTTTGGTTAAAGAATAAAACCGCTTTTATACTCTTTGCTTTTTCTCCTTTAACATGGTACGTTTCTATTCAAACAACTCCTGTTTTACCAGCAACATTTGTTTTTTTGTTATCTTTTATCTTTTTTTATAAAAAAGACTCAAAACATAGGTTACTTTATTCCGGTTTATTTTTGGGAATAGCTTGTGCCTTTTATACACCCATGATATTAATTGGAACAATTTTTATATTAGTTTATTTTTGGAAAAATTCCTTTGTAAATGTTGTGAAATATGTAGTTGCTATTTTTATAGGTTTTCTCCCAAGAGGTATACAAGAGTACTACCTCTTTAAAATGCCTTTTTATTCTTTAATTAGGTATTTTGGAAATAACTTTATGGTTTTTTTAGGACTAAACCCTTTAACAAAAGGAATAAATTTTTTATCAAATTTCTGGATTTTGAGTATTGTTGTTTTAATTTCTCCATTTTTGTTTAAAATTTGTAAAATTAATTTTAATAAATATAAAAAACACCTAATTTTTCTTAGTATATCTGGTTTGATATTTTTATTAAGGGTGCAACAATTAAAGTATTTTTTAATTCTCTCTCCTATAATTTTGATTTTGTTAAGTAAAAGTTTAAATGATAAAGAAATTAAAATAAATAATATAATTTCAACCATATTCATAATAGTTCTTATTTTTAGTTTTTTTGGGATTAATGGTGAAATTTTGATACAAAGAGACCTAAAACAAATAAATCAAGATTTTGAGGTAGATTATGTTATAGCAGGACCTTCAGAAGCCACTGTTCTTGCTGCTTTTTGGTGGAAAGATAATCCAAGGTTTGTTTGGTGGGAGGATTATGAAGCAAGTATTGAGAATAAAACAATTATTAGAAGTTATAAATTAGGTGTGGAGCCTAAACTAAAACTAAAAAGTGATTTAGAAATAGTTGCTAATTTTAAAAGAACAGAAGATATAACCTATGAAAACTACGTTCTTGTACTTAGAAAAGATGCAAAAAAACCAAATAATTTTAAATTAAATAGATGTTATAAAGAACTTTGTGTATACAATAAAGCTTAAGAAATTTCTAGCTAAGTTTAACAGCATAAAGTATGTTTCTAGAAAATGTTTGTGGAAATAAGTTAGATAATATGTTTTTTAAGCCCTTTGGGAGAATCAAAGGTTTTACAGGAGCTAAAAATTCTTTTTTCAAAATTTCATATCCTTGTTCTTTTAAAAAACTATCTGCAAAAGAAATAGGAAAAAAATGAAGGTGACCAAAGGGATTAAATGGATTTTCTGTAAGTGACTTATTAAATAAAAATCTTATTTTATTTAAAATATGGTAATCATTAGGTAAGGTAATTATTAATTTGCTATGAGGTTTTAATCTTTCTTTTAATTTTAATAGAAGTTTTTTTGGGTCCACTAAATGCTCTAAAATATCTAATAAAAAAATATAGTCAAATTTTTTTGGTTTAAAGGGAATTTCTTCTTTGTTTAAATCAACTTGTTTTGCTTTTATTCTTTGTTTTTTTAATTTATCTATGCATTCTTTATTAACATCAATACCATAATAATCACAAGAAGGAATAAATTTTTTTAACCTCCCATCATAACATCCTATGTCTAAAACTACTGAATTTGGTTTAATCAAGGAGGCAACTTTTTCTAATTTGAATTTTAAAAGTAAATTGTGTTGGTCCATTGATTATTGAAAAAAAAAATCTTTAAAAAGATGACTATTCCAGGCTATATAATTTTAAATATTCTTAAAAATCCTAAATTTTATGAAAAAAATTATAATTACAGGGGCAGCCGGACTTGTGGGGTTAAATCTGTTAAATTCAATAAATTGTGAAAAATACAATGTAATTGCAATAGATAAAAATAAAAATAATTTAAGATTAGCAAAGAAAATTAATCCTAAAATTCAAACAGTATGTGCTGATTTATCTGTTTTAGATAAATTTTGGGGGAGGTATTTTGAGAATGGTTTTTGTGTTATTCAATTACAAGCACAAATTTCAGATTCTGAAAAGATCCCCTATATTAAAAATAACATAAAAAGTGTAGAAAATATAATTAAAACCTGTGAAGAAAATAAAATTAAAAATTTAATCCATATTAGTTCTTCTGTTGTAATGTCTATTGCAAAAGATTATTATACTAATACGAAAAAAATAGGAGAATACCTTGTTAAAAAAAGTAAAATCCCCCACACTATTTTAAGACCCCCTTTAATGTATGGTTGTTTTGATATTAAACATTTAAATTTTATTGTAAAAAAATTTGAAAAGTCACCTATAATTATTTTTCCTGGAAAAGGAGATTATATAAGGCAACCATTATATGTTAAAAATTTTATTAAGATACTTTTAAAATTAATAGAAAAAAAACCAAAAAATAAAATTTACAGCATAATAGGAAAAGAACAAATATATTTTATTGATTTAATTAAAGAAATCTATAAACAAAATAAACAAAATAAAATTTTTATTAAGGTGCCTATACCAATATTTGTTTTTTTATTGAAAATACATAATTTTTTTACAAATAGAAAAGCTTTTGTAGTAGATCAATTAAAAGCTTTAACTGCTGGAGACATATTTGCTGTTGATAATTGGGAAAAAGAATTTGGAATAAAATATACTTCTTATAAACAAGGAGTAAAAGAAATGATAAATTCTAAAAACTATATTTTAACAAATTTTATGCAAAAATGAAAAAGACAATTGTTATTTTAGGAGGTGGTTTGGCAGGGTTAACAGCAGGAGAAATTCTTTCTAAATACTTTAATGTTAAAATTTTTGAAAAAGAATCTTATTTAGGAGGCTTAGCTGCTAATTTTAATCATAAAGGAGAAACAATTCCAAAGTATTATCACCACATAATAAAAAGCAATAAAATTACTCAGATATACTTGCAAAGATTTTCAAAAGAAGTTAAGTTAAATTGGCAAAGAATTAAGGTGTCTATAGGAATTAATAAAAAAATCAACCCAATTAATTCTTTTTTTGGTTTGTTAAAATTCAAGTATCTTAATTTATATGAAAAAATAAGGTTTGGTCTTTTCGGAGCATATACTTTATTTATATTAAATCCAAAAAAAATATCTGAAAATCTTGATGCTCAAAAATGGCTAGATAAATACGCTGGAAAAGTTGTAACTCAAAAAATTTTTTTCCATTTATATTCAAGAAACAAATTTGGTGTATCTTTAAACAAAATTTCTGCTAAACAATTTGCACATAGATTATATGAAAAAGAAATTCAAGATTTTTTTTCATTTCCAGAAAAAGGATACCAGTGTATTATAGATGGATTAGAAAGAGAAATTAAAAAAAACAAAGGAAAAATAAAAATAAATTCAAAAATACAAAAAATCAACTTAAATGGAAAGTATTTGATTAATTCAGGTAAAAAAATAAATTACGATATTTTAATAAATACAATTCCTTTTGAAATTTTTACAAATATTTCTATTGGAATCCCCAAACCATTCAAAGAGCAATTATCAAAAATAAAATATTGTCCTGCAGTAAGTGTGTGTTTTGGAAGCGAAAATTTTTTAGAAAAGGGAGTTTATTGGACAAATTTTTTTAATGAAAAAATACATATTTTGATGCAACATTCTGTTCTTTCTGATAATTATAAAGATAAAATAAACTGGATTTTAAGATATGGTGGAAGTGAAGAGGACTTGAATTTAAGTGAAGAAATAATAAAAAAAGAATACCTTCAGGTAATAAAAAAATATTACCCCCTATCCAAAATAAAATGGGCAAAAGTGTTTAAAACAAAATATGCAGAACCAATATATGATATTAAGTATCCTAAATATATGCCACCCTACAAAACCCCCCTAAGGGATGTTTATTTTGCAGGAATTCAACTAACATACCCTCAAATAAGAAATATGAATGTAGCCTTAGAATCAGGCATAAAAGTAACAAACATTATCCTAAAGGATTTTTTTAAATAAGCCTAAAACCCCTTGGGCCCAAGGCACTCTATGGGTTATCCCTTCTTCTTTAGCAAGTGTGGGTTTGTTATCTATATACCATTTATAAGAACGTATAAGTGCTTGGGCATTGCTGTATCTGGGTTCCCACCCTAATTGTTTCTTGATTTTATCTATAGAAACAAAAGAATCTTTTTGAGCAGTTCCGTAAACCCATTTATATAAAGGAGATAAATTTAACATCTCAAAAAATCTTAAGGCAAAAATTATCAAAAATGCAGGGGTTCTCATAACCCTGGCTCCAGAGTTTGCAAATTTGCATAATTCAGAAACATCTTCATAGACTGTTTTAAATTTTTCCCCCCCCACATTAAAAATATCATTCACCTTATCTTTTGGTTTTATCAAAGCTAAATAAATTGCATCTACCAAATCTTCTACTTCTAGTAATTGGTATCTATTTTTACCATTTCCTATGATAGGTATTTTTACACCAGTCTCAACCCAATCATATAAAATTTGAAAAACACCTAATCTGTTTGTCCCAATAAATGTTTTGGGTCTAATACTTGTAATACATAATCCTTTTTTCCTATATTTTTCACACAATTTTTCTGAAATAATTTTTGTTTTCCCATATGGCCCAACACCCACCATAGGATCTTCTTCGCAAATAGGGTATTTTTGTGGAATCCCATATACTGCTGTAGAAGAAATAAAAACAACCCTTTTAATTTTATTTTTTAGTGAAAGATCTAAAATATTTTTTATCCCCTCTAGATTAACCTGAAAAATTGTTTTTTTTTGGGCAAGAGGAAGAGCAGCAGCCCCATGGATTATAAAATCTGGTTTTTGCAATTTTATTAATTTTTCCATCCCTTTCTTATCCCTTACATCTAATTTAAAATATTCAATGTTTTTAGCATATTCTTTTTTATTGAAAAAATCTATATCTGTTATAATAATTTTGTCAAATTCCTTAGAGAGTTTTTTACAAATATGGTACCCAAGAAATCCAGCACCTCCTGTAACCATTAATTTCTTCATAAGAAGAAAAGTCAAAGAAAGGTATTTAAAGATTATTCATATTTTTTGTATATGTTGCAGATTAAGGATTCTTTGAGATTGTTGCGTGTTGAGCAGTGGTATAAAAACCTTATAATTTTTATTTCACTTATTTTTTCATTAAATCTTTTTAATAAAGAATTTTTTTTCCTGACAATCCTTGGTTTTATTTCACTTTGTTTTATTTCCTCTTCTTATTATATAATTAATGATCTTTTAGATATAAAAAAAGATCAAAACCATCCTGAAAAAAACACTCGCCCTATTGCATCTGGAAAAATAAAAAAAAATCCGGCAATAATAACCTCTGTTGTCCTTTTTGTATTATCATTACTAATTGCTTCATTTTTAGGAGGTCTTTTTTTATACTCTATCCTTCTACTTTTTATTCTTTCCCAAATATATAATTTAGATATAAGAAATATTCCTTACTTAGATATTATTTTTATCTCTTTAAATTTTGTGATAAGGGCTGTCTCTGGAACATTCATAATAAAATCCCCTGTTTCTATTTGGGTTATCCTTATAACTTTTTTTCTATCTATATTTTTAGTTAGTTCAAAACGTTCTTTGGAAATTATGATGAAAGGGATTAAAAAATACAGGCCAAATTTCACTAGTTCTGATAAAAAAATTTTAGAGATTTTATCAATAATTTCAATTGCTTGTGTATTTGTTTTCTTTTCTATTTATAGTGTCTTAAATTTTAAACCAACACTTCTTTTAAGTGTACCCATAGCATTGTATATAGTAATTATGTTTTTCCAAAACCTATATAATTCTCCTGAAAAAATAAGAAACCCTGAAAAATTTATTTTTGATAAGAAAATTATCCTGGCTTTGTTATTTTGGTTAATAATTATTATCTTTAGTTTTTATTATTTACCAAATTAAGAAGGATACAAAAAAAGATATTGTACCTAGAATAAGCCCCCCAAAAACATCCACTATATCATGTTTTCTAAGGTAAATTCTAGAATAAATAGTTAAAAACAATACAAAAAGTAAAAATAAAAAAAAGAAATAAAAATTATTAATAAAAGAAATAAAAAAAAGAAATAAAATAAACACTCTTGCCGCATGGATGCTAGGAAATGCTGAAGCATCTATTTTTTCTAAAAAATTATTGTATTTTACTTTTTCTGGACGGGTTTTAAAATAAAAGATTCTTATGAGAAATGTGACAAAATATACTAAAATTAAGGAAGTCAAAAGTATACCAAAATAAATGTATTTTTGTTCTAATAAAAAATATAATAAAAAAATACTATAAAAAAGAACCCCCCCTAGAAAAGTTATCTCTTCAAAAAATTTTTTTATTAACATTTTTGATAATCTTCAATAAATTCAGTTTTTTTATTTCTTATGATATCAACTATTAGTGAAAACTTACTAGTAACTCTTCCAATACACCTATATTCGGAATAAATATCTAAAAGGAGGTGAAAAGTTAAACCCAAGGAAATAAATAAAAATATTCTTGAAAAAATCGATAAAAAAAACATAATAATAATTATTTCAATTCCATGAAAAAAACAGAAAACCCCATGAAAATTTTTCTGTTTTTTATTTTGTATTAAATAAAAGCACTTTTTACCTAATTCAAGGTTCCATTTTCTAGCTTTTTTTAAACTTAAATCTCTTTTTTTGTAAACATAATAAACATAATGGTCTATATCAATTAACACGGTTGAAAGAAAAATAAGTAAAAAACCTATAAACCCTATTTTTGGAAAAAAGATAAATAAAAATAAGGAAAAGATTATTCCTAAAAATATATGTTCAGAAGGACGCATTTTAATAATTAGAAAAATACCCTTTTTAAATTTGACATATTAAAAATATATTAATTGTTAAATTCTTTAAAATTCTGGTTTTCAGAGGTTGCTCCAGGTATATCAAACCAATCCTTTTTTGTTCTTATCCTTTCATTTAACCTCCACATTTCTTCAAGTAAATAAGGCCTATACATTTTTTCTCTAGCTAAATAAATTAAGGCATTAATGTCTTTTGGGAAACATTTTCCCCCAAAACCTAAATCTCCATCAGGACCTGGAACGTTTATATGGGTTCCTATTCTCTTATCAAACAACACAACCTCTTTTATTGTTTTATAATCTACACCAAGAACTTGGCAAATTTGATAAATTTCATTTGCAAGAGTTACTTGCCCTGTTAAAAAAACATTTGCAGAATATTTTATCATTTCTGCAGTCTTTCTATCAACATGGACATATCTAGCATAAGGGAAAACAGGGTGATAAGCTTGATATATCTTTTGATAATCTTCTAAAGAACTTGTTCCAATGACTACCTTGTCTGTTTTTTTCATATCTTCTAAAGCATTTCTTTCTGTTAAAAACTCTGGATTTACTGCAAATCTAAAAGGATACTGTTCCGCAAGTTTATCAGAAGAACCTGAAACTGATGTTGATCTAATGACAATTATAATTTCTTCAGGAGATCTTTTAATTTCTTCTAAGGTTTTTTTTAAATTATCTAAAGAGTCATAGATAGCAGAATAGTCTATTTCTCCGCTTGGTTTCATAGGTGTTGGGAGAGATAAAAAAATAATTTCAGAATTTTCAGCTACAGACTTCAAATGTTCTTCTGAATTATAAGGTTCTTTATATTTATCATAGGTGAATGTTTCGTGATTTTTTTCAAAAACTTGTTTTGTTGCACCCCCAACAAAACCCAACCCTATAAAACCTATTTTCATTTTTAATTAATAAATCTCTTTTTAAGTTAATAATAAAATTCAAAAGAGTTTTAAAAGCATTTATGTATAAAAAGTATCTTTTTAAGATAGTTTAGTTATACTACATATATTTTTAAAAATTGAAAAAAAATCATTAAAATATGAATATTTTTATTACTGGAAATAAAGGGCTGATAGGTTCTGCTTTGGAAAAAAGATTAATTAAAGAAGGCCACAAAATTGTTGGAAGCATAGATCATAGGTCTGGGTCTGATCTTTCTTGGTTAAAAAATTTAGAAATAGATACTTCAATAGACCTTTTCATACATGCAGCTGCACATGTTAAAATAAATAAGATGGTTGCAGATCCAAAAATAGCTAATCTAAATAATGCTCAAGGGACTTTTTATGCTTTAGATTTTTGTAGAAAACATAAAATTCCAAAATTTGTTTTTTTTTCCTCATCTAGGATTTTGAGTCCTGAAAAAAATTCTTATACTGCTTCTAAAATTTATGGTGAGGAACTTTGTAAAGGTTTTTACAATTCTTATGGGATTGAATATATTATTATTCGTCCTTCAACAGTCTATGGACCTTTCTGGGATTTAAGTAAAAGACTTGTTCATTTACATATCCTAGCTGCACTAAGAGGTGAAGAATTAAAGATTTTTGGAAATCCTTTAACTAAAACCCTTGATTTTACTTATATTGATGATTTTATTGAAGGAACAATGCTGACAATAAATTCTAATGAGTGGAATAAAGAATATAATATTAGTGGAAAAGAAGAGTACAATGTTTATGATGAAGCCAAATACATTTTAGAATTAACAGGAAGCAAAAGTCAAATAAATAGCTATTCAGCAGAAATAGCTCAACCTCAAAAAGTAAGTTTAGATTGTTCTGAAATTAAAAAATTAGGGTATATGCCCAAAACACCTTTAGAAGAAGGTTTAAGAAAAACCATTGAATGGTATAAAGAATATATTCAAAAAAATCCAGTGGTTTTAGAGGAGGATTGATTAGAAATCATTTTAAAGGGTGTTGTTTAAAAAAATGAATGAATCTTAAACAATTTGTAAATAAATTCTTGAATTTTTATTCTTATTTCCATAGAAAAATAAAATGTTTGGGGTATCCTGAAGTATACAATATAGAACCCACAAATCATTGCCCTATGAAATGTATAATGTGTCCAAGAAAATATATGAAAAGAAAATTAGGGCATATGGATATTAATCTTTATAAAAAAATAATTGACCAATTAAAGGGATACACCCCTAGTATTGGGCTACATCATTTTGGAGAGTCACTATTACACCCTAAATTAGATAAAATGATAAAATATGCTAAAGAAAAAAGAATTAAAACATTTATTTCAGTTAATGCTTCTGTTATAAATTTAGAGATGGCTAAAAAAATAATTGACGCAGGTTTAGACAAACTACATATTTCTTTAGACGGAACAGATCCAGTAATGTACAAAAGAATTAGGGGAATTACTGCCAATTATGAAAAAGCGGTTTCAAACATAAACGAGATAATCAAATACAAAAGAAAAAGAAAAAAACCTCTTATAGTAATAGCTATGATAAATATGAAAATAACAAAAAATAAAATAAAAGAGTTCAAGAAAAAATGGGATAAACAAGGTGTAGATGAGGTTGAAATAAAAGACTTTGTTACTTGGGAGGGTTCTTCAAAAGATATAGAGAGGTTGGCAGACAAAGAACAATTATCAAAAGCATTTCATAAGAGGAGCCCTTATCCCTGTGTCAGAGCTTGGCATAGGATGACTATCCTCTGGGATGGTAGAGTTGTTCCTTGTTGTTATGACTATGATGCTAAGTATGTTTTAGGTGATTTGAATAAAGAATCCTTAAAAGAAATTTGGAACAATCAAAAAATGAAAAAACTAAGAACACAACACATAAAAAATGATTTTAAATCAAATGACTTGTGTAAAAATTGTAAAGAAAAAAATGGTATGCCAAAAAGTAAATTATATCCTCTTAATTTTGTTTTTTTAATAAAAAGAATTAAAACACATTTTAAAAAAGAGGTTTAACAAGTTTCATACACTTTTATTATTTTTTTTCCTATATTGGTCCAGAGGTAGTTTTCAGCTTCTTTTTTAGCATATTTTCCCATTTTTTTTCTTTTTTTTGGATTTTTTAGTAAATAATTTATTAAATTAAACCATTCTTTTTGATTTTTTGGATTTATCAGAAATCCAAAATCCTTTGTTATAAAATCGACCGGCCCTCCTTGATTAGTAGAAATTATAGGTAATCTTTGAGCCATTGCCTCTAAAAGAGATATACCAAAAGGCTCATAATCACTAGGAAGAATAAAAATATCTGCTGCCGCATATGCATTAGGCATTTTAAGATGGTCTATTTTACCAGTAAAAATCACATTTTTATTCTTACAGTACATTTTTTTTAAGTAATTCATATACCCATCATTTAAACCTGCAAAAACGAATTTTATTTTTGGGAGATTATCTACAGCATATTTTAAATTCTGGAGGCCTTTTGTTTTGTGAATTCTTCCAGTAAATAATGCAACAAAATCATTTTTTTTTATTTTATATTTTTTTCTGAATTCTTGCCTATTTCCTATTTTAAATTCTTTTTTTGTTATCCCATTAGGGATTATAGTAATTTTTTTGTTATTTATCCCATACCTTGAGAAAAAAGATATTTCCTCATTTGCAATCCCTATTATGTGGTTAAATTTAGATGCAATTTTTCCAAAAATACGGTCATATAAAACTGCTAAAAAATATGTTCCTCTAGATCTGGTTCCTTTTTGATGCAAAGGGCAATGAGTAGTTATTATGCATTTTTTTTTCATTAACTTTGCCACAATTAAACCCATTAATGTATAAGGTTGCCTATAAGAATGAACATGTAAGAGATCATAATCTTTTTTAAATAAATCAAAAATAAAACCAGGAAAAATTTTTGATAGTTTGGTTATATTCCAAAAAGTTTTATATCTTGTAATTTTAATCCCTTGGATCTTTTCTTTTTTTATAAAAATTGTTCCTTCTCTCATTGAATCTGAACAAATAACTTCTACAGAATGGTTATTTTTTTGTAATTCTCTACAAAGATTTAATACATGTTGCTCCATTCCTCCTTCAACAGGTAAAAAAAAAGCTGTAAGCTGAATTATCTTCATAAATTTTTTATTAAAAAAATCTTTAAAAGCATTTATGTATCAAAAATATCTTTTTAATCTTCTTCTATTTTTTTCACCATGTCTGTAAATGCAGGCCTTGTTATTAAAATACCTGTTGTTATCCCAATAATTGTTGTTACTGCAAAACCTTTTAATAAACCTGCTCCAGCCCAAAGTAAGGGAAGTAATGCCACAACTGCTGTAAAATAAGCCCCAAGGATGATTGCAAATGCTCTTTTTAACTTTTGTTTTATACTTAGAAAAGCTGTTTGTTTTGCTTCATCCAAAATAATAATCTGTTGGTCAATTCCAGTACCTATTGTTGCAAGGATTCCAGCAATACTTGGCAAATCAAGATTCCATTCAATTAAAGAAGCAATCCCTAAAATAATAACAATTTCAGAAACACTTGTAAGTAATAATGCTAGTGAAGATTTTATTTTTTTGTATCTAAAAAAGATGATTAAGACTACTGCTAAAAGGGCTAAAAAACCAGCTAAAAAAATATTTTTTATAAATTGGTCTCCAAGTATAGGGGATATTGTATCTAATTTAGCAATTTCTAATTTATAGGGGAGACTTCCTGTGATTAAAACAGTCTGTAGTTTGTGCATAGATTCTTCAGCAGCATCATATGCTTCTGCTCTTGTTTGTCCACTTCCTGAACCAGAAATAGCTATTTGAGTTGTTACCCTTCCTTTAAGACCTTTACTAATAAAAAGACTATCTACAAGCTTATCATCAAGATATAAATCTAGTTTTTCAGACAAATATTCTGGATTAGTTGCATTTACATCTAAATTTCCTGTTATTTCTGCGTGTTTATTTGCAGCTTCCTCACTCAAATAAATTGTAAACCTAAAATTGCAAAACTCTGAATTTCCTGAAACTTGGCAAGACACTATTCCAGCACAAGTTGCATCATTTCTACAAACAGAAGTAATATCTTTTTCTCCACCTATAAACACAGTTTCATTTCCTATTTTTGCTTCAAATTTTCCTTGTTTAGAAATTAATTCTTCTAAATCTTTAGGAGTTGCTCCTGCAATCTCAATTAACATAAAATTATTTCCAGACAAATCTGAAACAGGTCTTATATTCAAATCTGCAATCCCATAAACATTTAACCGATTACTTATAACATCTACTAAATCATTAACTTCTGAACTAGTAAGCTTTTTATCTTGAGCCTGAACTAGTGCTCTTGATCCTCCTGCTAAATCCAAACCCATTTTAATATTTGTTTTTTGTATTTCTGATACAATTATTTCTGGAGGGATTTTTGAAAATAAAATTATTTCAGAATCTTTTGTATGAATTATTATTTTAACACTTTCATTAAAATTATATTTGTTTTCAAGTGAAGATGAAAAGTCCCCTATATTAGTTATTTTTTTTCCGTCAATTGAAGTTATTATTTGTCCTGCCCTTAATCCCTGTTCAAAAGCTGTTGAATTTGTATCTACACTTTTTATTATAACCCCTTTTTGAAAAGAAGGAATTCCAAAAATAGACAATAGGGACAAAACCAAAACAAAGATTAAAATCCAAATTCTCCAAGTAAATTTAAGTGCCATGTTTTTTTTCCATATACCCTTTAAGTATTGATACATTGGTTACCCAAGTATTAAAAATATCAAAACACAATCCTATAACAAGTATTGTAAAAATTTGTGTTAAAACTACTGAAAAAGATTTTACAACTAAAAGTGCAAAAACTATTGCTAAAAGAGAGGTTAGAGTCATTGTTATTCCTGTTTTAAAAGCCCCAAAAATCCTTTGGTTTAAACTCCACTCTCTTCTCTTTAAAATACGGTTTGTTAAAAGGATATCTGTATCAACTGAATAACCAATTAACATTAAAAAAGCCACAATTCCTGCACTTGACATTTTCATCCCCAACATATTAACTAGTGTTAGAGTCATCAAAATATCTGCAAAAGCTGAAATAATAACTGCTGCAGAAGGAATAAAAGTTCTAAAAATAATAAAAACAACCACCCCCATAAAAACAAAAGCAATTAAAATTGCTATTAAAAGTTGGTTATAAAAATTCTCACTTAAAACAGAACCTGTAAATTCAAAGCTGCTGTTTTCTCCATCAAGCTCATAACCAAGGTATTCTTCAAGAACTTGTTTAGTGGTTTCAATATCTGATTTTGTCTCAATTATTACTGCTTTTTGTTCTCTTGTTACCACATCATAAACTTCTCTAAACCCAACATCATCTAGTTTATTTGATAATTCTTGTTCTAAATTTTCTGTATTTATTTTTCCATAAATAGTTGCAGAAGTTCCTCCTGTTAAAGAGACATCTTTGTAAATAAAATCATTATTTTTAGAATAAAACATCCCCATATAAAGGAGAGAGAAAACAATAAGGCAAAGTGGAATTAGTAAAAACAGCTTGTAATACTTATTGTGAAAACTTTCAAATGTTCTTTTTTCTGATTTTCCTTGTTCTTCCATTTTATTTAAAATGCAGGTCGGAAATAGGGCTCCATGACTCCGTGAACAAAAAGTTCACGTCGTATGCGCAGGCCGGGATTCGAACCCGGATAATCTGCTTGGAAGGCAGAGAGTCTAGCCATTGACCTACCCACGCATAAAAGATAAAATAAAAGGATTGTTTTAAAGGTTTTCTATATTAATAAAAAACGCGCCTGGTAGGATTTGAACCTACGACTTCTTCCTTTCCCCCACACCCCAACTAAATATTTGGTGTAAGTAAATGAACAAATTCATCTCTTTAGGGGGGAAGCACTCTATCCAGACTGAGTTACAGGCGCATATATTTTTAAAGAGGTTTTTAGTTTAAAAAATATGTTGGTTAAGGCTTTGGGCATTTTTGATATAATTGCTGGATTAATTTTAATAAGCGGGTCTTTAATAAATCTTCCAAATAAAATATTTCTTGTTTTTGGATTAATTTTAATTTCTAAATCTAGTCTAGGTTTACTAAAAGATTTTGGAAGTTGGGTTGATATTTTATCGGGGATTCTTTTCCTTTTTTTATTGATTTTTAATATTCCAAAATTAGTTTTTATTATTTTTGGTTTGCTTCTTCTTCAAAAGGGAATTTTTAGTTTTTTGTAGAGCAAACTTTTTATATTAGAAATACAGGTAAAGAATATGCGGAAGTGCCGGAGTGGTCAAACGGGCAAGATTAAGGCTCTTGTGGCTTAGTGTCTGCGAAGGTTCGAATCCTTTCTTCCGCATCTTTCTAAAAAGATGAGCAACCAAATTTTAATTTGAGTTCCGCATTATACCTTTAAAAATAGATATCCTTATTTCATAACACTTATAAAACAAACTTAAATAAGTTAAATATGAAAAATTTGGTGGATGCTCTTGATAATTTCAAAGACAAAAATATTTTAGTGTATGGGGATCTTATATTAGATAAATTTTCTTGGGGAGAAATAAAAAAATTAAATCCTGAGCAACATGCTGCACCAAATGTAAATGTTGAAGAAAATGAAGAAACATATGCTCTGGGGGGAGCAGCAAATGTAGCAAATAATATTGTTTCACTTGGAGGAAAATGCGAACTCTATGGTGTTCTTGGAAAAGATTATTCTGGTGAAAAAATAAAAGAATTATGTAAAGAAAAAGGAATAATCTTAAAACCAGTTTATAATGGAAATAAAACTCTCCTAAAACAAAGAATAATGGCACATGGTCAGCAAGTAACAAGATTAAATTATGGTGAAAAAAATAGAAAAAAAATTGACCTAAGATATCAAAAAAATATAGAAGAGAATTTAGAAAAATGTGATTTTATTATTTTCTCTGATTATAACAAAGGTTTTTTTAATGATAAATTATCTCAACAAATAATTAAGTCTGCTAACACTAAAAAAATCCCTATCCTTGTTGATTCAAAACCTCAAAATTTACATTATTTTAAAGATTGCACCATAATACGTCCTAACAAAAAAGAAGCATTTCAAATGACTGGGATAAAATATGAAAATAAAAAAGATGTTCTTGAAGAAATGGGTAGAAAACTTTGTGAAAGAGTAAATTCAAAATATGCCATAATAACCCTGGGAAAAGATGGTGTATTTAAATATGAAAAAGAAAAATCTGTAATGATTGAAACCAAAGCTAGGCAAGTAAGAGATGTTACAGGAGCAGGAGATACTTTTGCTGCTACTTTAGCTTTAAGTTTAGCTTCTGGTTTAAGTATGTCTGAAGCAATTAAAATAGCAAATTATGCATCTGGTGTTGTTGTTGAAAAACAAGGAACAGCAACCACCACAACTGATGAAATAAAAAAGAAAATTAAAGAAGACAGCACTGATGCTTCGCAGCTTATCGGCCACTAAAACAAACAGCATAGGAAGCTTAACTTCTGTGTTCGGAATGGTAACAGGTATTTCCAACCTATTATGGCCGTCTTCAAAAGTATGTTGTTTTAAGGGTTTTTAAAGATTACTTTCTTAATTGTTTTATGAAAAAAAAAATATCAAAAACAAAAGCAGAACAACAAATTAAAGAATTTTTCAATCATTTAAAAAACAAAAAAACCAAGGAGATTAAGAAAATTAAGAGGTTGGCTATGTCTTACAATATTAAACTAGGAAAAAAAAGAAAACTTTTTTGTAAAAAATGTTTTACACCTTATCAAAACCCTAAAATAAAAATAAAGAGTAAAATAAAATCAGTTGAATGTGAAAATTGTGGATATAAAAGCAGGTGGAAAATGAAATGATTAACTCTTTTTAAACTTTCCAATTAATTCTATAAAATCTTCTTGTCCTAGGAACATTGATCTACAGCAGAATCTCTCTAACCCCAGTTCATCTAATACTTTTTTTTCAGATTCTCCTTCTGATACTCTTTTTTTAAAATCTCCCCACAAGTGTCCAATGGGTTTTCCGCACGACATACATCTCACTGGAATTATCATATTAATATTGCATTAAGAAGATTTATAAAGCTTGTGATTGAGAAAAATATATGGAAAATAAAATGAACACAATTGAATTTCTTAGAGAAAAAGTATACCTTCCGGAATTTATGACTCTTACTAGTATAGACTATGATAAAAAAGAGTGGGTTTTTAATTTTAATCCTAATGAACCTGTTGTTGCAAGAAGACATATTCAACCACACTATGTTACTCCAAGAGGAATAGACCTTTGTATAGTGCAAGCAGGATATTCAATAGCGGAAAATTTGGTTAATGAAAATTTATTAGGAGATTTAAACCTTGAAACTCTTAGGCAAACCCTATTAGAAGGAAGAATAAGAATTATTGATATATATGAAAAATTTAGAAAAGAACTAAATTTAAGAGAACCTATTCAAGGAAGATTTAATATTTCAAGATTGAGACTAGGAAAAAACCCTATACTTAAACTTGATTTTGGTTTTGCAAATAATACCATAAGAGGTTTTTTTACATCTATAATTACTGAAAATCCAAACCCTCAATTAAATTCTTATGCTTCGAGATTCAAAATTAAAAAATGAAACCTCTAATAATAAAATTAAAACAAGCTGCAAAATATTATGAAATGGGGGAATCTCTTGTTAAAGCTCTTGATTGTGTTGATATTTCTATACAAGAAGGGGATTTTGTTGCAATAATGGGGCCTTCTGGAAGTGGAAAAAGTACTGCTATGAATTTAACAGGAAGTCTTGACTTAACAACAAAAGGGGATATTTATCTTAAAGGAAAAAACATAGAAAATTTAGAAGAATCAGAACTTGCCCAACTTAGGGGTAAAAAAATAGGGTTTATATTTCAGCAGTTTAATCTTATTCCTAATTTAACAGCTAAAGAAAATGTTATGCTCCCTATGTTATTTCAAAATGAAGATAAAGAATATCGGGAGGAAAGAGCAGAAAAACTTCTGAAATCAATGGAATTAGAAGATAGAATGAACCATTACCCTAATCAACTTTCTGGAGGACAACAACAAAGAGTTGCTATTGCAAGATCTTTAGCAAATAAACCAGATATCCTTTTAGCAGACGAACCAACAGGAAATCTTGATACAAAAACAGGTGAAAGAGTAATGGGTTTTTTAACAGATTTAAATAAAAAAGGAAGGACAATCATTATTGTTACCCATGATCCTGAAATTGCAAAAACATATGCTAAAACACTCTATTCTTTAAGAGATGGAAAAATAGAAAGTTTGGAAAAAAAGACAAATGGAAAATGGAAAAAAGTGAAACTTCCAGAATGTATTCTTAAGGATTGAAATTAAACCCAATTGTTGTAATCATTCTGTAGTAACAATATCGAAATATTTATAAAGGATATTTCTGTGTGGAAATTAAGAAAATGGAAGAAAAGTATCTAACTTATGCTGTGAAAGAAAAGGGTAAAAGTGAACCTTACGTAATCCCTTCTAATGGATTAATTATTCCTATTTTAGAAAATCAAGGAGATGTGAAAGTAGATTTTAATATGTTTAAATCTGAAAAGAAAATAGATTTAGAAAAAATCACTATTGATATCACCAACCTAATTAAATCAAGTATAATTAGAGTACAAAATGAACTCTAAATCAATAATCCCTTTTTTAGCATTAATCTTCTTAATTAACATAAGCTTTGCATCAGCCCTTGTTGTTGATGCAGACTACATTACAATATATCCAGGAGAACAAGGTAGTGTAAACATTGATGTAGAAAATAATCAAAATTTTGATATTGAAGAGGTTTCTGTTCAGATTATTCTTGTTCATGTTCTTCCTGATGGCACATCAATTTCACTTCCATTTACTGTTATAGGAAGTTCTGAAAAAGAATTAGATGATCTTGATGAAGATGATGATGATTCAACAAGTTTTACTCTAAAAGCTTCAACAGATATTGAACCAGGAGATTATAATATTCCTTATGTTATTACTTATGTAGACGCAGATGATAATGATGATGATTATGAAAAAGCAGGAAGTTTTGGAATAAGGGTTAGTGCTAAAACAGAGCTTGATTTTGCTGCTGAAGCAAAAGGAGCAAGTATTGAAACGCCTATTCTTGAACAAGAAGGAAAACTCTCTCTTGAAATAATAAACAAGGGTCTTGGAGAAATTAAATCTATGTCTGTTGAAATTTTCCCACAAGGTTTTGAAATTTTATCTAAAAGTAAAATATTTATTGGGGGTGTTGACGCAGATGATACTGATTTTGCTACATTTAATGTTATTTACAAAACAACAACTCCTGTGCTAAAAGCAAAAATAACCTACAAGGACTTTGATAATAATGATCAAATAGAAAACATAAATTTGCCTTTTAAAGTTTATACAAGTGAAGAAGCCCTTGAAAAAGGATTAATACAAAAAAGTAACACAGGTTTGTATATTGGAATTATTATTTTATTAATAATTATTTGGGTAATTTATAGGAAAATAAAAAGAAGAAAAAAAAAGAAGAATAGGGGAAGTGAGTGAAAATGGATGAAAACATCTATAATTTTAGAATAACTTACCCTAGTTTTGAAGAAGCAGATAGAGAAGAAAAAGCTATGAAAGATTTTAGAAATAATCAAAAAAGAGCAAGGGATTCTATAAAAAAACAAAAAGACAAGAATCCTCAAATAAATTATAATTTAGAAGTATTTGAAGATGGTCACTAAAATTAATAATTTAGATGAATTAAAAAATTATGTTAGGAAAAAAGTTAAAGTGGGAAAGAAAGACCATCTTACGGGAAATGTGTATGTGGAGGATTATCTTTATATTGGAAAAGATAGAACAAATCAAAAACATCTTTTTGTTAAATTCTCTTACATAAATAGGGATGATGGAAATGTTTTGCCTGACATACAAGAAACTTATTTAGTGGATAGTGCTCTTGAATTTTTAAGTGAGAGGATACCATATAAAGAATGGTTAGGGGATTTTAATATTATTTTGCCTTCTAACCCTAAATATAATAGTTATTTAGAAAAGATGGCTAAAGTAGAAAGAGAATCGGGGAGGTAACTCCTATGTTAAACAAAACTTATTCTAGGCCAGAAAACCTTGAGGTTGTTTTGCAAGGTTCTATTCAGGAAGATGAAAAAAGTGTTAAGCTTGCAAACAGACTTTTAGTAATTGGTTGGAATTTATTAAACAAAAAAATTTTTGAATATCCTACAATAGAGGAAATTTTGAGTTTATCAGAAAAAAAAATAAAAAAAACAAAGGAACTTGGTAAAAAAACCCTGAATGAATTAAAACTTCACATTGCAGCAAGAGGAATTCCTTTAGAAAAAAATATTTATTCTAACTCTGAAAAATACTTTAGTAAGCACACCATGATTAAAAAAGAAGATTTGTTAGAGGGTCTTAATTCTTTTAATAATTTCCAAAAATATAATCCTTTTAAGAGGGCTGTTGAAGAATATCATGAAAGAGTGAGGAGGAATAAATCTTTTATGGAAATGTTAGAAGATTATGAATCTTCCCGTAACACTTATTTAGTAAAAAAGCACCTACGAACACAAATTATTAATTTTACAGAAGAAGGTATCTCTCTTAAAAAACTAAGTGAGGTTTATGGAATCTCTTATGGAAAAACCTTAAGAATCGCTAAAGAAATAAAAGAAATTAAAGGAAAAATAAAAAGAGGAAGACCTTCTTGTGCAAATATAGATATTTATGATGAAATTGCTTCTGGTTTATTAAAAGGATTAAATCAGAGTGAAATAGCTGAAAAAAGAGGGTGTCATAAGCAAGCCATCTCTGAATTTATCAAAAACAATCCTGAATTAAAAAAATTATATAAAGAAACCAAAAAATGATACAAAACTATTTCTCACTTGCATTTAAGAACTTAAGAAAACGTGGTTTAAGAAGCTGGTTGACAATCTTAGGAATTTTTATTGGGATTGCTGCTGTTGTTGCTCTTATTTCTATGGGTCAGGGGCTCCAAGAAGCTGTTACAAGCCAGTTTGGGACTCTTTCTTTAGATAGACTAACAATACAAAATAAGGGGACAGGGTTTGGGCCTCCTGGAAGCACTGTTGTTGAAAAACTTAATGATAATGATCTTAAAATAATTGAAAATATCCAAGGAGTAGAAGCTGTAATTCCAAGATTAATAAGGGTTGGGAAATTAGAATATAATAAAATTTCTGGGTTTGGATATGGAACAGATGTTCCTGATGAAAAAAAGCTAGCCAATTTATTTTATGAAACTTTAGGTGTTGAAGCAGAACAAGGCCGTTTATTAGAACCAGGAGATAGGGGAAAAATTATGCTAGGAAATTTTTTTCTTGAAACAAATGATTTTGAAAAACCATTTTTAATTGAAAAAAATGTTTTAATTAATGATTTTAGTTTTGAAATAATTGGGATTTTGGAAAAATCAAGCAGCATTCAACTTAATGGGATTATTTATATGAATACAAAAGATATGCAAAATCTTTTTGAAACAAAAGGAGAATATGATTTAATTGTTGCTAAAGTTCAAGATAAAAACCAAATAGAAGATATTGCTAAAGAAATTGAAAGAAAATTAAGAAATGACAGAAATGAAAAATTGGGAGAAGAAACATTTACAGTAGAAACACCCCTCCAATCATTAGAATCTGTTAATACAATTCTTAATATTATCAACATAATTGTTGTTGGAATTGCTATGATTTCTCTTTTTGTTGGAGGTGTTGGAATTGCAAACACAATGTATACTTCTGTTGTTGAAAGAACAAGAGAGATAGGGGTTATGAAAGCTATTGGGGCGCAGAATAAAGATGTTTTAATGATCTTCTTAATTGAATCTGGTATGTTGGGGCTTGTTGGAGGAAGTATAGGGTCTTTAATAGGAATAGGTATTGCTTTTGGAGCCTCATCAATTGCTAGCCAAGCTCTTGGAATTAATTTATTTAGGGTTAGTGCAAATTATGGGTTGTTGATTGGGGCTGTTGGATTTTCATTTTTTGTAGGAATAATTTCAGGAATTTTTCCTGCAATGCAAGCAAGTAAATTAAATGTGGTTGATGCATTAAGGAGTTGAGGATGAACAAAAAATACTTCAACAAAGAGCAACAATTAAGAGAATTTTGGAAGGAACAAAAATGGCCAGAAGATGTATTGGATAATTGTTTGAGAAACCCTAGAATAAATTATAATAAAGCTATTGAATTAGGTCATGAACCAGTATATGTTTTAGAAAAAAATAATTTTGGTAAAATAATTGTTGATGTAAGCCTGCCTAAAAATATTTCTTTAGAAGATATAATAAAAATAAGACATTCCCATCAAAACCTTGGTTCAAAAATTATTGATTATTTAATTAAACAAGAAAAGGAAAAATGCTAACAGATTACTTTAAACTGGGTTTGAGAAACTTGCAGAAGCGAAAGCTTAGAACAGGGTTGACCATGTTAGGTATTTTCATTTCAATTGCAACTATTTTTATGCTTATTAGTTTGTCTTTAGGTTTACAAGGAGCTGTTAAAGAACAATTTGAAACTCTTGGAGCTGATAAATTTTTTGTCCAACCTTCAACAGGGTTTCTTGGACCTCCTGGAAGTGTAGGCGGAACAATCCTTAGAGAAGAGGATGTAAACACTATAAAAAGTGTTAGAGGGGTTAAAGATGTTGCTGACTATATTGCAGGAAATGCCAAAATTGAATTTGCAGGAACAGAAAGATATATGCTAGTTTGGGGGGTTGCTCTCCATACTAATCTTTTTGCAGAAACAGGAAACCTTGAGGTTAATGAAGGAAGATTTTTACAACAAGGAGATTCAGGGGTTAATTTAGGGATTAATCATAAGGAAGGAAATCTCTGGGGAAAACCAGTAAAAACTGGAAACAAATTAATAATTAATGGCCAAGATTTCAAGGTTAGGGGGGTATTTGAAAAAATTGGAAACCCTGACGATGATCAAATGGTTGTAATGAGTTTAGAAAGTGCAAGAGAATTATTTAATATTCCTGAAAGAGTTGATTGGATTGTTGTCCAAATTGATGAAGGAGAAGATATTTTAGAAGTTGCAGATAGAGTTGAAAAAAAATTAAGAAATTTAAGGGATGTTACTGAAAAAAATCAAGATTTTGATATACTCACCCCTGATCAATTATTAGAAAGTTTTGGAAATATACTTAATATTGTTACTGCTTTTTTAGCAGGAGTCGCAGCTATTTCTCTAATTGTAGGGGCAATTGGAATTGCAAACACAATGTATACTTCTGTTATTGAAAGAACAAGAGAGATAGGGGTTATGAAAGCTATTGGGGCGCAGAATAAAGATGTTTTAATGATCTTCTTAATTGAATCTGGTATGTTAGGGCTTGTAGGAGGAATAATAGGAGTTAGTTTAGGACTAGGAGTAAGTAAAACAATAGAATACATAGCAATTACTTCTTTGAATACAAATCTTTTACAAGCAGCTGCTCCCACCTATTTAATCTTAGGGTGTTTAGGATTTGGATTTTTAATAGGTGCTATATCTGGGATTCTTCCAGCAATGCAAGCAAGTAAAACAAATGTTGTTGATGCGTTGAGGTATGAGTAATACAATAATTTATAAATAATTTAGACACCTTAAAATAACATGGGATTTAGATTGAAGAACATGAAGGAAAGACTCCTAGCAATTAGTCGTTCTAGTGACGCTCAAGTATGGACTCCAAAAAAGTTTTATAGAAACCAAAGCATAAAATCTATTTTATTAAAATATTTTTTTATTCCTATCTTGACTATTGGAGGCCTAGGATATTTTACAATAGATAAAAAAGAATCTCCTTATATAAAATTTCCCAAAGCAAAATTAGAAGTAATTTCCAAATTTGAAAAACCAATAATCCAAGCACAATTTGCTAATTTTGTTGAACCAAAAAAACAAACTCCAAAACTAGTTACACTAAATATAAAAGATAAAAATAAAAAATCAGTAATAAGAGCCGATGTTCTGGAAAAAGCAGGTACAACAATCCTGGGAAAAACCTTTCTAAGATATACAAAAAAAGGAATAAGAACTCCGGGACCAGATTATGGGGTTTTAGTAGAGGGGGTAGATTATTTTCCTAATTCTGAAGGATTTATAGTTTTACCTAAAGAAATATTAAACAAGAGAGTTAGGTTAACTAAAATTAATTTAAATAAATTAGGAATGGGAACAGAAAAATACTTAGCCTCTTATTTAACAAGAATACAGGTTGAAAAACCAGAATCAGAAATAAATAAAAAATATGTTGCAGAGGGTGAAAAAGATGTTTTTAAGAAAAAGAATCTTGAAAGGGATACTCAAGAAAAGGGCATTAATAAAAAAATTGGTCTTGAAAATAAATGTAATTTTGAAATAACAAACCCTAAATTTGCTTCTCTAGACAACATGGATATTGAGCCAAAATTAAAAGAATATCAAGAAAGAAATTTCAAAGCAAAAAATAAAGAGTATATGAGGTCAAACTATTCCCTTGTAAAGGAAATGACTTATGAGGGGGATACAAGTTTTAATGAGAGAATTATTGGGTTAAAAACGAAATATTACTCTAATAAAAAAATTGCAAAAATAATGAGAAAAGAAACAAAAAAATATTTTTCTGAAGAGAAGGGAATAAATATTAATAGTAAACAAATTAGTGACACTTTAACAAAAGAAAACTGGATTTCTAAGAGAAAATACAAAAAAGATCCTGAAAAATATGATACCCTGGATACAAAATATATTTTATATGATAAAAATAGTATTCTTACAATCTTTCCAAAAAAATAAAAACTTAAAAGAGTAACTTTAAAATTCTCCTAAAAGTTTAAAAACTAATTTTGTTTCCCAAATAATTCAGCTTAAAAAGTGGTGAATCCTATGAGTAAAAAATGTATTTATTGCCATGCAGAAATTTCTGATGAGAGTGTTATTGATTTTTGTGAAAAATGTGGAAAAAATGTTTGGGGTGAAAAAATGTTTAAAGCAATAGTTCAAAATATGGAAAATGCAAGAAAAAATGGAGATTTGGCTTTTACAGACGTTTCCGGTGATTTTTCTAGGTCTAAAAATTTTAATTAGATACCTTTTTAAATAAGCTATTTCTGGGTAAAATATGGTTCAAAAGAAAAAAATTAAAACAAAAGGAAAACTAAAACTTAGTAGATACTTTCAGGAACTAAAAAAAGGAGAAAAAGTAAGTGTAAAAAGAGAATCATCTGTAAAATCAAGTTTTCCTTTAAAAATTCAAGGAAGAACCGGAGTAGTAGAAGGTAAAAAAGGAGGGGTTTATATTATAAAAATGAAGGATCAAAACAAAGAGAAAACATTTTTAATACCTCCAATACATTTAAAAAAAATAAAACCAAATTAAAACACATAAAATGATAGAAAAAATTAAAACCCTCAGTATGGCTGAAAGTCTTGAAGATGTTCTCAAAACAAAAGATAGCAAAGCAGATGTTCTTGCATTTATAAAAAAGTTTACTAATTTAAAACCAAAAGAAGCTAAAGAATTTAGAAAAAAAATTGAAACATTAGATTTAATGAAAATTAATGAAAATCATACTAGTAAAATAATTGACATAATGCCTGAGACAGCGGAAGAATTAAACAAAATTTTCACAGATGTTGGTTTAAATGAGGATGAAGCCCAAAAAATACTTAAAATTGTTAAAGAATTCGAATAAAAAAAATGACAAAGGAAGACCACGCAATAATCTTAGAATTTTTACCAAATGGATATCCTTTGGATAGGAAAATGATGCCTATAGCACAAGCTATAGGGGAAACCCAATTTACTCTTTTAGAATTAGTCCCTAGAAGAGGAATTAGTTTAGAAATAGGAGAAAAAGTTTATATTGGGGAAGGAAAAAGAGATAAAATATATTATATTCTTGGAAGACTTCCTAAAGAAAAAATAACTGAAACTGCAAAACAACAATTAGAAGAGCATATTGGGAAAGTAGTAAAAGAAAAAGAAAAAGAATTTGTTGAATTTTTTAATAAAGCAGATGCAATTAACAAAAGGATACATCAAATAGAAATGCTTCCTGGTTTAGGCAAAAAACACATGAAAGAAATCATCACTAAAAGAAAAGAAAAAGCTTTTGAATCTTTTGAGGATATGAAAAAAAGAATTCAAAACCTTCCTGATCCTCAAAAAGCAATTGAAAAAAGAATTTTAAAGGAGTTAACATCTCTCGAAAGATATAATTTATTTGTAAATTAAAAATGAAAGAACAAAAATTAGAAAAAAGACAAGAGACAAAACCTCTAGCTATCCCGTCTGCAAGCAGCCAAACTAAAAAACAAGCACTTGAAGATAAAAGTATTTCAGGTATTAAAGAACAAAAATTAGAACAAATGTATGAAGACAGAGTAGTTAGAATTCTTTCAAAAGATATAGAAGGGAAGATGAAGATATATCCTGGCCTAGCAAAGATAAAAGGAATCTCATGGGCTTTATCTAATGCTATTTGTAAAATCCTTAAAATAAATAAAAATAGAAAAATTGGTTCATTAAAAGACGAAGAGATTAAAAAAATTGTTGAATTTTTAAAAAACCCTGGAATCCCAAAATATTTAGTAAATAGGCAAAAAGATTTTGAAGATGGTGAAAATAAACACTTGGTGGGGAGCGATTTAGAATTAAGAACAGATTTTGATATTAAGAGGCTTAAGAAAATAAAAAGCTATAGGGGTTATAGACACATGGCTGGACTTCCAACAAGAGGACAAAGAACAAGAAGTAATTTTAGAAAAAACAGAAAAAAAGCAACAGGAATTAAAAAGAAAGTTAAGAAAAAATGAAACGTAAACACAAAAAATATTCAAAACCAAAAAGACCTTTTGATAAAACTAGAATTGCCGAAGAAGCTCAGATAAAAAAAGATTTTGGGTTAAAAAACAAAAAAGAGATTTGGAAAGCAGAAGCTCAGATAAAAAAAATAAGAGAAAAAGCTAAAAAACTAATTTCTGCAGATTCAAATGAACAAAAAGTTCTTTTTAATGGGTTAAAAAAAATTGGTTTTAAAATTGAATCTATAGGAGATATTCTTTCTCTAGATAAAAAAGATTATTTAAAAAGAAGGCTTCAAACATTAGTTTTAACTAAAAAACTCGCTACAACGCCAAAAAGTGCACGGCAGTTAATAGTTCATAAAAAAGTGTTAGTTAATAAAAGGATTATTAATATTCCTTCATATATTGTTCCTTTAGAATTAGAAGATAAAATTAGTTTAAAAAAGAAAATTAAAACAGAAAAAAATAAATAAAAATGCCTGAAGAAAAAACAGAAATCAAAAAAACACCTAAAAAACCCAAAAAAGAAGTAGAAGCAGTTGTAAATATTTATACCTCTTTTAACAATACAATAGTACATGTAACAGATATGTCTGGTAAAACAATTTCAAAAGTTACAGGAGGTATGGTTACAAAACATGGAAGATTAAAAGCAAATCCAACCATAGCCATGTTTATAGCCAAAAGAATTGCAGAAAACATTCAAGATTTAGGTATTAAATTCCTATATGTTAGAATAAGAGCAAAAACCAGAAATCCTGCTCCTGGTCCTGGAGCAAATGCTATAATAAAAAGTTTATCGAGATCAGGATTTAAAATTTTAAATATCCTTGATACAACAAGGGTTCCAAGAGGAGGCCCAAAAAAGAAAGGGGGTCGAAGGGGTCGAAGACCTTAAAGATAAATTTAAAAACAAAGTATATTAAAAAATACTATGAAACTTCAAAAAAAACAAGAAAACCAGATTATTTTTAATGCAGAAATAAATGAAAGTTTAGCAAATGCTATAAGAAGATACATAAACCAAATTCCAACCCTTGCAATAGAGAGTGTGGAAATTTCAAAAAATGATTCTCCTCTTTATGATGAAACAATTGCCCATAGGTTAGGTTTAATCCCTTTAGAAAGCAGTAAAATAAGCCCAAAATCAAAAGAAATTAAGCTTAAATTGAGTTCAAAAAAAGAAGGACCTGTTTACTCCGAGGAATTAAAAGGAATTATACAACCAGCACATAATAAAATTCCTATTAGTGATTTAAAAAGGGGTCAGGAATTAGAATTTGTTGCAACTACACAAACCGGAAAAGGAAAAGAACACTCTAAATTCACCCCAGGTTTAATGTTTTATAGGAATATTTTTGATATTAAAGTTGACAGAAATTGTCCAACAGAAATTGTTGATATTTGTCCTCTCAAAGTTTTTTCCTCTGAAAATGGAAAAATAAAAATTCAAAATTCTGAAAAATGTGATGAATGTGGTATTTGTCTTGAATACTTCAAAAAACAAGGAAAAGAATTAATAAATATAAATCCAACAAATGAACTTTTAATAACTCTTGAAAGTTTTGGTCATCTTCCTTGTGAAGATATTTTTAAAAAATCTATTGAAATCTTAAAAAAAGGCTTAGCCGAAGTTGGAAAAAAAATTAGTAAAGAATGATTGTAAAGGTTTTTATGCGGAGTACAGGATTCGAACCTGTGTAAGCACTAAGCTAATGGATTTTGAGTCCATCCTGTTTGACCACTCCAGCAACTCCGCTTATAAAGATAACCAAATTTTTCTTTATCAAACTTTCCTTTAAATTAGGCTTAAGGTTAATAAACTAAGAATTAATTAAGCATATAAAAACCTTTATAAACATCTCAAAACTAACATTTTTACAAAACCTGCGAGTCAAACCAAGCGTTAGCAGAGTAGGGTAACTACTTCTGCAAAATCAAAAAATGAGTAAATCAAATACTAAAATTGAAAAACAAACAAAAAAAAAGCATAATATAGAATTAGTTGAAACTATTAGACTTGCTAAAAAAAACAAAAGGTGGAAAGAAGTTGCTGAAATATTATCAGGCCCTAGAAAAAAACAAAAAAATTTTAATGTAGATAAATTAAAAGAAAATGTTGTTGTTCCTGGAAAAATTCTTTCTCAAGGAGAAATAGGAAAGAAAATAAAAGTGGTTGCTTTTTCTTTTTCAGAAAAGGCGAAAGAAAAACTAAAACAGGCTGGTTGTGAATATTTAACTATCTCAGAAGAAATTAAAAAAAATCCTGAAAGGAAAGGATTGGTAGTTTTAAGATGAAAATAATCAACGGTAAAAACGCAATTCTTGGAAGATTAGCTAGTTATATTGCTAAAGAAGCACTTAAAGGAGAAGAAATTGTTCTCTTAAACTGTAACCAAATAGTCATCACAGGCAATAAAAAAGATATTAAAGAAAAATTTGAAGCAAAAAGGCAAAGAGTTGGAAGTGGGCAAAAAGGCCCAAAAATTTCAAGAGTTCCTTATTTAATTGTTAAAAGAACAATAAGGGGGATGATTCCTAATCATAGAAAAGGAAGAGGAAAACAGGCTCTTAAAAGAATAAAATGTTATTCTAAAACTCCAAAGGAATTTGAAGAATCAAAAAAAATAATAGGTGGAAAAGAAAAGAAAACCAAATTTTTAAAAATTAATGAACTAAAAAAATGATAAAAGTAAATATAAAATTTCCATTCATTCAAAATAAACATAAATACAATTTTAAATGAAAAAAATAATTACATCTGGAAAAAGAAAAAGGGCTATTGCAAAAGCCCTTATTAGAGAAGGTTCTGGAAAAGTCACAATCAATAAAAAACCATTTACATCTCTTCAAAAATTTGATAAATTCAAAATAGAAGAACCCTTAAGAATTGCTGAAAAAATTTTAGGAAAATTAAATTTTGATATTGAAATAAATGTTAAAAGTGGCGGGGAAAAATCACAAATAGAAGCTGCAAGGGTTGCATTATCAAGGGCTATTATTAAATTTACGAATTCAAAAGAGCTTTCTGAAGCTTTTTTAAGTTATGATAGGAATTTACTGGTTGCAGATGTAAGAAGAAAAGAAGCCTATAAACCGGGAGATTCCAGGGCCAGGGCAATGAGGCAAACTTCTTATAGATAATTCTTTTAATCTTCTAGGTTGTTTAGAGCTATAGTGTTTAAAGACATATTTTTGTCTTCTGTGTTCTTTATGAGTTAAATAATAATCTAAATCAGGATTTCCAGCATCAAAATATATATTGTGTGGTTGTTTATATTTTAAAAAGTCTTTGGATACTCTTTTTTAAAAATCATAAAATAAAAATTCATTTAAAAAAATTTAGGGTGTGCGGAACACAATAATCTTTAAATATATTAAAAGAGTAAATTTTGTATGGAAGTTGGTAGAAGAGAGTTTTTAACAATTGCGGGATTATGTTTATTTCCTAAGGTTGTAGAATCTGCACTTTGGGCTGGACTAGGATCATCAGGAACGCCTATAAGGGATGCTTTTTATACTGTACGAGAAAAGGATTCTAAGAGAGGTTTGACAGGAATTGCACAAAGATACTATGGTCCAGAAGCTAATGCTAAGGATATTTATAATGATCCTTATAACCAAAAAATTGTTGGAAATAACCCAAATCATATTGAACCAGGAATGAAATTAAGATTAAATTATAATAGGATACTTAAATTTATTAATAAAGAACTTATTCTTCCTAAAGATATTAAAAATAATACTATGAAAAGCCTACTTAGTGATAGAGATTACTTATCTGAATTCTAAATCTTCTTTATCCCTAACTTTTCTAATTTATTCTGAACGTGGTTGAAGAGCGTCGAAGATATTAATGCTTGGTGTGTTCCTTGGTGGGTTTGCTTATCAAACTTAATTTTTCCTAAATAAGTTTGATTTGTTAGAATTTTCTTTAAGCCATTGACAGAGAAACTATATTTCTTTGCTAATTTAGTGAGGCTCACGTCTTGGTTTAAAAAATCTTGAAAAACCTCCTGGACTTGATATGAATGCTCTGTTGGAATTAGTTTTTTATTTTCTAATTTATATCCCCAAGGGGCTCTAGTAATAGGATTTCCATCTCTTGCTACTTTATCCATAGAAAATTTTGTTCTTTCTCCGGTAACATTTCTTTCAAACTCAGCAAAAGCAGATATTATATGGAACATTAATTTTCCTGATGCACTTGTAGTCTCAATCTTATCTTGAAGAGAAACAAAATCTATGTTCCATTCTTTTAATTTTGCAATTGTTTCTATAAGATCTCTCAAGCTTCTTGAAAACCTATCAAGTTTATAGATAAAAATTGCCTGAAATTTACGTGCTTCTGCATCTATGAGTAGTTGCACCATTTCTGGTCTTCCCTTTATATCTTTTGCAGATTTTCCTTCATCTTTGTAAATTTTCAAAACATCATAACCCAATGCATTTGCATAATTCTGTAAGGCCTCTTCTTGTGCAGCTAAAGACACCCCTTGCCTTGCTTGTTCTTCTGTGCTAACTCTTACATATATTGCTGCTAAGGGTTTAGTGGTAATCATTTTTTGAAAACCCCACAAATCCAATCTCTACATATCTTAGGGCGGTTATTATATATTTTACAAAGATTATCTTGATTAAGGAATTTACACTTTTTAGAAAACATAAAAGAAAATGTATTAAGAGATATAATTAATTTGTCTGTAAAATTTAATCTTTTACAACATTCTCCACAATGTTTGCATTTAATCTCTTTTTCCCTCTTTTTCATAGTAAATAACGTGCACTTAGGTATATAAAGTTATGGTTCACGGGCATTTAGGACCCCCTTAGTTCATATATTGTAGGGTAAAAAGTTCTGTTAATATAGGTTGTAAGAAGTTTTATAGAGGAAAATTGGTTTTTAGTAATTAGGCTGCTTGTAAGTTAAAGAAATCTTCTATTTTATCTTGAGAAACAAATCTTTCTGTTTGAGTTCTTATTTTTAATGCAGGTATTTCTCCTGTAGTAAGTCTCTTTTCCTTGCTCTTTTATGGTCTGGAGGATGATCTTGAGAAATAGGAAGACCTACACCCCAAAGAGTTGTTCCCACTAATAACCTTTACCTAAAAAAGGAACAGAAACTAATTTAAAATAATTTGAAAGAAATGTTATTGTTTTTTTCAGGAAAATAATAGATTCCAGGACTAATTGTTTTCCCACCTATATCTTTTAATTCATCTGCCATTAATAAACATAAAATCATTTATTTTTAAAAAGATCCATTATATTTTGCTGTTTTTCCACCTATTTTTGACCTTAATTTTTGTGGCCTGTGGGAGTTGTGCACTAAGGTTAGCTAAGTGAAAGAGAAGGATTTTAGTATTTTTTGTAGGGTGTGGAGGACCGCCTTTTACCCAAGGAGGTTTGCTAAAAGGTCCATAACCTTCCTCATGAAGAATTATTCTTAGGTTGGTTTTGGTTTCCAATCTTTAGGGGCTCTTGGATCTTCTAAACAATTTGTAATGATTTTGCTACCCCTAATTCAGATCGTTCCTTTCCCTCAAAATTATAAGGAACTCTTACAACACTTACAACATTATCTGTTGATATAGAATATTTGATGTTTTCAACAACATAAATACAATTAGGTGTTTTTAAATCAATGTAAAATTTTCCTTCAATTCCTCCAAAAAGAAGATCTTCTTTAAAGGTTATTTGCCCTTGTTTATTTGGTATAAAGAAAGAATTATAATAATCTTTTTAAAGATATTTGGGATAATTTACTATCTTTCCAAAAAAAATTTTGTATTAATCTTCTTAGCCTAGGCATATTGTGCACTAAGGTTACCTAAGTATGTATTGAGTTTGTTTAAACAGGCTGTTTATGGTGCTTTACCGATGGAAAAGTTAAAAAAACAAACAGGTGTTTATGTTGTTTGGGGTTGTTTGAGGGTGTTTTAAACAGGCTGCTAAGGGTGTTTTTTTAAATAAACAACTGTTTTTGCATAGAAAAAAGTTAATTTTTGGCACCTTTTTTGCTCTTTTTTATTTATGTTATTTACTAACATCTTTGGAAATTGTCGTCGAAAAATAGAAAGATTTATATAATTAAGGTATTTAGAAATACTATGTTTAGGTGGTTTTCTAGAAAAAAAGAGGTAGAACGTGTTGAAGAAGACACAAAAAAAGGTTTTGAGGCTGTTAAAAAAGATATTAGTGCTGTTAGTGGATGGATAAAACACCTTGAATCTGAAAAAAATTTACAACAAAATAATATTGAAGGGTTAAAAGAAGATTTGTCTTCGATAAAAAAAGAGCTTGAAGGATTGAAAAATATTTTATCGATCATGAATGAGTTAAAACCTAAACAGGTGTTTAAAACACCTAAACAGGTGTTTGATAAACAAACAGGTGTTTATGCTGTTCAAACAGGTGTGCAAACAGCTGTTCAAACACCAAAATTAGACCAATTTTCAGTAACTGAGAGGGCTATTTTGTGGGTACTTTTAAATAGTGACATGAACTTAAGTTATGATGATTTGGCAGCAATGTTAGGAAAATCTAAATCAACAATAAGAGGACAGATAAATCGAATAAAACAAAAAGGGGATATAATTGAAGAAAGAATAGAGTATAATGGTAAGAAAAGGGTATTTATCCCTGATGAAATAAAAGAAAAATTAATGAAAAAATCAAAAGTGAGTGTAAAAAGACCAAAAAAGCATAAGAAAAATTAAAAAAAGAAATTTAAAAAATCAAAAGTGAGAATTAAAAACAAATAATTGTTTAAAGTAATAAAAATAAAAAAGGAAATTTAGAGGGTTTTAAGATTTAAAAAAGTAAAAAATTAGAAAAAGAGACTTAAAATTAATACTAGTTTGAAAAAAATGGAAGTTATTCGGCTAACATAAAAACTAGCTAAAGCTCTCTTAATTGTAAAATTGTAGGAAGAGATGCTATTTTCTTGAGATTGGGAGAAATAGATAAGGATATTTGTTTATTATTTATTCTCTTTTTCTCGACGGGAATTCCTTTTTTAATTAATCTCCCAACATAATCCCTAATAGAACTTTCAGATAAACCTAACTTCTTAGAAAGAGCTTTATGATCTGCACTTATTTGCTCTTCGTCAAATTGATATATTGTTGAAAAAACTACCCACTCTTGATCTGTAAGTCTTTTAAATTTCAGCCTAATTTCCCTTTTAAGATTATCTAAGGATTCTAACATTTCAACTGCATTTTCAATAGAATTGGGGGTGTTTTGAGGTGTTTTTTGTGTCTGTTGGTGTGTCTGTCTGTCTGTCTGTCTGTCTGTCGAAACCCCTTGATTTCCAGTGGAAATAAGCATATTTTGGGTTTTTAATGGCTTAAACCTTGTTGAATGTGTCGAAGGATGTGTCGAAACTGTTGGAATATCTTGTTTATGTGTCGGAGCCTCTTTTTTAGATAATTTTAAGACTATATTGCATAAATCAATTATTTTTTGTCTTGTTTCAACAATATTTTCCTTTAAGAAATCTAAATCTTTTTTTAATAAATCAACATCTTGTTTTACTTTTTGGAAAGCTTCTTTTATTTGATCCATAAATAATAGTAAAACAAGAAGTATAAATATTTTAGTATTGTCAAAAATATAAAAACTAATTAGGATGTTGGTGTTGTCTGTAGAAATTGTAAGCTGAATTACTCAATTTCCATCTTAATCTTCGTTTATAGGGTAATCCAAAGGCATTTTTTTTTATGTCTAAGATTAGATTTTTCTTCTTAAGCTCAAAAAGGAGGTCTTTAATGAATTCTTCATCCCTAGCAATTTCCCTCGCAATATGAGATGTAAATGCTGGTTTTGGGCTTATTGAGTAAAGGTATGCTAAAATTTGCTCTGAAATTTTTTCTCTTTTTATATTAGATATTTTCATAAGAAATAAAAAGAAATATAACTTAAAATTCTTCCTATGTTTCTGTATTTTGGTTTGTTGGGTCTTGTTTTCTTATGATAGGCATAGAAACATGAAAAGGTAACCCTATTTCTTCCTCTAATTGTAGTGCTTTTACATTTGTTTTCCTTAGGATAATATTAAAAATTTTAATCCTAATATCATCAGGTGTCTTTTTTTCTTCCCATTGTTTTAAAAGTTCTTTAGCATCTTTTGATTCTAGAGAAATTACAAAACCCCCTTCAAAATATATCTTTGCAAATTCAGGTTCATATTCTATAGAATAATTAAAATTAATTGCAATTAGTTTTTCTTTTGTTTTAAATAAACCTTGTTCTACTTCTTTAATCTCTTTAAGATCTATTTTAGTGTTTATTTTTAATTTATCTACTCTTGTATCTTTTTTCTCTATGCTTATTTTAGTAAAATTAAATCCTAAAAGTTTCATTTTATTTAAATAAAAAGTGTGTTTTTAAATATTTGTGTAAATTAAATTAAATCCTCTTCAGAAACAATAACAAAATCACCTATGGCTATTATTGCACTATAAGGAATTAAAAGATCATTAGAAGATGTTTTTTCAAGATTAAGATTTTTAGTATAAGGGGTTGGATCTTTTACTACAAGATTAATTAATTCTCCTGATCGTGTTTCAAAAGTTATATCTTTAACAAAACCTAATCTTTTTCCTTCTTTTGTCACTATCATTTTTCCCAATATAGCACTAAAGGGATTTTTTTCAGTTTGCATAACAAAGCAAGAGAGAAACAATTTATAAATTTTTCTGTAAAGGTATATAGTATTTACAAGAGTCTATTATCTCTCTTTTTTATCAATACTCCCTCCTTTGTTTCGTTTGGAAACCTTTAAAAAGAATTTTGAAATTTTGTATGTTTTTTATTTATTTATAATTATTTATATTATAAAGTATATAGTAGTAGTAGTAGTAGTAGTAGTAGTAGTAGTAGTAGTAGTAGTAGTAGTAGTAGTAGTAGTAGTAGTGAAAAAGAAGAAAGTGTAGAATGTGTTATAAAATTAATTTTCTAGAAAATTTCCTAATTTCCATTAGAAATTTAGGTGTTTTTCTTTTTGAGTGGTTATAATCCTTTATAAAGAGTTATGAGTTTTTCTCGTTGAGAGTTTCACTAAGATTTAATTTTCCATTGGAAATCTAAGTGGGTGTAAAGAACTTTTATAATAGGTAAATTTTTTAATGAGGATTAAAGAATATAAATCTTATTAATAAAGGGGTATTGTTTTAAAATGATGAAAGAGGAATTAGAAGGTATTTTTGAGTCTTTTGATAAGAATAAGATTTTTAAAAATAAATCAATTTTACAGTCAAATCATAGGCCTGAAGAGATATTACATAGAGGAGAACAAATAAAACAAGTTGCTTCTATATTGGCTCCTGCTTTGAGAGGTGAAAAAACTAGTAATTTATTTTTATTTGGGAAAACAGGTACAGGAAAAACCCTTTCAATACAATATGTCAAAGATGAACTTTTGAAAAGGGTAAAAAAAGATGCTGATTTTAAACTTAGAATAGAATATTTAAATTGCAAATTAAAAAAAATTTCTGACACAGAATATAGGATTTTAGCAGAACTTATTAAAAAATTAGGTGGAGAGGTTCCTTCTACAGGTCTTCCGACACAGGCTGTTTATAGTAAATTCATAGAACTTATTGATTCGGAAAAACAATTGCTGGTTCTTATCCTTGATGAGATTGATCAAACAGTCAAAAAAATTTCTAATGATTTTTTGTATAATTTAACTAGGTTAAATTCTGAACTATCTAAAACCCAGATTTGTATTGTAGGAATTAGTAATGATCTTACTTTTTTAGAGGAGATTGATCCTAGGGTTAGAAGTTCTTTATCTGAGGAAGAAATAGTTTTTTCCCCTTATAATGCTATGCAGCTCCAAGAAATTTTAAAAAAAAGATCAGAATTGACTTTTAAACCAGAGGTAGTTAAAGAAGGTGTGATAGCTAAGTGTGCTGCATATGCTGCTAGAGAACATGGAGATGCAAGGAGGGCTTTAGATTTACTAAGAGTTGCAGGAGAATTAGCAGAGCGAGATAACTCAGAAAAAATTCTATTAAAACATATAGATGAAGCTAATGATAAGATAGAAAAGGATAAGATTTTAGAAGTTATAGATTCTGAACCTAAACAGTTTCAAGTTGTCTTAGGTGCCATAATTAAATTATCAGACAAACAAAAAGAAAACCCTATTTTTACAGGTGATGTTTATAATCTTTATCAAGACATTTGCATAAGGAATAAGTTAGAAGTTTTAACCCAGAGAAGGGTTAGTGATATTATTCAGGAGTTTGATATGTTGGGAATTATTAATGTCAAGGTTATTTCTAAAGGGAGAGGAGGGAGAATGAGGGAAATAAAATTAGCAATTGGTAGGAATATAATTGAAAAAGCAAAAGAGATAATTGAACATTCTTTAAATTATAATTAAAAATGGATAATAAAGAAATTTTAAGATTTTGTCTAAAAAAAGGATTTTTATTGGATAAGGATGTTTTAGGTTTGTTTAGTGGTGTAGAGGATGTAGAATCTATAAAACTCATCATTGATAGATTGGGAAGCTATACTCAACAGAAGATAATAACCAAAAACATTTTTGAGAATAATATGGAGGGCGTAAGCAAGGTTTTTTTGACTCTTCCAAAAGAAAAACAAAAAAAACTAGAAAAACTTAAAATAAAACTTGGGTTGAGTATTGAGATTTCAAAAGAAACATCTGTTTGTGTAGAACCTATCGAGGAAGAAGTTTGCAATCAACCTGCTATAGAGGGTGTAAAGGTTTTTCCTGTTGAAATTCAAAAGAATAAAAAACTTGAAGTAAAAGATTTTGTTAAATATTTTAAGACAAGATTTAAAGATATGAGGGAAATTTTAGAAGAACATTCTGAGCTAGGAAACCTTGTATCCATAAATAAAATTTCAGGAAATAGGCAGGGTGTTTCTATTATAGGGCTTGTTTCTAGTAAGAGAACAACAAAAAATAAAAATATTTTGTTAGAAGTAGAAGATTTAACTGGAAAAATAAAAGTTTTAATTAATGCATCTAAAAAAGATTTGTATCAAAAGGCAGAAGATATAGCTCTTGATTCTGTTTTGGGTTTTAAGGGTGTTGGTAATAGGGAGATTTTTTTTGTAAATGATATTATTTTTCCTGAATCTATGCTTTTAGAAAGAAAAAACTCTCCTGTAGAAGAATATGCTTTATTTATTGGAGATTTGCATTTTGGGAGTAAAAAGTTTTTAGAAAAAAGTTTTTTGAAATTTATTACTTATTTAAGTGGAAAGCTTCCTAATACATCTGAAGTAGAAAAAATAAAATATTTGTTTGTTGGGGGTGATCTTGTTACAGGCATAGGTAATTATCCTAATCAAGAAAGAGACCTTAAAATTAAAAATTTGGAAGAACAATTTTCCGAGTTGGCAGAACTTCTTGGAAAAATAAGAAAAGATATTAAGATAATTATTTGTCCTGGGAATCATGATTGTGTTAGGTTAATGGAACCCCAACCTATTTTAGACAAAAGATATGCTTGGGCAATATCTGAATTGGAAAATGTCATTCTTATTCAAAATCCATCAACAGTTAATATAGGGGCAAAAATTAATTTTCCTGGTTTCAATGTTTTATGTTATCACGGATTTTCTTTTCCATTTTATGTTAATAATATTCCAAAACTCATGTTACAAAAAGCAGCAAATAGTCCTGAAAAAATAATGAAATATCTTTTAAAAAATAGGCATCTTGCCCCTACACACAAGTCTGTTCAGTATTATCCTTTTGAAAAAGATGCACACCTTATTAGAGATGTTCCTGATATTTTTTTTGCAGGACATATGCATAAAAGTGGGATTTCTTATTATAATAATATTTTGATGATTTCTGCTTCATGTTGGGAGGGAAAGACACCCTATCAGGAAAAATTTGGAAATGAACCTGATCATTGCAAGGTTCCTCTTTTAAATTTAAAAACTCGCGCAATTAAAATTTTGGATTTTGAGGAAGATGAAGATAGCAATTGATGTGGATGATACTGTGGTGGATTTTGTGAAACCTTTTCTTATATATTATAATAGGGGATTTAATACCAATTATTCTTTTGAAGATATAAATTCTTCTGAAATTTGGAAGTGTTTGGGGTTAGATAAAGATTCTTTTAGAGATTTGCTTGTAGATTTTAGGAAAACTAGTTTTTTTGAAGATAGGGTCCTTTATTCTGATTTTAAAAACGTTTTTGAGGATTTAAATAAAAAACATATTTCTTGTTTTGTTACTTCAAGATCTAAGGAGGTTTCAAGAGAAACAGAAAGTTTTTTCAAAAGGAATCTTAATAATTTTAACACCCCTATTTTTTATTCAGGGGGTATCCACCCTACTGAAAATGGAAGCAAGGCTGAAATATGTTTAGAGAAAAAAGTAGATTTTTTAGTAGATGACAATGAAATTTATGGTTTAGATTGTGCTGAAAAAGGAATAGGTGTTTTTTTATTAGATAAACCTTGGAATCAGGGAGATGGTTTGCCTGATAATGTCGAGAGAGTTGAGGATTGGTATGAAATCTTGGAGAAATTAAAATGAACACTCAAAAATATTTTAAGATGATTGAAGAGGGGGTCAAAGGAGTTTATGAAGTTGCAGAGGAAGCTAGGGCTAAAGGATTAGATCCTGTAGATAAGGTTGAGATTCCTCTTGCTATGAGTATGGCAGAAAAGGTTGTAGGGTTAATATCTACTATTTATCCTCAGATGGAAGAATCTAGTATTGCAAAAAGGATTTTAGGTCTTGAAAAAGAATATGGGAAATTAGATGTGGCTGTTGCATTTAAAATTGCAGAAGAGGTTGCAAAACAAAAATTTTGTAAATTTAAAGATTTGCTTGAGGCAATTGATGCAGGTGTTAGGGTTGGTTTTGCATACCTTACTTTAGGTGTTGTTTCAAGCCCAATTGAAGGTTATACTGGGTTAAAACTTAGAAAAACAAGACAAGGCAAGGATTATTTTGTTGCAGGTTTTTCAGGACCAATACGAAGTGCAGGAACTACTGCAAGTTGTATGGTTTTGATTTTAATAGATTATCTTAGAGAAATGTTTGGGTATGAAAAACATGATCCTTCAGAGGAAGAAATAAAAAGAGTATTTACAGAACTCTCTGATTTTCATGATAGAATCACTAATCTCCAATATATGCCTACAGAAGAAGAAACACTTTTTTTAGCAAAGAATCTTCCTATCCAAGTTTCAGGAGATCCTTCTGAAAAACTTGAAGTATCTAATTATAAAAATTTAGAAAGAGTTGAAACTAATTATTTGAGGAGTGGATTTTGTTTAATTCTTGGAGAAGGTTTGGCTCAAAAAGCTGCAAAAGGTTTTAGGCTTTTGACAAGTTTAAAAAAAAGAGGATTTAAATCCACTGGTTTTGATTTTCTTGAAGAGTATATTAAAATTCATGAAAAAAGGGATGTGGGAAAGGCACTTGATTCCCCAACTTATATTAAAGATCTTGTTGCTGGAAGACCTGTTTTTGGGCATCCTTCAAGATCAGGAGCGTTTAGATTTAGGTATGGAAGGGGAAGGGTGTCTGGATTTAGTGCAGCTTCTGTACACCCTGCTACAATGGCAATAACAGATAGTTTTTTGGCTATTGGAAGTCAATTAAAGATTGAAAAACCAACTAAAGGGGCAGCAATCACGGTTTGTGATCAGATAGATGGGCCTATAGTTAAATTATTTAATGGAAGTGTAAAAAAATTAAAATCAATTGAAGAAGCAAAATTATTTTACCCTGATGTAGAGGAGATTATTTATCTAGGGGACATTCTTTTTCCTTTTAGTGATGTTGCAAACAGAAATGCTGATTTGATTAAACCAGGATATGTTGAAGAGTGGTGGGGGTTGGAATTACAAGAGAAAGATAAAGAATTTTCAAGAAATTTAAATTTTTTTAATATAGATTTTGATACGGCTGTTAAAATAAGCAGGGAATTTGAGATTTCTTTGCACCCAAATTATATTTTTTATTGGAAGGAAATTTCTCCTTTAGAATTTTTTAATCTTATTGAATGGTTAAAAGTTTCAAAGATTGATGGAAAAATAATTTTTCCATATGCAAAAATAGATCAAGAAAATTTTAAGCAAGGAAAGCGAGCTTTGGAATTATTAGGTATAGAACATGTGGTTACAATTGAAAATGTTGTTTTAAATAAAGAACATAGTAAAGCTTTATTGGCTAATCTTGGTCTTGATTTTGAACTTGTTTGCAATAAAAAAAATTTATTAAGGGATTTTATGGATGAAAATAAATTCAAATCTGGTAAAAATATTTTGGAGATTGTTAATTCTGTTTCTGAGTTTGAAATTAGAGATAAATCAGGAGAATTTATTGGGGCACGAATGGGGCGCCCTGAAAAAGCAAAACTTAGGAAACTTGTTGGAAGCCCAAATGTTTTATTTCCTGTTGGAAAAGAAGGAGGAAGATTAAGGAGTATTCAGGCTGCTTGTGAGCAAGGGAGTGTTAGAAGTGCATTTCCAATTTACAATTGTGATAAGTGTAAAAAAGAAACAATTTATTCTGTTTGTGAAATTTGCGGGTGTAAAACTCGAAAAATGTATTATTGTCCTAGGTGCAAGGAAAAAAGTTTTGTTGCTTGTGAAGAACATGAATATAAACAAACTTATTGTACTTTTTCTTTGGACATAAATCATTTTTTTAATGAAGCAGTTGGAAATCTTGGGCTTTCAAAAACAGAAATACCTTTGTTAATTAAAGGGGTTAGAGGTACGAGTTCAGAGGGACATATGATGGAAAATCTTTCTAAAGGCATTTTAAGAGCAAGAAATGAGCTGCAAGTAAATAAAGATGGGACAATTAGGTTTGATGCTACTGAACTTCCTTTGGTTGCATTTAAACCAAGGGAAATAGGTGTGGATGTTGAAAAATTAAGGGACCTGGGGTATGTTAAGGATATAGATGGAAAAGATATTGTAAATGAAGAACAAATAATAGAATTAATGCCTCATGATATTCTTCTTCCAAGTTCTCCTGATACACCTGATGAAAAAGCTGATGATGTTTTTATTAGGGTTGCTAATTTTGTTGATGAGGAACTTGTTAGGTTTTACAAATTAAAACCTTTTTATAATGTAAAAAATAGGGATGACTTAATAGGTAAAATGGGTGTGTGTATGGCACCCCATAATTGTGCAGGAGTAATTTGTAGATTTATTGGTTTTTCAAAAACTCTTGGGCTTTTAGCTTCTCCTTATATGCACGCGGCTATTAGAAGAGATTGTGATGGTGATGAAATGGCTGTGATGTTGTTGGGCGATGTTTTGTTAAATTTTTCAAGACAGTTTTTGCCAAGCCACAGAGGAGGAACCCAAGATGCTCCATTAGTTTTAAATGCAAAAATTGATGCAGGGGAAGTAGATGATCAGATTTTAGATTTTGAATTTGTAAAGAGCTATCCTTTAGAACTTTATCGGGCTGCTGAACAAAAAAAACACTCGTCTGAAGTAAAAATAAAAAATGTTAAAAGTTTATTGGACAAAGGAGAAAATCCTTTTATTGGAATGGGTTATACACATGATACCTTTGATTTTAATAAAGGAATAAGATGTTCTTCTTATAAAAGTCTTGGAACAATGCAAGAAAAACTTAAACATCAAATGGAGTTAGTTGAGAAAATAAGGGCTGTCGACACTTCAGATACAGCAAGGTTAGTAATTGAAAGACATTTTATGAAAGATCTTAGGGGGAATTTAAGAAAGTTTTCTACCCAAGAATTTAGGTGTGTTGCTTGCAATGAGATTTTAAGGAGGCCTCCTTTAACAGGGATTTGTCCTAAGTGTGGAGGTAAAATAATTTTTACAGTTCATGAAGGTGGAATTAAAAAGTATTTAGAACCTGCGCTTAATTTAGCCAAGCAGTATAATCTTTCACCCTATGTAAAACAAAACCTTGAACTTGTTAAAGGATATATTGATAGTATTTTTGGTAAGGAAGCTGAAAAACAAACAGGTTTAGGAGAATGGGTTTAATTACCTATTTTACCACAATTTAATTTAAAAGAGGGGTTGAATTTTTGTTTTTATGTCAGGGATATTTGGAATTGTTTCAGATCGAAATTGTGTAGATGATTTGTTTTATGGAACAGATTACCAGTTTCATTTGGGAACTAAAATTGGAGGGATGGCTGTTTATGATAGGAAAGATATTCACTATAAGATAAAAAGTATTGGGCTTTATCCTTTTAGACCCCAGCTTTTTAATTTTAAAGAAAATGTTAAGGCCAGGAGTGGAATTGGGGTTGTTAGTGATTATGAAGTGCAACCATTTAAAATTAAATCACATTTAGGGAATTATGCGTTAGCACATGTTGGAAAAATTGCAAATTTAGAGAAACTTGCTTTAAGAGAGCTTGAAAAAGGAAAAAATTTTATTGAAAATACTGAGGAAGAATTTAATCAAGTTGAGTTAATTGCTAATCTAATTTCTCAAGGAAAAAGTTTTGTTGAGGGTATTGAGATTATGCAAAATGAGATTAAGGGAAGTTCTTCATTAATGTTACTTACTAAAGAGGGAATTTATCTTGCTAGAGATAAATCTGGTAGGACTCCTATTGTTGTTGGAAGAAAGCTTGGCAGTATGGCTGCTACTTCTGAAACTACTGCTTTTGAAAATCTTGGTTTTGAATTTGAAAAAGATTTAGGGCCTGGAGAAATTGGGCTTTTGACAAATGAAGTGTATAGGCAGTTGAAAGAACCTAGAAATAAATTACAATTATGTACTTTTTTACCAATTTATTATGGTTTTCCTACTTCTTGTTATGAAGGGGTTAATGCTGAACAAATTAGGTATCAATTTGGAGAATTTCTTGCTCAAAGAGATTTAGATGAGGGAGGGTTTGATGTTGATTTTGTTTTTGGAATCCCTGATTCTGGTGTTGGGAGCGGGATAGGATATAGTAATAAGAGTGGTTTGCCTTATGAGAGGGGTTTTGTAAAGTATACTCCGACATGGGGGAGGAGTTTTATGCCTCAAGATCAAAAAATAAGGGATTTAGTTGCAGAGTATAAATTAATTGGAAATAGGAGAATTATTAAAAATAAAAAAATTATAATTACAGAAGATTCTATTGTTAGAGGAACACAATTAAAAGAAAAGGTTCGAGAATTGTTTAAACATGGTGCAACAGAGGTTCATGCCAGGATTTCTTGTCCACCTTTGACACATGCTTGTAATTTTTTAAATTTTTCAAGATCAAAATCAATAATGGATTTAGCTACTAGAAGAGCAATGAAAAAAGTTGAAGGTAGAGATGTTTTTGATATTACATCTTATACAGATGAGAACTCTGAAAAATATGGCCGGATGGTGGAAGTTATTAGGATGGATTTAGGTTTGACTAGTCTGAAATTTCAATATTTTAATGATATGGTTGAGGCAGTTGGTTTGCCTGCAGAGAATTTGTGTCCTGGCTGTTGGAGAGAGGTTGAAGCTTAAAACAAATACCATAAAATCGTCTGTAACATTAGACAACCCATCATAAGAGTTCTTTTTACTTTTAGTTTGATGCAATAGATTCCTGTTAGAGTTGAGATTATTAAAATCAGCAAGCCCCAAAAACCTGAAACTAAGACAACAATTAGTGTTAATATTAATAGGGTCGCTAGGGAAATTTTTGTGTAATTTATTTTTGTTATTTTGTGTGAAAAGAATTTTGCTAAGTTTTTTGTTAAATAAAAAGAAATTACTCCTGAAATTAAAATTACTAACAGGATTAAAATTAAATAATTTGTTTCCAAGGTTCCCAAAATTTCTTTAATTGCTGATGCTGCTCCTGTTCTTGTTTTTAATATTGCATACAATGAGATAAAAGAAAAACCCATTACTAAAGTATTTGTTGCACCTAATAAAATTAGAAAACCTTTTTTATTTGTTTGGGCAATTGAATTTCCTATGATTGCTGCTTGTCCTGATCCTAAACCTGGAAGAAAAGAGCATATTGGGGATGCTATTAAAGCTCCTAAGATGGGTTTGGAAATTTTAGTTTTTGTTAGTTTAAGAGTTTGTTTGGGAATTTGGGTTTTGTTTTTTATAGATAATAAAATTGTTGCCCCTCCAAATAATCCTGTTAATAAAGGAAGAAGAGGTTGGTCAACTTTTTCTAAATTTAAAATAATTAATCCTAAGATTCCTGTTAAGAGAAAGGCAAATATCGCCTTTGATTTATTTTTTTCTGTTGAAATTAAAAAAAGAGTAGCTAATACTAATAATCCTGGAATTATTATTGGAAGAATGTTTTGTATTTTTGAAATAATTATTATTGAAGGCCAAGTAATAATAAGTAATAAAAATATTGCTGCTAGACTCCCATAGGCAGTTAGCATTATTGCAGAATATCCTTGGCCTTTTTTTAAAAGTTCATGGCCCGGTAAAATTGAAAGTTCTGTGTCTGTGTCTGGGCATCCTAAAAAAACACTAGGAATAAAATCAAGAAAAGTGTGGGTGATTGCCGTTGCAACAATAAAAATCAAAAGATAAAGAGGGTTTATAGATGCTAGTAAAGATGCTGATAAAGAAACAATAGAAACCCCTACAAGATTTATGTGGATTCCTGGAATTAAGCCTGTAAAGTACCAAGAATGCACATAGAGCTAAAACCTTTAAATTCGAGGGTATCAGGGGCTGTAAGAACATATTGGGCCGGTATCTGTTTTAGGATAGGTGTGGTATAAAAGGAACATTTACTTTTCATTTTCAATTTCTCCTTTTTCCGTCGATAAGACAACATTTTGATTTGCATTTTCAGAATCTTCTTCTTTATTTTCGGTGGGTTTTGTTCCTTTGAAACAATTTTCTTTTATAATTTCCATCACCTCTTTTGGAACTGTTTGCAATAATTCTTTTCTTATTTCATTATTTGGGTGTGAAGCAGTATATTTGATTTGCAGATATTTCCATAGACGTTCAATACCACGCATTCCAACTGTATCTGAAACACCTCTTGTTATTTTAATGAACTCTTCTAGTTGGGCGTATTTTTCATCTCTTTTTCTCCCTTCAATAAGATCTGTGTAGTATTCTCCTGATTCTCTTCTCTTTTTTTCATCATGAAATTTTGAAGGGTGATCAACAAAAGTGCCTGGTGGTTGAGGAAAATTTATTCTTAAATCTTCAAATATCTCTCTAATGGTTTTTTCTCTATTCTCAACAAGAGGGAAGGTAAGTTTTAATAACGTGATGAGGTACTCGTGGTTTTTGATATCCTTATCAAAGTTTTTGGTTTTTATTTTTTTTAGAAGTTCGTTGTAGTGATTTTCCTTTGGTTCATCCTGCTCTTTTTTACTTATTTTTTTATAATCTTTAACATCTTTCTCGAAAATGTTAAAAACATAATTGACAAATTCTTTATTAATTTTTTTCCAATTAATTGAATAAATATTCTTATTAAGTAACCCCCCTTTTTTTGAAGTTAGAAACCCCCTTTTTTTTAACTGGTCCAATTGTTTTGCTGTTGGGGAGCTATCTTTTTTCCCTCTGGCTTTAGCTATCTCTAATGCATAGGTTTTTCCAGAGGAGATCAAAAATATTAATTGGCTATATGGGACACTTTCAATAACTTTTATCTTGTCTCTTCCGCTGCTGCTCTTTTTTATATCCATATTGTATTTTATGTCAAACTGATTTTATAAATGTTGTCATTGTGTAGTATTAGTATGATACTTAATATCCAACCAAAAGATTTATAAAAAAAGAACTATTGATTGATATTAAATATCAAACAAGATGGCAAATACAAAATCTATTCAAAAGGTGTTAAATTATCTAAGGGAGAAAGATGTAGCTGTTTCTCCTTCCCAAATCTGTTCAGAGGCTATGTTGAGATACAGAACTGTTAAAGAAATTCTTGAAATTTTGAAAATGAATGGGCAAATTATAATTCTTAGCACTGGAAAAAATACACTTATTAAATTTGAAGAGGTGAAAAATGGCTAAAAATCATTTCGTTATGATAAAGGCGACGAAGGAAGAGAAAGAGAGATTGGAGAAACTTGCGAAGATGGAAGGGTTCCCTACTGTAACCTCTTTTTGTCGATCAAGAATGTTTCAATCAAAAAGTGTCGAAGTAAAATTAAATCAAATTCTCGAGGAGATTAAAAAAAAGAGGTAAAAATGGATTCGATTGATTGTAATAATTTGATTGGGAAATATGTCAAAATAATTTTAAGGAGTAGCTTTTATTACCGTGGGCATTTGTTAGCTGCAGACAATTCTTTTATAAAAATTAGAGATAAAACTGGGAAAATTGTCCTCCTTTCTATTTCTGAAATTTCGACTTTAGAGGAGGCGGAAAAATGATGCTCTTCGAAGAGATAATTAAATTGCAGGAGGTTAAACAATGGTGCTTAGAAAAGCTAAAGAAATTCTGCCGACCATCAAGGTCAAACCGACGTCCGATGAAGATCTGGAATATGTTAAGGAAATGGATGTTTCCATCCAGAAAATTAAGGACCTGGAAACCAAGCATGGCGACAGATTAGTGGCAACAGTAGACAGCGGACAATTGAAGTTTGATGTTTTCTTGAACAACTTTTCAATTTCAAATTTGATTGGAAAGTACGGCGAAGATGACGTCAATTGGATTGGTCAGAAAGTGAAAATCACTAAAGACAAAAGTCCGAAATTTGGAAAGGAAATGATTGTCTTAAAGCCACTTTAATTTTTTGGGGATGAAAAATCCCCTTTTTATTTTTAAAATGAAAAAAGGAAGGAGATGTAAACTATGTGGGAGAATAAAAGAAATGTATTATGTTGACCAGAACAGCAGTGGTAGATGGGATATTCTCTGGCTCTGCTTCGAATGTGCTGTTAATCTCGGATTTGAGTGTAATACTGGAATGGAAGTTGACGAAGAGAAAATATACAAATGTAAATGTGGAAGGATTTTCATTCGAGAAAATTATTACATGAAGGAATGCTTTTTCTGCTGGCTTAGTAAGCAGGAACCAATTAACAAAATTAAATATGGACAGCAAATACTATGATACCAGAAACATTACAAAACTTAAAATTCTGTAGGATAAAAAAGGGAACGAAAAAGCCTTTTGAATCAGATTGGGTTAACAAACCATATTCTTACAGTGAAATTAAGAATTTTCTTCCTGATGAGAATTATGGGGTTTTATGTGGATATGATAATCTTGCAGTGATAGATGCTGATAGCACAAAATTGCAGATGTTGATAGATGGAAAGTTACCTCAGACATTTAAGGTTAAAACAGGAAATGGAATGCATAATTATTTTTTTGTTGAAGGGTTAAAGAAAAAAATTATTTTAAAATTAGAGGGAGAACATATTGGAGAGGTTCAGAGCCAGGGAACTCAGGTTATAGGGCCAGGATCAGTTCATCCTTCTGGAAAAATTTATGAAGCCATGAATGACATCCCAATAACAAATCTTAATTATGATCAGCTTATTGAATTTGTTAAACCTTTCCAAGATAAGAAAGAAATTCCTGTATCAAAAATAATTCAAGATTCGGATATAGATAACTTATCTGTTGTAGATATTTGGGGAACTGCTGGATTGAAAAAACAGGGAAGTGAATATTATGGTTCCCATCCTATTCATGGTTCTGAGACAAAATCTAACTTTTGGATAAATCCTTTTAAGAATACGTGGCACTGTTTTAGATGCAATTCTGGTGGGGGTCCTGCAGCTGCAATCGCAGTAAAGGAAGGTCTTATGGATTGTTCTGATGCAAAAAGTGGTTCTTTAAGAAAAGTAGATTTTGTTAATGTTTTAAAAATTGCAGAAGAAAAATATGGATTAAAACCACGAGAAATTAAAGAACAGAAAGTTGATCTGAATATTATCTGGGAAGGCAATTTAAAAGATTACGAAACCGAAGGATTAGAGTGGATAATTGAAAAGATTATCGCAAATAGATCTGTGTGTTTGTTAGTCGGAAAGGCAGGAGTCTTGAAAACTTTTTTGGCTATCTTGATATGTTATGCTGTTGCGTCAGGTAATGATTTTTTAAATAAGTTCAAATCCAAAAAAGGAAAAGTAATTTATCTCGATAAAGAGAATGGATATGCGATAATGAAAAAAAGAACTTCGATGGTTAAAAAGGGATTAGGGTTGACGGGAGAATATGATATTGGATTTATTTGTTTTTCTTCAATTAAGATTGATAAAAAAAGAGACATTGAAGCAATTGAGAAAATATTGGAAGAACATAAACCTAAGTTATTAGTGATTGATACTTATAGAAGGGCCATCTCTTTTGATGAGAATGATGCAGGAAGTGTATCTGAATTGTTTGTCGATACTTTAAGGCCTTTAGTCGAAAAGTACAATTGCTCAATTCTTTTGTTACATCATAATCGTAAGGGTGGATCTGCTGGAGATGAGATGGATGAGTTAAGGGGATCAAGCGACTTGGCAAATTATGCAGATGCAATTCTTAAAGCAGAAAGGAAGGGAGGAAATTTGGTTTTGAAACAATTAAAGAATAGAAATGAATCAGAGTTGCCACCGATGAAACTTTTGGTTACATTTCTTGAAGATGAGATTAAAATGGTTTACTCTGGCGAATTCGTCAAAAAGAACAAAGAGGACAAATGTATTGAAGTTTTAAAGAAATGGTTTAAGGAAAAAGGAATAAAAGAATTTCAAACAAATGAAGGATTAGAAAAAGCTGCTAACAAAGGAATTGGTAAAACTAATTTCAATAATGCACTCAAAACAATGGAGGTGTCAGGAATAATCGAGAAAGTATCTCATGGACAATATAAGGTTTTATGATTGTTCAATAGTTCAGAAAGTTCAATTGGATTATTTGAACTTTTAGCAAAAAACCAAGAGATTGTTCAAAAGTTCATATTTCTATAGATATGAACTTTGAACTATTGGTTTTGGATATGAAATGACCTTTAAGAGAGAACCTGTTTCGATTTGATTCAAAAAATGGCAGAGAAAAAAGGAAACTACATAGAAAGGAGAAATGATATTTTGAATTATCTTAATGCAGCCGGAGGTTTTGGAATACCTGTGCAAGTTGTTAAAAGCCTTTCTGAAAAATTTAAGGTTACTGAAAGACAAATTTACAAAGACATTGAAATTGTGATAAGACAGATAGCCTTCCCTGAAATTGAGAAGTTATCCAAAAAATTTATACTCTCTTTTGAAGTGAGCATGAGGGCCGCCCATAGATTGATTTTATCACAAGATCAGAATATCCAAGCAAAGGGGATCTCTTTGCTTAATCAAACAATTTCTAATTTCACCGATTTCTTAGAGAAATTTGGGCTAAAATCAAAGATCGCAGATGAACATAATTTGAACGTGAAAAATTACGTTTTCAAGATAATAACAGAGAAGAAGGAGGATTGATGGGGAAATGGGAAAAAGCACGCCAGAAACAACCCCTGCAAGTTTTCAAAGGGGTCAGACACATGAGATCAGGTTTTCTCCGACGAAGAGGCAAGAACAGGCATGGGAGATACTTCAAGACAAAGAGACTACAGAACTCTTATTCGGAGGTGCAAGTGGTGGAGGTAAGAGCCACCTTGCATGTGCATGGTTAACATTCTCTTGTTTGAGATATCCAGGGAGTAGATGGCTTATGGGCCGAGCAGTATTAAAACGACTTAAAGACTCAACATTATTGACCTTCTTCCAGATTTGTAGGGACTGGAATTTGAAACCCAATCAAGATTATAATTACAATTCAATGGCTGGCGTGATTACCTTTTCAAATGGAAGTGAGATCTATTTGAAAGATTTATTCTTATATCCAAGCGATCCTGAATTTGATTCGTTGGGCTCGACTGAATTTTGCGGAGCTGTGATAGATGAAGCAAGTGAAGTTACAATCAAGGCAAAGAATATTTTAATGAGTAGGTTGAGATTCAAACTTGAAGAATTTAAATTAATTCCAAAATTATTGATTTGTTCTAATCCAAGTAAGAATTTTTTGTATTATGATTTTTACAAACCTTGGAAAGAAAATAGGCTTCCAAAGTATAGAAAGTTTTTGCCTGCATTTGTAAAAGATAATCATTATATCAGCCCCCATCATTTGGAGAATCTTAAAAAATTAGACAGAGTGAGCAAAGAAAGATTGCTTTATGGAAATTGGGAATATGACGATGACCCTACAAGACTTTTTAATTATGATGCAATTATGGACTTGTTCACGAATGAAGCAGAAAAGGGTCAGAAATATTGCACAGTTGATGTTGCTGGCAGGGGAAGAGACAAAACCGTTTTAACTTTTTGGGATGGTTTTTTTATCACAGGTATTAAAATAATGGACAACATCTCAAATGAAGAATTAGATAAGATATTAACAGAAAATAAAATTCAAAGAAGTCACTGCTTAGTTGACGAAGATGGTGTGGGTTTTGGATTAGTAAAAGATTTAACAGGTGTCAAAGGATTTGTGAATAACGCAAGTCCCTTTAAGTCTAAAGAAGAAAAAGAAACCTCTTTACAGAATTTTAGAAATTTAAAAGCTCAATGTTGGTTTGAACTTGCGAATTATGTTAACTCTGGAAGAATTGGAATTTATAGGGATATTGATGCGAGAATAAAAGAAAAAATTATTGAGGATCTTGAACAAATCAAACAAGCGAATCCTGGAAAAGATCAGCCATTGAGCATTTTAACAAAAGAGGAAATTAAAGAGAATCTTGGAAGATCAACAGACTATGGAGATTCAATCATGATGAGGATGTTTTTTGTCTTTCAAAGAGCAAATAAACTATTTGATTTAAATGAAATACGGAGAGCTATTCAATGAAAAAAATAATTGCATGTAGCATTGGTCAGACATCAACAGAAAGGTCTGCTATGGTGTGGGGTTATCATATTCCTGAAACTAAGAGAAGTAAATTTGTTCAATCCCCAAATTTAAGGGGGAGGTCATTTAGTCAAGTAGTAGAAATAGAAAAAGAGAACTATCAAATTATAGATTATTTTATCGGACAAGATATAAAAGAGAAAATTAAAGAAGTGATTAAAGAATTTTTTGGAGTGGAAAAAGGAATATTCAGAATTAATCCTGGTGGAGCAAGTAATGAAATAATAGAAGAAATTAGAGATTTTGTAACTGTTCATAAATGCAGATTCGAAATTGAAAAATTCAAATCAAATGATTTTGCAGACGATCAAAGCAGAATTTATTTTTATTTAAACAAACTTTTCAAAGAAGGTTTAATCAAAATCCCAAATATTCCTGAATTAGAAAGTCAGCTCGATAAAATCGAGTGGATTGTAGAAGAGGGCAAAGATAAGGTAGTGCTTCCAGAAGAAAACCAGGAGTTTGTTAAGGCTTTGATTAATTTTACTTGGACGGGAGGATTCGCTTTTGCATTTCTTGATATAAGACGCAAGAGGTGAATCTTTAAAATCCCGCTAAATAAATATCCCTCTCAGATGTTGTGAAACTATTTCCCTTTGGATCAACAAAAGTTACTTCTATGCAGCCTTTTTGTTCATACTTATCTCCCTGAGGTTTGTAACTTTTATATTCTGCTTGAATGTTAGCACCCATGAAATCATAATCTTCTGAGTTAATAGGAAGAGACCAAGTTTCAATAAGCAAACTGTCTTTTCGAGTGCAATCTTCTTGAAGGCAATATTCTCCATATTCACCTCTTTCTGTGCACTCCATCTTCCAGAGTTTTATATTTGCAGTGCCCTCTACATTTACAAGTCCACCTTTGCTATCTTTTGGCTGCAGACTAAATTCAATACCATCAATATCTGAATCAGCATCAAAGTTTTCAGCAGAGACCCAAATCTGGCCAAGTGTTGCAACAGGTTTTTGCTCTTGACTTATTTCACTCTTATCAATTAATTCCACATAAGCCTCATCAGTTTCAATTCCGGGAATTGTAATTTTATTACCAAGAATTGCTTCATAAGTAACCGCACCTCCTGATTTTCCGCAAAACTGAATCATATCTCCTTCCAATAATCTTTCACCAGAATAATCAGTTGCATAAACATAAACAATGTCTTCTATGTAACCAACCCATTCATCTGCCCTTGTAGACACTCTCAATTCAAGTTTAGGGAGATCTGTGATTACTTGAATAACTTCTCCTTTAAAACAGACCCATTGGCCTTGATAAGTTTCAGCATGCCGCATGAGCTCTTCATAAGAAACATCTGTTGCTTTTTGCTTGGCTTCAGAATATGAAGTAGGTAAATCAGATTGCCCTTCATTAACTACATTTCCTGTAATTCCATTATTTACTCCTTGAAAAACCCCGATGATTAAAAATAATGCAAAGAACCCTATAACTCCTGAAATAATCCAGTGTCTCCTGATCCAAGATTTTTGTTTTTCTGGCATGCTTTTCATAGGATTTGGGCTTTTTTAAACGTTGTTATTTCCGTAACCCAATTTGTAACCTCTAAATAAAAATATCTGTAACTCATTTTATATATGGTAGATTTAAAACTAATTGGTTTTGTTGCGAGAGCAAAAAGGAGGAAAGAAACGCTTAATCTACTTTCTAATCACACTCAATTAAGCCAACCAGAGATTATGAGGGCACTTAAACAATATAAATCTCATAATTCTACGACGATAAAAGAACTTTCTCAGAAAGATTTAATAAAGTGTATTAATCCCGAAGACCGTTCATTTAAATTTTATAAAATTACTAAAAAAGGGAGGAACATTTTAAGAGAGGTATTCAAAGTCTCTGGAGAATAGATGCTTTTAAAAAATCGTTTATTCTTAATTAAGCATGCAGAAAAAAATAAAATTTAAGGCCTGGAATTAAAACAAAGTATGAAACACCTTAGGGAGATATAAACAAAAATGACGATAAAAGATCAAGAGATATTTAAATTACAAAAAGAAATTGAACGGCTTAAAAAATCTGTAAAAAAACAAAGGTATGGTCTGGTTTGGATGGATGTTCCCGAAGCATTTGAAGATGATGTTGAAAATAAATTGCCTGTTCTTAAAGAAGTTCCCAATTTGGCCATAAAGACTGATGATGGAAAACCCCAACATATTTTGATTCAAGGGGATAATTATCATGCCTTAACTTGTTTAAATTATACTCATAAGGAAAAAATCGATGTAATTTACATTGATCCTCCTTATAATACGGGTTCTGATGGATTTAGATATAAAGATAAGAGAATAATTTCCAAGTTTCCTGATGGAACTGAAGTTCCAAAAGATCATCCTTTTAGACATGGATATTGGCTCTCATTTATGGAAAAGAGATTAGAATTATCTAAGAGTTTACTTAAAAAAAATGGAGTAATTTTCATTTCTATTGATGACAATGAACTGTATCAATTAAAGTTACTTTGTGATAATATCTTTGGGGAGCAAAATTTTGTGGCAAATTTTGTTCGGAAAAGTAAAGCAGGTGCGGGTCATGATAGTGGAAAAATTGCAATAGAGTTTGATTATATGTTATGTTATGCAAAAGATTATTCTGTCTTATCTTTTAATAAAGAAAAACTTGATGTTGATAATGATTCAAAATATAGATATTCTGACAAGTTTGTTGATTTTAGAGGGAAATATTATTTGAGAGATTTGGATTATAAAGGGAATTATAATGAAACAGGAGACTATCCTATTATTACTCCTGATAAAACCAAAATTTGGGCAGGAGGGAAAAAAGGAAAACCCAATACTTGGAGGTGGAGTAAAAAGAAATTTGAATGGGGCGTTGAAAATGATTTTATCGTATTTAAAAAAGTGAAAGACAATTGGAAAGTATATATCAAACAATATCAATATGTGGATAATGAAAATAAAAAAAGAGAACGAATTATACCTTATCGAGCATTAATAGATTTTAGCAATTCTGCTGGAAGTCAAGAATTGAAAAAAAAGTTGAATCAAGATATATTTAATTATCCAAAACCTCTTGGCCTGATTGATTTTATTTGCGACCTTTCTTTGGGAGAGAAAGGAATATTCTTGGATTTTTTTGCTGGGTCTGGAACTTCTGGAGAGGCGATAATAAGATCCAATAAGAAAAATAAAAGGCAATTTATTTTATGCACAAATAACGAAAGTGAAATTTGTAAAAAAGTTTGTTATCCAAGAATAAAAAAATCCATAAAAGAATATGGAAATTCTCTTAAATTTTACGAAACACTTTTTATTGGAAAGAATAATATCCTTAATGTAAATGATGAAGATAAAGTTGAACTTGCTCATAATGCAGGAGAATTATTGGCTATTGCGGAAAATACCCTTGAGTTAGTAAAAAAGACAAAATATTATCAATTATTTGAAGATAATCTTAAAAAGAAGTATACGGCAGTTTATTTTAGAGAAGAGTTAGACCAATTTAATAAATTTATAGAAGCAGTTAAAAAATTAAAGAAGGATACAACTGTTTATGTTTTTAGCTGGGGACAAGATGAATTTATTGAAGACTTTGAGTATTTGAAGAATGTAACTATTAAAACTATCCCTGTTCCAATTCTGGAAATCTATAAAAATATTTACAATTTGATTAATTAAAATGAATCCTTTAAAGTTGAGCATAACAAAAATAGATGTCTTGTCAGCAATAGATAAGGCATTGAAAGAAAAGTTTATAGATAATTTGAGAAATAGAAGTAAAATTGTACAACTTGATTCAAGAATAAGGGGATATCTTGGAGAAATTACTCTCAAGAGATGGTTTTCAGATAATGGAATAATTTTTTCTGAAACGAATTATATAAACGAAACTGGAGATATGGATATAGATTTTATTTTAAAGAAGGATGTTAATGAATGGCACATAGAAGTTAAAACTTCTTTAATCCCAGATTCATGGGGAGATTTAAAATCTTGTATTGAAAAAGGGGACATAAAAATAATTAAACGAACAGAATTGATAGAAGATTTAAAGGGAGATTTCCATATACAGATTTATTTTAATAAAAAAACTAATGAAAGGGACAATTGGTTGAATGGTCAAAAAATAAATTGGCAAAATAAAACTCCTACAGAATTGTATGATTTAATGAATTTAAATGAATATGAAGAATATTTTGTTTCTTGGATTGATAGGCCTTCTTTAATTTTGGATATTAAAGATAAAATAAAAAATAAGAAGATTGCAACTTGGAAATTTGGTCTTAGGGAGTTTTGGAGATGTCGAATATCTTTAATAGGCAAGGACCCCTGTAAATTAATAGAGACTTTAAAGGAATTAAAAAATGAAAAATGAAATTATTGGGGTTGTATTCCCCTTAATCGAAGCCCAGGCAAATAATCTCTTTGAGAAGAAGAAATTTATTTTTGTAAAATACTTATCTCATGATCCTAATAAAAAGTCTAAAAGTAATTTAAAGAGGGGTCTTAAATTTTTTATTTATGTTTCTCGGAATAAAAAAACACTTTTTGGTGAAGCAATAATTGGGAAGGTGGAATATCTTTCATTAAACGAGATTCCAAAAAAATATTTTAAAGATATGTTCTTAAAGGATTTTGAATTAAAAGAATACAGCAAGGGAAGAGAAGACAAGAAAATGGCAGTTTTACATCTCAAATCAATAAGAAAATATTCACAACCTAGAAAAATTAAGATGCCTGTTGGAATGACGGGTAGATTTTTAAGAAAGGAGGATAATTAGTTTGATGATAACACCATTAGAATTTCAAAAAGAAGCAAGAGATAAACTTACTGAAAAGTTTCTAAATTTATGGAAAAATGAAAAAAGGAAATTGCCTTTAGTCTTTCAAGCTCCAACAGGTTCAGGTAAAACATTTATGGTTTCAGATTTTATTAGGGGACTAAATAAACTCCCACAATGGGATGTAGATAAATCTTTTATTTGGGTTACGTTTAATGATGATCTTGCTATGCAGAGTAAAGATAAGTTTAGAGCTTATTTTGAAAATACCCTTGAAAACAATCTCCTTACTCTTTCAGATATTAATAAAGGAAAATTGCAAAAAAATGAAATTTTATTTTTAAATTGGCAAAAGATTGTTACTCGTTCAGAAGCAACAGTTAGGGTTTTGAGGAGGCCGGAAGATGAAACTCAAAGAAAAGAAACAGGTTTTTATTTTGAGGATTTTGTTGAAAATACTCACAAAGATAATAGAGAAATAATTTTAATTATAGACGAGGCCCATACACATGTTACAGAAAGAGGGGCAAAACCGATTATTGAAATGATTAATCCAAGTGTTGTTTTGCATGTTTCTGCAACCCCCGATAAGAATTTAATTGCGGAGGCTGCAGAATATGATAGTTTTGTAAAAGTGCCTCATGAAAAGGTAGTTGAACAGGGATTAATAAAAGAAAAAGTAATCGTCCAAACAGAAGAAAATATAAAAAAATATATAAAAGAAATCAAAGAAGGTTCTTTAGAAGAAGCTATGATAGACTTAGCTATAGAAAAAAGAGAAGAAATTGTTAAAGAGTATAAAAAACTCAATAAAAATATTAATCCTTTAGTTTTAATACAATTGCCTAATGATGATTCTAATCTTATTGGGCTGGGGGAAAAAACAAAGGAACAAATAGCAACAGAAATATTACATAAAAAAGGGATAGAAGAAATCAAAATTGCTCGGTGGTTTGATAAGCACCCCAAACCTGAATTTCTTGAAGAATTAGATGATACTCATGATTTTCTTTTATTTAAACAAACTGCTGGAACTGGGTGGGATTGTCCGCGGGCTCACATCTTGGTTAGATTTAGAGAGATTCAATCTGAAACCTTTGATCTTCAAACGGTAGGGAGAATTTTAAGAATGCCTGAACCTCAAAGAAAAGAAGATTATTCAAATTCTCAGATAATCAAAACAGGATTTCTTTTCACGAATTATGATAGAAATAGAATTAGTGAAAAGTGGAAAGAAATTTCTCCAAATAAACCCTCAATACTTCCTGCTAGGAGAAAAAATGGGATAAAAAATATTAAGTTGAAGTCTGATTTTGTTTCAAGGTTAGAATACGGAGATTTGGCAGATTCTTTTAAATTTCAAAGAAGTTTCTTAAATTCAATGAATAAATATTTTAAAATAACTTCAGATGATCTTTTGTACGGAAAAGGATCCAAAAAATTATTAGCAAAAGGAATTGATCTTAAACCAATCATCAAAAGAAAGATAATTATGAATGCTGAATTTATAGAATTCGATAATTTAAGTATGGAATTCAATAAAACTGGAGATGATTTGGAATTAGAGATGTCTAATAATGATATTGAAAAAACTTTTAATTATTATGTCTATAGGTTGTTGGCAGAACAAACAGAAGATGAAGCAAAGATATCTAATATTGCGAGATCTTTTCCCACATTAAAATCTGCAATTAGAGTTTGGTTTAAGTCAGTTTTAACGGATAGTTCTAATTACATGTATAAAATTTTTATCAATGATTTGGACAAGGGGGCTTCGAGTATAATTCGTCCTGCGATAACACAATCAATAAAAGAATATAAGCCAATATTAAAAGAAATAATCAAAAATAGAAGGCGGTTGCAAGAAGAAAGAGAGGCAATTGATTTTACTATATTAAATGAATATTGGTTCTCAGAAGATTATTTGGAGATTCCCTCAAATCTTTGCGTGTTAGATAAATTTTATCTTAAAGATGAAGAAGGAAAGATAAATGAGGAAGAATTTATGAAGTACATAGATGCAAAAAAAGATAAAATTTTGTGGTGGTTTAAGAATGGAGATTATGGGAAAGAATATTATGCTATTAAGTATTGGAATACTAAAGAAGAAGCATGGAGACTTTTTTATCCAGACTGGATAATTTTATTTAAAGATAACAAGGTGGGAATATTTGATACAAAAAAAGGAGATACTGCCTTGCCAGAAGGAAGAGGTCATACCAGAGATAAGGCAAAATATCTTAATTTAAAAATAAAAGAACTTGGAAAAAATTATGTTGGGGGAATTGCTGTAAAAGAAAATAATGTTTGGCACTATCATGAAGGAAAAGATTATGATTATTATCCTGGCAAGTTGAATAAAGATTGGAAAAAATTCGAGGATTTATTTAATTAAAATGGTTTACAAACTTTCTCCTTCTGCACTAAACCTTATGAAAGAATGCCCCCGGTGTTTTTGGTTAGCACAACACAGGGTATGGAAAAGACCTGCAGGAATTTTTCCAAGTTTGCCTTCGGGAATGGATCGTATTCTGAAAAAGCATTTTGATAAATTTCGGGATAAAAGGCAATTGCCGCCAGAACTTTGTGAAAACAAAGAATGCAAAAATATGGATCTATTTGATGATAAAGAAAAAATGAAAGTTTGGCAGAGCAATTTTAAAGGAGTCAGTTGGAAGGACAAGAAAGGAAACGAACTTCATGGAGCCGTTGATAATATTTTGAAGAAAGGAAAGAAATTAATTGTGCTTGATTATAAAACAAGAGGATATGCATTGAAAGAAGATACTGCAGAGCATTACCGACTCCAACAAAATATCTACAACTTTTTATTAAGAAAAAATGGGTATGAAACCGAAGATTATTTTTTCTTGTTGTTTTATGTTCCAAGAGAAGTTACTGAAACAGGTGAAGTTATATTTGATACAGATCTTGTTAAGATGAAAGTTGATGTTAAGATGGCGGAGAAAGCTTGGAATAATGCATTAAAACTTCTTGAAGGAGAGTGTCCTAAGAAGTGCTGCGAATGGTGTGAGGGAAAATGATAAACAAAAACGACTTTGAAGAAAATTTGAAAAGATTTGATGAATTGGAAAACAGAGGGAGTTATTATCCAATGTTCCTTAATATGATTGAAAAAGGTTTTGAAACCGAAGCATTTTTATTCATCCTTTCAACATGGAATTTTGCTACATTCAGATATGCTATGAAAGATTTTGATTTGAAGGAGTTTAAACAGGTTGTTAAAAATTTAAAACCTTACTTTAAAAAATTCGATGGAAAATCAATAAGGGAAATTGATCTTGATTTTTATAAAAAAGAAATAAAACATATTTTTGATACTTTATCTAAAATCAAGGGCATACAATATACGGGCGCTTCAAAATTAATGCATTTAACAATTCCAGAAGTTTTCATTATGTGGGACGCATACATCAGAAAAGCTTGGGGTTTTAAGACGGGGGATTCGGAGGATTATTTTAATTTTTTAAAAAAGATGCGGCAGGAATTTAAGGATTTTTCTCACAAAGAAGAAAGAACTTTGGCAAAATGCATCGATGAATATAATTATGTTAAATATACCCTTCCTGCATTGGAAAATCAAAGAAAGAAAAAAAATGGTGCAAACAAAAGTTAAGGTTCAACATTTTGTTCCAAGAGTTTATTTAAAAAATTTTTCTCATTTTAATGACAAAGAATATTATACTTGGGTTTTTGATAAAGAAAAAGAGGAAATTTTTCAAACCAATATAAAAAACATAGCTTTTGAGAAGGAATTTTATAATACCCTTTCAGAAGATCAAGATATAGAAAAAACTTTACAACAAATAGAAACAAAATTTGATCCCATAATTCAAAAATTAATTTCAATTAAAGATTTGGATAAATTAACTATGGATGAAAAAGATATTATTGCAGAATTTGTTGCTTACCAAATGATCCGTACAAGAGAAACAAGAAATACATTAAAAGATACCTCAAAACAATTTTTGGAGAAGTATGGCGAACAGTTATCTGAAAGTTTGAAAGAGGAAGTTTTAGGATCTATGAAAAAAGATTCATTGAGGAAAATGCATAACAATATTATTAAAGAAGTTGATGAATTTAAATCAAGAATCAAAGATCTAAAATGGATTCTTTTAATCAATAAAACAAAATTTCCCTTTTGGACTTCTGATAATCCTGTTGCAGAATATAATGAAATTGATTTATTTCCTTATGGGAACCTTGGCCTGGAATGTTTTGGATTTGAAATGCATTTTCCGATTAGCCCAAAAATTGCCTTGATAATTTGCGATAAGAGGAGATTCAGCATTCTGCCTCCAAAAGAGATAATAAGAGATTATCGGAGGGTTGTTCGAGAAAGAGATCTTCAAGTGAGGTATTCCACAAGGTTCACTTTTGCTAACGAGAATAATTTTGATTTTGCTAAGATGATGGTGAAAGAAAATCCTTCTATTAAAGATCCAAATGGTGAGAGGATAGTGATAAGATAATCTTAGTTATGGGACTTTTTGAAAACCAAAAAAAATTAAGCAAATATTTTTAAAACATTATTTCTTAATTTTGTTATCTTGGGGTTCGTTGGACTATATTTTCCTATATTCCTTCTAACCCCCAAGTAAAATTCTAATATCCATCAATCCCAAAAGATTTAAATATACTTAGTATATACTATTTTTAGGAAAATATAGTCAATTCGTAAGAATTTGATTTAACAGCATACTCTTGACGTAAGTCGGGACAATTAAATATGCTGTGGACTACAAGTAGGAAAATACAAAATGCAAATGACCCTCTTTAATAAAAAAGAGAAGCATATTTACTATTTAAATATTTGTATGAAGCAGTGAGCCGAAGGAGGCGGTATAAAAAATGGTAGAACAAAAACAGGAGAGTGAAAGGAAAGTGAATTTAGTTTCACTTCCGGCACAGCAGTTTGTAATCCCAAATAGCCAGGAAATTGACCTATCAGTTCAGTGTAATAGACAGATTTCAAATATGCCTTATGCTGTAAAATGTTTTAAGTTCACGACGAGAAACACTGATAAGTTCAATATCATAGGTGCAAGAGAACAAAGGGATGGATATAGAGAGATTTGTAAAAAATATCCAAGGTCAAAATTCCTTTTGCATATACAGGTTAAAGAGGGAACGGAGTTCACAACTTCGCAAATGAACTTTATTGAGAATGTCCAAAACATTCAAGAAACTCCTTTTTTCTGCTCTTATGAAAAATCATTCAGGCAGACAGCGAGGGAGTTTGAAGAGCAAATTTTAGAAGCGAAGGAAAAATATCCAAAGAAAGAAATTGTGCCTGCTGTTGAAGTTTACACAGAATTTAATGCAGAAAAAGTTGCTATTATGAAAAAGCACGGCATTAAGAAGTGTGTAATAATTTACAGAAATTATCAAATACACGAATTCAGTTGGATGGAATTAATGGGAGCTTTGGACACTGCAGATATATCTCGTTTTGTATTCGGTGTTACTCCACGATATAGGCGGAAGAACAAAGCGACAATTTTGTTAGCACCATTAAGATTTGGTGCAAACTATGTTGCTCACGGATTGCCTTGGAGTGGTGGAAAAGGACAGGTGTATATTTTGGGAAATAGTTGGATTTATAATGTAACCCAAAATTCAACATACCCTGCAAGCCGAGTTCAGGCACTAAATAAAGTGAATACTCTAACACCACAAATACAATCATTAAGTATACAGCAGATTGAAACCCTGCTTAACTGATTGTGAGATATAGGGGTGGCGATTGTATGCTTTTCGCCACTCATATTTTAATTTTTCTTTAATTTTATTTTTTTGATATTTACTTATTTTTCCTTGATTACACAATTCATCTGCTTTTCTTCTTATTGTTATAAGAGTACAGCATTTTCTTTTAAATTCGAGATGCTTTTTTTCTTGTTCGTTTTGGTTTTGCATTTTTCTTGTTAATTATTATTTCTTCTTTTTCTTTAGAGGGTTTTGCGTCTAAAATCTGAACTTTTACAAGATACCCTTTTTTAATTCCACAAAATTCACAAAGATGATTCGGAATTGAAACTGTTTTATTTGATTCGGTTCCAGTAACTTTTGCAATAAAAATATCATTAGTAAATATTGTATTACCTTGTTTATCCATATTTATAATATGTATAAACTTGTTTAAAAATGTTTGGCTTTGTTTAAAATTTAATATACCCAAAGATTTATATAATAGTATATACTAAGTATATTATGAAAAGAAAAGTAATTACAATAGTTTTGGACGAAGGAGATGAAGTTGTTGAAAAAGAAGTTAAAAAATTTGGAGGGAAAGCAGGACACATAATTGTTCCAGAAAAACACATAGGAAAAAAAGCATTCGTTGTTTTAACAGATAAAATTGAAGAAGATAGCAATAAAAAATAAAGTTCTAAGATAGTGTACTGGAAATTTTAAAGGATTAACCTTAATCCCTTTTCATCAATTCCTGCAATGTTAAAACCCATTCAGGATTTGTATTTCCGTTTTCAATTTCTTTTTTGACTTTTTCTTTGATTTCCTTGCTCATCTTTTCAGAACAATCCTTACAAGTTTCTTGAATTATAATTTTTGCATCGAAAGTTTTGCCGCATTTTTCACAGTGACTTATACAAATCTTTGGAATCCTGTGTGCAAGTAATTTTATTTCTCTTTGTTTAGGTATTTCTCTTTTCAATATTTTTATTCCTGTTTTGTGTATGTCAATGAAACCAAGATCTCTGTACAGCATAAGGATAAATCTGCATTCATCTTTGGTGATTGAGAAACTTCTGCATATTTTGGAAAAAACAAGCCCATAGGGGATTATCTCTTCTTTTGATTTTATTTCACAAAGTCTTTCCAAAAAGAGAGTGTATAACACAGGGATCATAATATGCTTTGTAAAACAATGGTTAAAAGAATTATTGTTGTTGGTTCCTATCCTTGTACAAAGATTTTAAACTCATTTTTTTAATTCTTTTAAGATTTCTAAGATCCTGTTAAGTTTCATTTCAAAGGTTGGATTAAATAACATAAACCTAACGTAGCTGGAAACAGTATTAAATCCTGCACCTTCAGCCAAGATTTTTAATCTTTCTCCTTGGGTCTTTGTTAACCTTACTTGCATTGTGTGGGTTCGCATTTTCCTCCCTGCTAATTTAATTAAAAATTACAGGAGATTAAACAAGAACTATGTTTCGATATACTTCTCTGTTTCCATTTCTTTTTTCAATTTAAGTAATCTTAATTTATTTGCAAATTCAATATCTGATAATTCTCCTCTTACAAATCTTTCCTCGAGAATTTCAAGTGGACTTTTTTCTCTTTTTGCTATTTCCGGAATACTGTAGTTTAGAGCGTTTATTGGATTTTTTTCAAACAATTGAGTTTTAATTGGCATATTAAATGCGAAATCAACTGTTTCTCTTTTGGTTTTATCGGAGATCTTTGCATAAATCTGAGTGGTTGTTACTTGGTTATGACCTAGGAGATTGGCAACAGCATAAAGATCTCTTGTCTTTTCGTAAACATAAGTTGCATAGAAATGTCTAAGGTGATGGAATCTAAATTTGTAGATGGTTGTTTCCTTCCTGTACTTTGTCGGTTTTTTATATTCTACCTTATAATCTGGAATATTAAGGCCGGCTCTCTTTCTTGCTTCTGCAAACCAAATATGCACTGTCTTTTTTCTAAGGTGTTTGTCAGGAGAATTTTCAGAGGGTAAGAACCATTTTCCTCCATCAATGATCTCGAACCATTTTTTTATTGGAGAGATTGCTGCTTCTGGAATTGGAACGATTCTATCTTTTCCGTAGCCCTTTTGTTTGGCCCTGTTCGGATTTTTACTATCTCTTATTTTTATAGTTCTTCTTTCTAAATCAACATCAGCAATTTGAAGTCTACAAATTTCATTAACTCTCATCCCACACATAAGGGCCATAAAACATGCTATCGAAAGTTTTGGAATAAAGATATTTTCAAACAGCTTTATCAACTGTTCTTTTGTGAACATGTCTGGAAGTTTATTTTTATTTCCCATTATAAGCTCCTCACGATGTTATTTATTTCTTCTATCATTATGAGTCCTGTATTGCTCATCTTTGATTTTTTTCGATTGTCTGCAATTAGAAATGCTTTTTTGAAGCTAACTTGGCCCTTCTCTAATTTTTCTTTAACATCAGCGGGGAGTCTGCAGGCAACAAACCAGCGATAAGTTGTGGAGGGATTTAATTTATTTTTGAGCATATAATCCAGAATAACCTTCTCAGCTTCTGTTAATTCTCTTTTTCTTTCTTTATTTGCAGGATCATTTCTTCTTCCATAATGCAATTTCCCGTAGAAGAAATTTCTTATGTGGCTGAACATGGAGAGATATCTATCTTCCTCAACTTCGGGTAAAAGTTCCCTCAGATCATTTTTGATCATGTTTATCCTGTCGAATATTGGAATCTTCTTGCCCTTGTACCTGACTCCTGTGTTTATGAACACCTTATCTTTAACTTTTGCCATGTACATTTTACGAAAAACCTCTTTTTAATTCTGGTATTGATAAGGTATTTATTGGAAGAATAAGAGGAGAAATAGCGTGGTTTTGGCTCTCAGAGGCCTGTGATAGTTCCTGCAAGGATGCCTAAGAGGATGAAGATAAAAACTTCGAGCAGCATTAAATAAAAACATTTAATAATTAATAATTATTGTTGTGATTATGTCTAAGGAAGATTTAATAAAAAGAAATTGTGCAGAGATAATTAATGAGGGAAAAATTAAGGGTTTTATGAAGAGAGGATTTGCTTATTGTGGTTATGAATGTTCTGGAGAAATTCATTTAGGGCATTTAGTTACAATCTTGAAATTACTGGATTTGCAAAAAGCAGGAATAAAGGTTAAGGTTTTGTTAGCTGATTGGCATACTTGGTTAAATCAAAAAGGAGATTGGAAGTTTGTCAACACACAAGTAAATCATTGGGAAAAAGGATTTAAAGCTTTTGGTTTGAAAACAGAAATTATTAAGGGAACTAGTTTTCAAAAAAAACCAGATTATTTTGAAGATATTTTAAAATTAGCTTTAAAATTAACTGTTAATCGTGGAGTAAGAGCCATGCAGGAAGTTGCTAGAAATATTGAAAATGCAAAAATTTCTCAGATTATATACCCTTTAATGCAGATAGAAGATGTTAAGAAACTAGGGATTAATTTTGTTGTGGGGGGTTTAGACCAGAGAAAGATTTATGCCTTGGGGATTGACCAAGGCAAAGAAATTGGTTTGCAAGAGTGTGTTTATCTTTTTACACCCATAATTCCAAGTTTAAAGGGTCCAGGGTCTAAAATGAGTAGTTCTGATGAATCTAGTTTGATTTCTATTAGGGATAGCAAAGAGGTTATTAAGAAGAAAATTAAAAAAGCATATTGCAAAAAAGGAGATAAAGAAAACAATCCTCTTTTATTAATAGCAAAATTAATTATTTTTTCTAAGTTTGGAAAATTAGATGTTAAGAGAGATGACAAGTTTGGGGGAAATTTAAATTTTGATTCTTATGAAAAATTAGAAAAAGCTTTTGAGTCTGGAAAACTTCATTCTGCTGATTTAAAACAAGGGGTTGCAGGAGCTTTAGAAAAAATAATTGCTCCTATTAGAATGGGTTGGAAGTGATTATCCATAAAGAATTAAACCTACAACTATTAAGGCATTTATTAAGAGTCCTGCAGAATATACTATAATTAATGGTTTTGCCTTATGCAAAACAGCATAAGAGATCCAAAAGAAATGCAAAATAAAATAAGTTCCCCAAGTTGTAAGTGATACTCCTGCGGGGTTTTGATCTATCCATATTTTTAATACTTGGGGGATTGTCATGATTAAAGCAATAGCTCCTGCAAAATATATTGCTTTATCTACCCATGAAATTAGTTTTTTTCTAGAAATATTTTTCTTTCTTTTTCTTTTATGGTGGTGAAGAAGAGCAGTACTAGATTGGGGCATAAATAATAAAGTAAAAATGGATTTATAAATTTAATATTTACCTTGTCTTAAATTCTACAACATCGAGATCTTTGAGTTTATGTTTGAGGCCCACTTTTTGTCCAGGGAATTTTGAGCTTGGCCCCCAAATTTTTGTTTCCGATACTTGTTTCGAGAACCCATGAAGAATTTTTTCAGCAACATCTTTTACTGTTAAATTTGGTTTTAGAATTATTGGTTTTTTGGATTTTTCTTTTCCTGGTTCTTTAGTGTAGACTCTTATTTTATTAAAACTTTGGATGATTCTGGATTTAAGTTCTTCAAAGTTTTCTTTTGTTTGGATATTAATTATAACAAAATTATATTTTTTTGATTTTAATGTTGCTTTTAATTTTCTTGTATCAATATATTCTTTTATATTAAACACAATTATTCTTCTTGCAGTGGTTTTGTCTAAATATTTTTCAATTTCTTTTATTTGGTTAAGATTTGTTATTAAAATTAATAAAGTGTCTGCACTATTTGTTAAACCTTTATCATAATAAGAAGATTCAATTGCTGGATTTTCTATTAATTGCATATTTATTGTTTCAAGATTCATCATACCTATTATTGGTTGTTTTGTTGTGAAATTTATTTCTGATATTTTTGGGTAAGCATTTGTAAGTGTGTTTAGTAAAGAAGATTTTCCTGTGTTTGTTTTTCCAATAATAACAATCTGCATATCTTCTTTTTTAATTCCCTTGAATGTTGATTTTCCAGATTTTTTTGATTTAATTAGTTGCTGTTCTAATTTTTTTCTTCTAGTTGTTAATTGTTTTTTAAGGTTTTCCCCTCCCTTGTGACTTGGAGCTAGAGAAATCATCTTTTTTAGTTTTTCAATTTTTTCCTCTAGTGTTTGAACTTTAATATATTCTTTTTCTGCTGCTAAAAATTCAGGATGAGCATTGATAGGCATAGATTTTATAATCTATTGCACTATTTAATTATTATGAACAAGCAAATTTACAATCAAATTATTAAAAAGAAAGAACTTTCCAAATTACCTAAGAAAGATGTTGAAATGGCTTTTGTAAAGTTTGAAAAAAGAGAGGTTAGTGACAAGGAGAAGATAAGGTTAACCAGGGATCTTTTGAATAAAGTTTATTGGCCTTTTAGGAGTACAAAACTTTTGAGCATTAAAGAAAAACCTGTTGAATGGATTTTAAGAAAACATTTAGGGACAAGAGAACGAATAGATTTTTATGAAAAACTTTACAGAAAATTGTTAAAGGGTTTTGATGAAGTTAATGTTATTGATTTAGGTTGTGGAGCAAATGGATTTTCTTATAATTATTTTCCTTGTAAAGTTAATTATTTTGGTGCAGAGGCTGTTGGCCAGTTAGTTGATAATACTAATAATTATTTTAAAAAAAGTAAGATAAAGGGAAGGGTCTCTCATTTGAGTTTATTTGAAATGGGTAAGGTTAAGAAAATAATTAAGAAGATTAAAGGCAAAAAAATTGTTTTTTTATTCAAGGTTTTAGATAGTTTAGAAATGCTTGAAAGAGATTATTCTAAGAGATTATTAAAAGAAATTGTTTTGTTAGTAGATAAAGTTGTTGTGAGCTTTGCAACAAAAAGTATGGTTAAAAAAGAAAAATTTAAAGTTAAAAGAAAATGGGTTTTGAATTTTATTAGGCAAAACTTTAAATTGCTTGATGATTTTGAATTGGGAACTGAGAGGTATTTTGTGTTTGGAAAATGAAAATAAATAGGAAATTTCCAAATCTTTGAAATAGAAAAGAAAAAAATTTCAAATGAAGCCAACATTTTATAGAAAAGTATTGAAGAACGGCATGACTATTGTATTTGAAAAAAGAGATCTGCCAGTAGTTAATGTGGCTTTTGCTGTTAGAAATGGGGGTGTTAATGAGGCTGGTTTTGAAAAAGGAATTTCTCATTTTATTGAGCACATGTTGTATAAAGGAACTCCAACAAGAAATGCTAAGCAAATTGCAGAAGAGATTGAAAGAAAAGGAGGGGTTTTAAATGGTTTTACTTCTGAAACAGTTACCGCTTATTGGTGTAAGATGCCTAGTAAACATGTAAATGTAGCTTTAAATGTTTTGAGTGATATAGTTAAAAATCCGAAATTTGATGAGAAAGAACTTGAAAAAGAAAGAAAAGTTATTTTTGAAGAAATGAAGATGTATAAAGATGATCCTAAAAGATATGTTCTTGATGAGATTCAGAGTTATTTGTATGGAGAACCTCTTGGTCTTAATTTAATTGGAACAGAAAAAACAATGGGTTCTATTAGCAGAGATAAGATGATTAAAAAATTTGAAGAAGTTTATCAGCCTAATAATATAATTTTGTGTGTAGTGGGAGATACAAATTTTGATAAAATTGTAGATTTTGCTGAAAAAAATTTTAATAATAAGAAAGGAAAAGTTTCTGAATTTAAGATTAATTTAAAAAATAAAACAAAAATTGAATTTAGAACAGGAATAGATCAAGCTAATTTAATTTTTGCATATCATGTTCCTGTTTCAAGAGATAAAAAAAATTATGCTGCACAAGTTTTGAGTTGTTTAATGGCAGAAGGCATGTCTTCTAGGTTATTTTCTGAAATAAGGGAAAAAAGAAATCTTGCCTATGCTGTTAAAGGTTATTCAGATATTAATAGTCTTTATGCTTATAATGCTATTTATGTTGGAACAACAAAATCAGCTGTCGAGGAAGTTAAAAAAATTATTTTGCAAGAGTTTGGAAAAATTAAAGAAGACCTAAATGAAAAAGAATTAGAGCAAGTTAAAGACCAATTAATTGGGAATTATCAGATTTCTATGGAAGATTCCCAAAGGCAGATGGTTGGTTTGCTTTTATCTGAAATTGATGGTGATGCAAAAGAGTTTTATGAATATGAAAAGAATATTCAAAAAGTTCAATTATCTGATGTTAAAAAAATTGCAGAAAAAGTAAAAAATGCTTATAGTTTTTTTGCTTTGGTTCCAAAATAAAGAAAGGTAAAAAACCTAGTGGATTAATTGTTCTTTGGAACTAGGGGAAGTTAATAAAAAAATTGGAAGGAGGGTGTTAAAGCCTGGCCTAGGAATTTATTTTAATGTTTTCTTAAATTTTAATTTTTTTCGATTACATTAAAATTTATAAACTTGTGGAAGTATAATCTTTTATGGAAAGAAGAGAGATAATTGTTGTTATGTTGGTTTTGTTATTATTGGTTACAACATCTTATTTTGTTTACAAAAGCTTTTATAGGAAATTAAAATTATCTCCTGAAGAAGATTTTCTTCCAGAAGGTGTAGATATAAATAATAAATTTTGTTATGATAGTGATAATGGATTAAATTATTTTCAAAAAGGAATTGTTGTTTGGGGGGTTGGTGATGGAAAGGTGCATAGGTCTATTGATTATTGCACTTCCGATGATTCTGTGTGGGGGGGTGGGACTCTTTTTGAAATGTATTGTGTTGGAAATTCCTTTAAAATTAAGGATATGGTGTGTGGTGAGGGTTCGTGTAAAGAAGGGGTTTGTATTGGGTGAATTCTAAGTAAAATACAAATAAAATAAAAACAAAAAATAAAAACAAAATTTTAAGTTTTGATTAGTGTAAGAATTGCACTTAGGGCTGTTGTGATTACCACAATCCATCCAGCAATCATAGCCACAATATCTCCTCCTAGCCATGTTGGTAATGTTAGTGTTCCCCCAATCATTCCAAAACCTACTGCTAATGAAACTAGAATTCCTGTTAGCCATGCAACAAAGTTTAATAGTCTTGGATTTTTTTTTGCCATTTTTCACCTCCTTTTTCCATCATTATATATAAAATTTAATTTAAATAGTTTTTTGTTTTTTGAAAAATTAAAAATTTTTATCACCCTTTTTTGATTAATTTTATTGGTTTCAAACAAAACATTTATAAATTTGTTTTTTTTATTTATCTTATGAAAAGAGTGGTTGTATTTATTTGTCTTTTAGCTATATTTTTAGTTCTCCCTCTTGTTAGTGCTGGTTTTTTTGATTTTTGGAAAAAACCTACTGGAAATGGAATCCAGTATTCACCTGGTGATTTAGGAAAACTAGAAGCAAAAGGTGTTGAGTTAGAAAGTGCTGTTAAGATAAGAAGTAATCAAACACAAAATGAGACCCACAAAATTTGTTCAGGAACATCATGTATAACTATTCAAGGTGCTGGAACAAATGAATGTAATTATGATTATCAGTGTGGAAGTAATCAAACACAAAATGAGACCCACAAAATTTGTTCAGGAACATCATGTATAACTATTCAAGGTGCTGGAACAAATGAATGTAATTATGATTATCAGTGTGGAAGTAATTTTCAGTGTGGGGATGCGAATGCTGATGATACTACAAACATATTTGATATAACTTATTTAATAGCATGGTTTTATTTAGGAGGCCCTGCTCCAGACTCATTATGGGCTTCTAATGTAAATGGTGATGAATTTGTTAATATTTTTGACATCACATATTTAATTTCTTATTTATATAAGGGGGGACCTGATTTGGAATGTGCAGTGGTTAATCCAGGAAATCAGAGTCAGCAACAAGATATGACAATGGGTTGGAGTTATGATAAAACTGTAAAATATTTATCAGATTCACAGGGTGATTATGAAGATGAAGTAATGCCTGGTTTTTTTCAGAGAGTTGAGGCTTTTTTTAGAAATATTTTTTAATTTATTTTTTCTAAATCTTTAAATAGTTTTATTTGTATTTGGAATTATGAAAAAAGGGGATAAGAAGATTATACGTTTTGTTTTAGTTTTTGTTTTAATATTTGCTGTTTTTTATTTTTTCTCTGTTCCTGAATTTAAACAAGTTTTTTTTGCTCCTGAAGATTATCTTAGGGGAGATTGTAATGGTGACGGGGTTATTAATCTTTTTGATATAACTCGTTTAAATGTTTATATTAATTCAGGAGGTATTGCACCTTATCCTCTAGAGGTAGCAAATGTTAATGGAGACAATATTATTGATCAGGACGATTCTACTTATTTACTTAATTATACTAATTTTGGAGGCCCCACACCTATGTCTATTGCAGTTAATACTAGTGTAGGTTTAGTTAGGGGAGATTGTTATCAAGATGGTTTTATTGGGGACATAGATGTTTTATTTTTAAATGATTATTTAAATTCAGGAGGGGTTGCTCCAAATCCTTTAGAATTAGGAAATGTAGATGGAAATAATATTATTGATCAGGCTGATATAGATTATTTAAATAATTCTTTGCATGCTGGAGGTCCTGCACCTGTTGCCTTAGATATTACAATAAGCAATCCTGTAAGGGGAGATGTAACTAAAGATGGTTTTATTGGTGATCTAGATATTGTGTTTTTAATAGATTTTTTAAATAAAGGAGGCCCCGCACCTTATCCTTTAGAATTAGGAAATGTTAATGGAGATGGGGTTGTTAATATGTTTGATATAACTTATTTAAGTAGTTATATCCATAAGGGGGGGTCTGTACCTGTAGCTATAGGAGAAAATACAAGTGGTGAGTTAATCAGAGGAGATGTAAATAAAGATGGTTTTATTGGTGATTTAGATGTAGAATTAATCCAAAATTATTTATCTGGTGTTAGAGAACTTTATCACCCAATTGAATTGGCAAATGTAAATGCAGATGATATTTTAGATTCAAGTGATGTTGATTATTTAAATGATTTTTTACATAATTCAGGTTCTGGGCCTGTAGCTATAGAAGAAAATACAAGTTCTGATTTATTGAGGTGTGATGCAAATAAAGATGGTTTTATTGGTGATTTAGATATTGATTTTTTAATGAATTACCTTTACAAGGGAGGTTCTATCCCCTATCATTTAGGGATTGCAGATTGTAATGCAGATGGCCAGGTGACAATACACGATATTACTTATCTTGATTCTTATCTTTACAAAGGGGGTCCTACACCTGTGCTTTATTGTGAAAGTCTAGGAGAAGAAAAATGTGAAGGAAGAATTTCTTTTGTTTGTGAGGGTTTTAATGTTTGGGAAAATAAAGGAGAGGTTATTGGAAAGTGTGGTGTGACCTCTAATCATGGGAATGGGGGCACTCCTAGTGTTTCAAGAATAAATATTATTATTTCTTCACCAAGAAATATAACTTATGCTTATGATTATGAGATTCTTTTACAAGTTAAAGATGAAAAAAATAATGCAAAATACTGGAAATATTCTTTAAATAATGGGGCTCAGGTGGGTTTTATTCCTGGAACAGATTATGCATATCCTGTTTTAGGTGCAAATGTGCTTCAAATATATGCTAGTGAGTCTGCTTCTTTTTCAACCACCAAATCAAAAATAGTTAATTTTAATGTTATTCAATCAACTTCTAATTATTATTGTGGAGATGGGGTTTGCAATATGGGGGAGGATTGTTTAAATTGTCAAAATGATTGTGGTTTATGCAGTATTACTTTAGGTTCTTATTGTGGAGATGGAATCTGTGATTCTGACGAGAATTTTGATAATTGTTCAGAAGACTGTGAACAAGGAGAAGAGCCTAAAAATCTTAAATGGCTTTTGGTAGTTTTAATAGCTTTATTTTTGGTTGCTATCAGTGTTGTAGTTGTTTTAATAGTAAGAAGAGCTAGAAAAATAAAAGAATATAAACAAGTTATTTCTGATCCTTGGAAAAACAAACAACTTGTTACTAATACAAACAATAAATTGCCCACAGACAATACAAATAATACAACAAGTTCAGAATCTTATTCTCTTGATGATTCTGAACAAGTTTAAAATGAATATTCGTTGTTTTATTTCAATTGATGTTCCTGAAAAAATTCAGAAAGAAATAAAAAAGATTCAGAATTCTTTACCAGAATTTGTTGGTAAAACAACAGAATTAGAAAATTTGCATTTGACTCTTAAGTTTTTAGGAGAGATTAGTAAAGAGAAAGTTGAAGGAGTTAAAACAAGATTAAGCAAAATTAAATTTAATAATTTTGAAGTAGAACTAAATAATTTAGGGGTTTTTTCTGAAAATTTTATTAGGATTGTTTGGTTAAATTTAAAAGGAGCTGAAAAATTTCAAAAAGAAATAGATTTTGTTTTAGAAGGTTTGTTTGAATTTGAAAAAAGATTTATGGGTCATTTAACAATTGCAAGAATTAAAAACATTAAAGATAAAAAACAGTTTTTAAGTGATTTAAAAAAAATAAAAATTCCAAGGATTAAATTTAGTGTAAATTGTTTTAAATTAAAAAGTTCTATGTTGCGGAATAAAGGTCCTGTTTATGAAGCAATAGGAAAATATAATTTAGAATAAGGAAAAATATAATGTACAAAGAATTCTAGGTTTTATATAATTTTTGTATTTTAATCTATATTTTAAAAGATATATTTGTTTATATACTTTTTATTTTTTATTTTATTTTAATGGTAAGAGATAAGGGTTTGAAAAATTTTTCTGAACAATTAAATAATTTTGGTTTATTGGAGAATCTGGTATTAAAAAAAAGATTAAGGAGGTTGCAGCATGAGTGAGAAAAATGATTTAGGGGAACAAGTTAATTTTCTTTTGTCAATCTCAAAATTAAAAACATTGAATAAACTAACTTATACCCTCCCTGAAGGAGAAAAACAAAAAAGAATAAACAAATTAATTGCAGAATATGAAGGTAAATATAAGGTTCTTTTTGGTTCAAGTATTGGTGTCAATATCTAGTACTCTTCTTTGATTATGTTAAAAATATCTGCTTTTTTTCCAATTATTTTTTTTAAATTTTCTAAAGGAGTGTTGATTATATTTTGAAGGGTTTTAAATTCATTAAGAAGTTTTTTTGCTGTTTTTGGACCAACACCTGGAAAACCCTCGAGAATAAACTGCATTCTTTCTTTTTTATTTAAAGAATGTTTTTTTACATTTATTGGTGATTCTTTTTGCTTTTTTTTGATTAATACAGCTAAAAATTTTGCAGTATCTTCTGCATTTTTTGTAAACATGATTGGGATGTTGTGTTTTAAAAGAATTGATAAAAGAAAGCCACGAACAGCATTTCCATTAATTCCTTCTGGAGAATCATCATATAGTGCAGATTGTTCTACCCCTTCAACAATTAATAAATTTTTTGAATATTGTTTTAGTTCTTCTAGTTGTTTTAATAGTCTTCCATTTAACATTGAGGATGTGAAATCAGAAATTGTTTTTCTTTCTATTGCAATTCCCTTGATAATATAATCTGCTACTTTTAATTCTTTAAATTCTATTTCAAATCCAAGATTTATTAATTCAGAGGGAACCATAGAATTTTTTTCCCTATAATCAATTAGGATTTTTTTAGGCATATTATAACTTCTTCTGAACTTCTAGTTTATTGTTTCTTGAGAGAGTTTGTTTGATTGTGTCTATTGCTTTGTGCATTTTTCTTTCTCTTGATTTTGATACATAATAAAATGCTTCATCTCTTGTGCCTTTTGTTATTAAAATAATTAATTTTCCTTTCATTAGTCTTGCTGTTCTTCCTGCTCTTTGTATTGCACGGATTGCAGAGGGAATTGGTTCATAAAATATAACTGCATTGACTTCTGGAATATCAAGGCCTTCTTCTGCAATACATGTTGCACACAATGTATTTATTTTTCCTTCTGAAAAATCTTCAATTATTTTTTTTTGTTGTTTTTGACTTAAACCAGAACCTTGTTTTTTTGCTTGGCCAACAAAGACTTTTGCTTTTATGCCAGAAATGTTGTTTAGATTTTTTGAGACAATAGAAGCAGTGTCTCTAAATTGTGTAAAGACAATTATTTTTGAGTTACTATTTGAATTTTCTTTTGTTATTATTTCTATTAGTTTTTTTAATTTTGGATGTTCATGATTTTTTGCTAAAAGTTCATTTGAAGACATGAAAATGAAATTAAATTCTGGGTTTGCAACAAGTTTTACCACCCCTTTACTTTGTTTTTTAGAAGCTTGGTCAAAGAGTGTTTTAAGATATTTATTAAAACTATAGAGGGTTTGGGTTTCTAAAAGTTCAAGAGCGTGTTGTAGTTTGATTGCTTGTGCACAGGCACTTGCCCCCATCATATAGTTAAAATTTTTACTTCCCATTGATAAAGAAGAAGAAATTTTTTTTTGAAGGTTGATTAAATTTGTTTTTGTGGGTGGTTCCCAAAGTACTTTTCTTTTTTTTAATTCTTCAACATAACTATTAAAAAGCTTTTTTAGAACATGCCTAATTTCTTCTAGTTCAGGGGGAAAATCCAACATTATTTTTTCAAATTTTAGTTCTTGAAGATATTGTGAAACATCTGTACTTTGTCTTGTTCTTAGTTCTACTTCCTCAATAGAAAGATTTTTACAGATTTCCCTAATACTCGAAGTATTTGATCCTGGTGAGGCTGTTAATCCTAAGATTCTTGGATTCATGGCTTGTTTAATATAGGTTTGAGCAACATAATTATAATCATAGTTTTTTGTACATCTATGTGCTTCATCTTCTATTAGTAATGATACTTCTTGTAAATTATAAAGATTATTTTTTAGATCATTGGCTACACATTGAGGTGTTGAAAAGATAATATCTGCTGTTTTGTATATTTTTTTTCTTTGTTCTGGTTTAACAGAACCAGTAAATAATTGCATGTCTCCAAAGAGCTCTGGAAGATATTTTTTAAAATAATTTAAATGTTGTTCTGCTAATGGTTTTGTGGGGGCTAAAAAAACAACTTTTTCCATAGGGTATTGTTCTATTCTTTTTATTGCTAACATTAGTGCTATTAGTGTTTTTCCTATTCCTGTAGGGAGCACAACTAAGCAATTTTTATTTACACATGTTTCAAAAATATCTTGTTGGTATTTTCTTGGTATTATGTTCTGAAGAAATTTTAAGGGCATTTTAGTTTGAATTTCTAAATCTTTAAATAGTTTTATACAGCTTTATATAGTCAGAAAAATATAACCTAAACCGATTAAGGTTAGGGCTGCTAAAAAAGCCCACATTACAAAATTTCCAAAGAAGACCTTATTTCCATCTAGGTTGGAAAGGGGAATCATATTAAAGAAAACATAATAAATATTTATTTTTGTGAAAAGTGGAAAACCCATTAAATATCCCAAGACTGCAAAAATAAGGTTAGCGAGGATTCCTGAGGCAGCGATTAGTCCGATGTGCCATTCTGTCATTTCTGAAAAAGAATAAAGTTGATGTCTTTTTGCTGCCCTATATATTTTGGCTTTAACATCAAATACTAAACAGGCCATCCAATTCACATAACCTAGTGTAAATGCAGTAAAGATTATTGGGAAAAAAGCTCCTGCAGGAAATGATTTTTTAAAGTAACTGCTTTTTTTGAAACCATATCTTTTAAATTCCCATAGTTTTATTTCTATTTCTGAGTCTAGATAAAAACAAGATATTTTTTTAGCAACTATATTAACTATTATTACTAGAAATACAGCGAGTAGACTATATAGGAATAATTCAAGACTTTCTATTAAACTGATGACTACTCCGAGTATTAGGGTTGTAATCAAGATTGGGACTATTTCTTTTTTCTCAAACATAGCTTAAGAAGGTTTGATTTTTTTATAAACTTTATTATGTTCTAAATTAGGTTCATTGGTATTCATAATCAATGAAATTTATTTTATCAACGGAAAAATCTATTAAAGGTAATTTTAAAGAAAATTAATTTAAGTAACTTATTTTAGTTTATTTTTAGGACACATATCTGTTGATGAAACATATTTTAAATTATGGAAAACTATTTAAATAGGAGCCCCTAGTTTTTAATATGAGGGTAAAGAAAATAACAGATGTTTTAGGGACAAAGGTTTATACAGATTCTGGAGACTTTTTTGGAGAAATAGAAGAAGCAAATTTACATGAGAATAAGATTGATGGATGGAGAATAAAAGTGGGGGGTGGTGTAACATCTTTGATTGGTGGTGCAAGAGGGGTCATAATCCCTCAACAGTTTGTAAGGGCAATTAGTGATATTTTTCTCATAAATAAAACCGCTTTACCTAGTCAGGATTCTGGTATTGATGAAATCCCTGGCGATTTAATTTAAATAGAAAATGGCAACAGGAGAAATCGTTTTACAACACTGGGTTTTAACAAAATTTGCTTACCCTTTTTTGTTGATGTTTTTTATTGTGTTCGCAATTCTTGAGAAAACAAAAGTTTTTGGGGAAGATAAAAAACAACTTAATGCTCTTGTTTCTTTTGTTATTGGTTTAATTTTTGTTAGTGCTGTTTTTCCTAAATTAGTTGTATCAAATTTGATTTTATTTTTATCAGTTGCTTTAGTAGTTGTTTTTGTTGCTTTGCTTATTTGGAGTTTTGTTATAGGGGGAGATGCAAAAATTGGAGGAAAAGGAGTAAAAATTGCAGCTGCAATTGTTCTTGTTATTGTAATGATTATTGTTATTCTATGGGCAACAGGGGTTGGATGGAGTTTTTTTGAGTCTTTATTTAACCAAAGTTGGAGCAATTCTTTTTGGATCAATGTGTTCTTTGTAGTTGTTATTGCTATTGCTTTGGCCTTAATACTTGCTAATGCTAAAAAAAAGGATTGAGTGTGTAGATTTTCTTTTAGATTTTTTTAGGGTATGTTGAAAATCTCACGTTAACGTGAGATTTAGATTGTTTGCTATGAATTTACAACATATCTCAGCCCTCAAACTCCAACATCTTTTCCCAGAAACACTACCACCATACTTGCCCTTCACACACCCAAACCCATTT